>NZ_QTQN01000019.1:0-145314 GCF_003853755.1 Burkholderia sp. Bp8984
AAGATGAACGACATCGGCCGCGTCGCGCTGACGCTGCAGAAGCCGATCGTCTGCGACACCTACGATGCGCACCCGGGCACGGGCGCGTTCGTGCTGATCGACGAGGCGACGCACCACACGGTCGCCGCCGGCATGATTCGGGCGTTCTCGGCGTAACGGGCTTAACCGGCGGTCAGCGCCGCCCTCGCGGCGGCGCGGGCCGGCCGGCCGTCCGCACGAGCAGGACCCCAAGCGAAGCGACAAACATGGGCAAGGTATATCTGATCGGAGCAGGGCCGGGCGCCGCGGACCTCATCACGGTGCGCGGCATGCGACTGCTCGAGCAAGCCGACGTCGTGCTGCACGACGCGCTCGTCGAGCCGGCGATGCTCGACTACGCACCGAACGCGCGCAAGATCGCGGTCGGCAAGCGTTGCGGGCAGCGTTCGACCGCACAGCATTTCATCAACAAGCAGATCGTCGACGCGGCGCGCGAGCACGCGTGCGTGGTGCGCCTGAAGGGCGGCGACCCGATGCTGTTCGGTCGCGCCGAAGAGGAAATGCGCGCGCTCGAAGCGGCGGGCATCGATTTCGAGGTCGTGCCGGGCATCACCGCGGCGCTGGCCGGCGCGGCGACGCTGAAGCGCTCGCTGACGTTGCGCGGCGTGTCGCGCAGCGTCGCGTTCGCGACGCACAGCCGCGCACCGGGCAGCGACGAGATTCGCGAGGCCGCGCGCGCCGATTCGATCGTCTACTACATGGGCCGCGACAGTGCGCCGGGCATCGCGCAGGAACTGATCGACGCGGGCCGTGCGAGCGCGACGCCGGTGGCGATCGTCGAGGCTTGCAGCACCGCGCGCGAGCGCACGCTGACGCTGACGCTCGGGCAGATGGCGGCGGGCGGCGCGCAGGCGTGGCTCGACCCGGCGGAGCCGAGCCTGCTGATGATCGGCGATGCGTTCGCCGAACGCGTGCGGCACGCGAAAGAGGGCGCTGCGTTGCAGGATGCGGCCTGAGTCGAACGTGCGATCCGCAGGCAAAAAAAGCGCCGGCTTCCGAAGCCGGCGCTTTTTCGTTTGGGCTCGCCGCTTCGATCAGCGATTCGCTTACGCGTCGCGGCCGAGCTGGTCGATGCAGTAGCGCGCGATCGCATCGAGCACGCCGTCGTCTTCCCCGACAGCCGTCGCGCAACGGATCTCGACGCCCGGATGCGTGGCGCGGCACGCGTCGACGAGCTGCGGCAGGTCGCGGCGGACGTGCCCGCCCTGACCGAAGAACACGGGCACCACGGTGATGCGCGTGCAGCCGGCCGCGACTTGCGCGGCGACGGCCGTATCGAGCGACGGCGTCATCAGTTCGAGAAACGCGAGCGACACGTGCGGAGCAGGGGAGCCGGCCCCGCGCAGCCGCGCGGCGAGCCGCTCGAACGGCTCGGCCCAGCGCGGATCGCGTGCGCCGTGGCCGAACAGGACGATGCCGTGCGAACTCATGTCGAAGCCTCCGTCGTGACCGCGCTCAGTGCCGGTCGACCCACTTGAGCGCGAACAGGCCGAGCGCGAGATAGATGAGGCCCGGCGTCGCCGCGGTCAGCGGCGCGGGCCACGTGTTCAGCGTGCCGATGTGCGAGAACAGCGTGTTGAGCAGCTGGAAGCTCATGCCGAGCATGATGCCGCCGAACACCTTCACGCCGACCACGCCGGCACGCGTGTGCAGGTACGCGAACGGCAGCGACAGCACGAGCATCACGAACACCGCGAACGGGTAGAGCAGCTTGCGCCACAGCGCGATGTCGTAGCGCTGCGTGTCCTGCTGGTTTTCGCGCAAGTGCTGGATGTAGCGGAACAGGTTGATGAGCGACATCCGTTCCGGCGACACGAGCAGCACCGACAGGATCTGCGGCGTCAGGTCCGAGCGCAGCCGGTATTCGGGCAGCGTCACCTGCTGCGACCGGTACACGGGGTTCAGCGCGTCGGCCGGTTCGCCGCCGATTGGCTTGATCGGCGTCAGTTCGGTTTCCGTGACGCCCTTGAGCAGCCAGTGGCCGGGCGGCTCGTAGCGGCCCGTCTGCGCGATCCGCACGTTCTGCAGCTGGAATTTCGAGTCGAACTCGTAGATGCGCACGTTGCTGATCGTCGAGTCGGGCGACAGGCTGCCGACGTTCACGAAGCGCGTGACCTGCTCGCCGTTCTCGCGGGCCGCGAGCGTGTCCTTCACCCACACGCCCGACTGGAAGTTCGACGACACCGACGCGCCGAGCGCCTGCAGCCGCACGCGTTCGGACAGCTGGTCGGCGTACGGGCCGACGAACTCGCCGATCAGGTAGGTGATGATCACGAGCGGGACGCCGATCTTCAGCAGCGAGCGCAGCGCCTGGTTGGTCGCGAGGCCCGACACGCGGAAGATCGTGAATTCCGAGTTCGCGGCCATCTGCGCGAACACGTAGATCGCGCTGATCAGCGCGGCGACCGGGATGATCTCGTAGAAGCGCGACGGGGTCTGCAGCGCGACGCGCAGCACCGCGTAGCCGAACTTGTAGTTGCCGTGCCCGACCGAGTTCAGTTCGCTGATCAGGTCGAAGAAGAAGAACAGGCCCGAGAACGCGAACAGGATGAAGATGAACGTGACGTAGATCTGCCGCGCGAAGTATTTTTCATAGAGCCGCATCGATCATGCTCCCGAGCGGCCGAACAGCGCGCGTGTAAACAGCGGACGATTGCGCACGCGCAACCAGAAGATGAACGCGACGATCGCCGCGACGACCAGGTGCAGGCCGACGAGGCCGACGCCGAACGACATCTTGCCCTGCTCGATCTGTGCCTGCACGACGTTCAGCAGGTTCGAGTACGTCAGGTAGATCAGCACGGCCATCACGAGGTTGATCGTGCGGCTGCGGCGCGGGTTCTGGTACGACAGCGGAATGCCGAGCACCATCAGGTTGATCGCGATCAGCGGCAGCCCCGCGCGCCACGCGAATTCCGCGAGGTTGTCGCGCGTCGGGTTGCGCAGCAGGTCCGGTGTCGGCGTGCTGTTGGTGGTCGGCACGTTGGTGACCGGCGTGCTCGTGATCTTCACGCCGTAGCGCTGGAACTCCATGATCTTGAAGTTCGGCTGGCCGGGCGTGCCGTCGTAGCGGCGGCCGTCTTCCAGTACGACGAAGCGATCTCCGTCCTTCGTTTCGGTATGGCCGGTGTGCGACACGACGACGTTGACCTTGCCGTTCTCGGTCGACGTGACGAACACGTTCTGCACCTTGCTCTGGTCCGGCGACATCTTCTCGATGAAGAACACGCGATGGTTCGAGGCCGATTCGCGGAACTGGCCCGGCGCGAGCAGCGAGATCTCGTCGCGCTGCTGGAAGCGCGCCTTGATCATCTTGCTCTGCTGGTTCGACCACGGCCAGCCGACGAACGCGAAGAACGCGATCAGCAGGACGATCGGCGTGGCGAACACGCCGATCGGCTTGATCAGGCGCGTGAGGCTCACGCCGGATGCAAGCCAGACCACCATTTCGGAGTCCCGGTACCACCGGGTCAGCACGAACAGGATCGACACGAACAGCGTGACGACGAGCATCACGGCGAGGTAGCCGATCACGGTCAGGCCGATCAGCACGAGCACGTCGCGCGGATCGATTTCGCCGGACGCGGCATAGCCGACGATGCGGATCATCATCGTCGTGAGCATGATCGTGAGCAGCACCATGAACACGGCGCCAGCCGTATACGCAAGCTCGCGCTGGAGGGAGCGTTCGAAGATCATTCTTGATGAGAAGAGGGCGGGAGGCTGCGCACGCGTGGTGGAGCGCTCGCGCCGCCACGGGAAAAATAGCGGATAATTGCGGCTTTCATCCTTAGCCCAGATTTTATCCGAGGACAAGCGCGATGGACTTTAGCATAAAAGGCTGTGATTGGAGCAAAGGCGAGGCCAAGGGGTTCCTGACCGGGAAGTCCGACTGCATCGTGCTCGGCATCTTCGAGGCGCAGACTCTCTCGGGCGCGGCGCTCGACATCGACACGGCCACCAAGGGGCTGATCTCGCGCGTGGTGAAGGCCGGCGACATGGACGGCAAGCGCGGCAAGACGCTGTTCCTGCACGAAGTGTCGGGCATCGGCGCATCGCGCGTGCTGCTCGTCGGCCTCGGCAAGCAGGATGCTTTCAATCAGAAAGCCTACAACGACGCAGTGACGGCCGCATGGCGCGCGCTGCTCGCGACCAAGGTCGGCCAGGTCACGTTCTCGCTCGCGCAACTGCCGGTCGACGAGCGCGGCTCCGACTGGGGTGTGCGGGCGGCGATTCTCGCGCTGCGCAACGAGACCTACCGCTTCACGCAGATGAAGAGCAAGCCGGAACCGGCGTCGCACACGCTCAAGCGCGTCGTGTTCAGCGTCGATCCGGCCGATGAGAAGGCCGCCAAGCTGGCGGTCAAGCAGGCCGTCGCGCTGGCGAACGGGATGGATCTCACGCGCGACCTCGGCAACCTGCCGGGCAACGTGTGCACGCCGACCTATCTCGGCAACACCGCGAAGAAGATCGCGAAGGATTGGGGTCTGAAGGTCGAGGTGCTCGGCCTGAAGCAGATCCAGGCGCTCAAGATGGGCTCGTTCCTGTCGGTCGCGCGCGCGTCGGTCGAGCCGCCGCAGTTCATCGTGCTGCACTACCAGGGCGCCGCCGCGAAGGCCGCGCCGGTCGTGCTGGTCGGCAAGGGCATCACGTTCGACACGGGCGGCATCTCGCTGAAGCCGGGCGAGGGCATGGACGAGATGAAGTACGACATGTGCGGCGCGGGTTCGGTGCTCGGCACGATGCGTGCGGTCGCCGAAATGGGCCTGAAGATCAACGTCGTCGCGATCGTGCCGACCTGCGAGAACATGCCGGGCGGCAACGCGACCAAGCCGGGCGACATCGTCACCAGCATGAAGGGGCTGACGATCGAGGTGCTCAACACCGACGCCGAGGGCCGCCTGATCCTGTGCGACGCGCTCACTTATGCGGAGCGCTTCAAGCCGGCCGCGGTGATCGACGTGGCGACGCTCACGGGCGCCTGCGTGATCGCGCTCGGCGCCCACAACAGCGGCCTGTTCTCGAAGGACGACGCACTCGCTGGCGAACTGCTCGACGCATCGCGCGAAGCGAACGATCCGGCATGGCGCATGCCGCTCGACGACGAGTACCAGGATCAGCTGAAGTCGAATTTCGCGGACATCGCGAACATCGGCGGGCGTCCGGCCGGTGCCGTGACGGCGGCGTGCTTCCTGTCGCGCTTCACCGACAGCTATCCGTGGGCGCACCTGGACATCGCCGGCACCGCATGGAAGGGTGGCGCGGCGAAGGGCGCGACCGGCCGTCCGGTGCCGCTGCTCGCGCAGTTCCTGATCGACCGCGCCGGCCAGTGATGGCAGGTCTCACGACGATGCGGGTACGCGGGCAATGACGCGAATCGATTTCCATTCGAACGTCGGCGATTCGCTCGCATACGCATGCCGGCTGCTGCGCAAGGCCTACCAGGCCGGGCAGCCGGTCGTCGTGCTCGCGGAGCCCGCGCGCCTGCGTGCGCTCGACGAGCGGCTCTGGACGTTCTCGCCGCTCGATTTCATTCCGCACTGCGGCGTCGACAGCGCGCACGCGGCCGGCACGCCGATCGTGCTGGCCGCCGATCTCGACCAGGCGCCGCATCATCATGTGCTGCTGAACCTCGGCGCGGCCGTACCCGCGCAGTTCGCCCGCTTCGAGCGCCTGCTCGAAGTGGTCGGCAATGCGCCGGACGAACTGGCCGCGGGCCGCGACCGCTACCGCTTCTATCGCGATCGCGGCTACGCGCTGAACAACTACAAGCAGGGCAGTTAGCCGAAACCGTCGACGGAGCGTTCCCGTGACACAAGCCGAATCCTCTTCGATCCCGACGCTGACCGACGTGCTGGTGCCGGGCAAGCCGGTGCCGGCGCGTTCGTCCGCGGCCGATGAGCTGCCGCACGACGTTGCCGCCGTGCCGGTGCTGACCGACGTGCTGGTATCAGGCCATCCGGCCCGGGCGTCCGCCGCGCCGGAGCAGCCGCGCACCGACCCCGAATTCGTGGTGGTCGAGCCGGTGCCGACGCCGGACATCCCGACCGTCGAATTGCCGGGCGACAGCGATGCGCCGGCGCAACCCGGTGCCGCCGGGCACGTCGTCGCCGAGGAGTCGGCCGCGGCGCAGGCGCCGCTGCGCTCCGCGCTGGCCGCCGACGACGCGCAGCAGGCCGGCGTTGCCGCGATGCCGCGCGATGCTGGCGAAGCGATGCTGTCCCACGCGATTGCACCGGCTGCCGGCGGGCTGGCTACCGCTCAACTCACCGGCGCGCATCCGGACGCGCATGTAGCCGCCGCGCTGACGGTGGAGGACACGCAGCATATCGCCGAGCGTCTGCGCAATCGGCTGACGAATTATCTGACCGGGGAAGGGCGCGAGGCCATCGAGGCCCGCTGTCGCGACGCGTTGCACGACCATACGGCCTGGCTCGTCGGCCAGATCACGCGCGAAGTGGCGCTGGCGCTCGAAACCGAAGTGATGGAGTGGGTTCGCGACGCGGTCGATGCGGAGATCGCCCGCCGCCGGACCGGTCATTCAGGCTGAGCCCGCCGCACGTTTCGTGCGCAGGGGCCGCGGGCGCGGCTCCAGTCATCGTCGCTGACGATTGCCGGCCGGTTGCAACGACAAGCGCGGAACGCTGCCGGGCGCAAGGCGCGGCGCGCGGTGCACGCATCCGGTCATCCGGTTCAGCGCAGCGACAGCACCCATTGCGAGAGCGTGTGCGCTTCTGCGCTCGTCAACTGCGTATTGGCGGGCATCGGCACGCCACCCCACACCCCGACGCTGCCTTTCACGATCGATTGCGCGAGGTAATCGACGGCGTCGGTGCGCGCCACGTACTTGCCGGCGATGTCGTGGAACGACGGGCCCATCAGCGGCTTGCCGACCGCATGGCAGGCCATGCAGTTCTTGCGCTGCGCGAGCGCGAACCCGTCGCCGGCCGAGTCGGCGTGTGCCGCCGCCGCGCTGCCGGTCAGCAGCGCCACGAGCAGCGCGCGCAATATCGTCTGTTTCATGCGGTTCTCCGCCGGCGGAGACGGCCGGCTTCACGGTCCGCGCATTATAAAAGCAAAGGGAAAGCGCGTTTTGCGCGTTTCCCCGGCGGCCGTTCGCAATGGGGTCGCATGCCCCGCGCGCCGCATCAGCCGGTGACGGCGCCCTGGTTCGCCGGACGCGCGAGCGCCGCGAACTTGGCGAGCACGCCGCGCGTGTAGCGCGGCGCCGGCTGCTTCCACGCGGCGCGCCGGCGCGCGAGTTCCGCATCGTCGACGTTCAGCTGCAGCACCAGCCGGTGCGCGTCGATCGTGATCGAGTCGCCTTCCTGCACGAGCGCGATCGTGCCGCCGACGAACGCTTCGGGCGCGACGTGCCCGACCACCATCCCCCAGGTGCCGCCCGAGAAGCGGCCGTCGGTGATGAAGCCGACCGATTCGCCGAGCCCCTTGCCGATGATTGCCGACGTCGGCGCGAGCATTTCCGGCATGCCGGGGCCGCCTTGTGGGCCGAGATAGCGCAGCACCAGCACGTCGCCCGCGCGGATCCGGTCGCCGAGGATCGCGTCCATCGCGCTTTGCTCGTCGTCGAACACGCGCGCCGGGCCCGTGATCACCGGGTTCTTCAGGCCGGTGATCTTCGCCACCGCGCCGTCTTCCGCGAGATTGCCCTTCAGGATCGCGAGATGGCCTTCCCTGTACAGCGCGCGATCGATCGGGAAGATCACCTTCTGGTCCGCGCGCGGCACGCCCGGCACGTCCTTCAGCTCCTCGGCGATCGTGCGGCCGGTGATCGTCATGCAGTCGCCGTGCAGCAGCCCCGCATCGAGCAGGATCCGCAGCACCTGCGGGATGCCGCCGGCCTGGTGCAGGTCGGTCGCGACGTACTGGCCCGACGGTTTCAGGTCGCAGATCACCGGCACGCGCTTGCGGATGCGCTCGAAGTCGTCGATCGTCCAGTCGACCTCGGCCGCGTGCGCGATCGCGAGATAGTGCAGCACCGCATTGGTCGAGCCGCCGGTCGCCATGATCAGCGATACCGCGTTCTCGATCGACGCCTTGGTGATGATGTCGCGCGGCTTCAGGTCGCGCTTCACGGCCTCGACCAGCACGCGTGCCGATTCGGCGGCCGAATCGACCTTCTCCTGATCGGGGTTCGCCATCGTCGACGAGTACATCAGCGACATGCCGAGCGCCTCGAACGACGAGCTCATCGTGTTCGCGGTGTACATCCCGCCGCACGAGCCCGACGTCGGGCACGCGTTCTTCTCGACCCCTTCGAAATCTTCCTGCGACATCCGGCCCGCGGTGAACTCGCCGACCGCCTCGAACGACGACACGATCGTCAGGTCGCGGCCCTTCCAGTGGCCGGGGCGGATCGTGCCGCCGTACACGTAGATGCCCGGCACGTTCAGGCGCGCGAGCGCGATCATCCCGCCCGGCATGTTCTTGTCGCAGCCGCCGACCACCACCACGCCGTCCATCCACTGGCCCTGTACGCAGGTCTCGATGCAGTCGGCGATCACCTCGCGCGACACCAGCGAGTACTTCATCCCCTCGGTGCCCATCGACATGCCGTCCGAGATCGTCGGCGTGCCGAAGATCTGCGGGTTGGCATCGGCCGCCTTCACCGCCGCGACGGCGGCATCGGACAGCCGCTGCAGGCCCGAGTTGCACGGCGTGATCGTCGAGTGGCCGTTCGCGATGCCGATCATCGGCTTGTCGAAATCGTCCTTCTGGTAGCCGAGGGCGTAATACATCGAGCGGTTCGGCGAACGGGCCACGCCTTGCGTGATGTGCTTCGAGCGACGGTTGTACGGCATGGGGGACTCCATCGTTGTATTGGCGACGCCCGCGATCGGCGCACCGGTTCGGATCAATCAAGCATGGAGTTTCCGGTTTGGGATGTCCAATATATTATTTGTCGCTTATTAAGTCGTTTTACGAATGAGTGAGACATGGCCGAACCGACGCCGGACCTGCGCCAGTGGCGCTATTTCGTGACCGTGGCCGACGAGCGCCATTTCGGCCGCGCGGCCGAGCGCCTGTCGATGACGCAGCCGCCGCTGTCGCAGGCGATCCGGGCGCTGGAGGACACGCTCGGCGTCGCGCTGTTCGCGCGCACCAAGCGCTCGGTCGCGCTGACGGCGGTCGGTGCGGCGCTGTTGCCCGACGTGCGCCGGCTGCTCGCGTCGGCCGACGCGCTGCCGCCGCTCGCACGGCGCCTCGCGCGCGGCGAAGCCGGTTCGCTGTCGCTCGCGTTCGTGTCGACCGCCGATTACGGGCTGCTGCCGTCGCTGCTGCGCGCGTTCGGCGCGCGTTATCCGCAAGTGCGGCTGCAGCTCGCGGAGGCGACGAGCGACGTGCAGATCGACGAACTCGTCGCGGGCCGCATCGACGCGGGGCTCGTGATTCCGCCGGTGCCGCCGCGCCACGCGGCCGGGCTGTCGTACCTGCCGGTCGTGCGCGAGCCGCTGGTGGTCGCGATGCCGGCGGCCGCGGCGCACGGCGTGTCCGAAGACGAACCCGTGCATCTGGCCGACCTGGCCGCGCTGCCGCTCGTGATCTTCCCGCGTCGTTTGGCGCCCGGCTTTTATGACATCATTACGGGCTGCTACGGCGCGGCGGGGGAAACCCCGCGCATCGGCCAGGAGGCGATCCAGATGCAGACGATCGTCAGCCTCGTGTCGGCCGGCATGGGTGTCGCACTGGTGCCGCAGTCGCTGCGTAACCTGCGGCGCACCGGCGTGGTCTACCGCCCGCTCGCCGGCGATGCGCCGGTCGTCGAAACCGGCCTCGTGTGGCGCACGGGCGACGTCAGCCCCGTGCTCGCCGGCTTCATCGACGTCGTGCGCGCGCAGGGGCTGGCCACGTGACGCGAACGATGGCGCGCCGGCGCCGTCCAATGCGCGGTGCGGCGCCGGTGCGAGCGCCGTACCGCATTCGAAAACTTCATCGCTAACCCATGATCATTCACCCGAATTTCGACCCCGTAGCGATCCACCTCGGGCCGCTGGCCGTGCGCTGGTACGGCCTCATGTATCTCGTCGGCTTCATCGCGGCGATCGTCGTCGGCCGGATCCGCCTGAAGCTGCCGCACGTCGCGGCGCAGGGCTGGACCGCGAAGGACATCGACGACATGATGTTCTACGGCGTGCTCGGCACCGTGCTCGGCGGCCGGCTCGGCTACGTGCTGTTCTACAAGGCCGACTTCTACTTCTCGCATCCGCTCGACGTGTTCAAGGTGTGGGAAGGCGGGATGTCGTTCCACGGCGGCTTCCTCGGCGTGACGCTCGCGATGGCGCTGTTCGCATGGCAGCGCAAGCGCCACTGGCTGCAGGTCACCGACTTCGTCGCGCCGATGGTGCCGACCGGGCTCGCGGCCGGGCGGCTCGGCAACTTCATCAACGGCGAGCTGTGGGGCCGCGTGACCGATCCGAACGCGCCGTGGGCGATGCTGTTCCCGGGCGCGATGCGCGATGACGCGGCATGGCTGCCGAAGCATCCGGCGCTCGTCGAGAAGTGGCATCTGGCCGACGTGTTCATGCAGTACCAGATGCTGCCGCGCCATCCTTCGCAGCTCTACGAAATCGCGCTCGAAGGCATTGCGCTGTTCTTCGTGCTGTTCTTCTTCTCGCGCAAGCCGCGGCCGATGGGTGCGATCTCCGCGCTGTTCCTGATCGGCTACGGGCTCGCGCGTTTCACGGTCGAATTCGCGCGCGAACCGGACGACTTCCTCGGCCTGCTCGCGCTCGGCCTGTCGATGGGGCAGTGGCTGTCGCTGCCGATGATCCTCGCGGGCGTCGCGTTGCTGGTGTGGGCGTATCGCCGTCGCGCGGCGAATGCGGTCGCGTGATGTCGCGGCGTGATGCGGTTGCGTCACGCGCGAGTCGTGTGATGCATGGCACGTGATGCGTGATGCCTGATGCGATGCGGACGCGCACGATCGGCGTGCGCGTCGATCGCAGGATCGCAAACGAAAAACGCCGGCCCGAGGGCCGGCGTTTTCACATCTGCCGCGTGTTGCGCAATGCGCGTTACTTCATCTGCACCGAGCCGTTGACCGTGACCGACACGGTCGCCTTGCCGCCTTCGACCGAAATCGGCGCGCTCATCTTCGCGCTGTCCATCGGTGCGGCGGCCATCGCCATCATGCGCGGGTACGGCTGCACGTTGCGGCTGCCGCCGACGTTCACGTCGCGAATCGAGTAGCTGTTGTAGCCGAACGCCTTCGCGGCTTCGTCCGCGCGTGCGCGGAACGACTTGATCGCTTCGGTCGTGAGCTTCTGCTCGGCCGCGCGCTGCGCTTCGGGTGACAACGAGAACTCGACGTTCGCGATCTGCATCTGGTTCGACAACTGGCCCGCGAGCTTCGACGCCGCCGCGAAATCGCGCGATTCGAGCACGACTTCGGTACGACCGCGCCATGCGGAGATCTTCCCGTCGCGATCGGTGCTCGGATAGACGGAGAACGCGCCGGTGTGCGCGGTGACGCCCGACACGCCCTTCGCCTGCGCCAGCGCCGCGTCGGCGCGCTGGTTCAGCGCCGACGTCAGGCTGCCCGGGTCTTTCGCCTGCTGTTCGTAGAACAGCGTGATGTGGATGATGTCCTGCGGCACGTCGGCGCTGGCCTGCGACGACAGCGACAGCACGCCCGCCGGCTCCGGGAAGTGCGGGTTCGCGGTCTGCGCATGCGCGGCGGGCGACGCGAGCGTCAGCGCGACGGGCACGACGGCGGCGAGGGCGAGCGACAGCGCGAGTGCGGATTTCTTGGTCATTGTTGGACTCCTTGTGCGAGGGCGCGCACGCGGATCACGCGTGCGCGACGCGGGCGTACCGCGCGACGAAAAACGGCCGCCGCCCGATCGCGGCGACAGCGGTTGCTTAGGCTGCGCGAACGCGCCGCGAGTTCCGTGGCGGTGGCGCGTGTTGACCGGATTTGACCTTTGGCGTGTGCTTGCTGCGTACGCCTACTTCATCAGCTTTTCGGTGATGAAGCGCCACTCGGCACGCGTGACGGGCGTGATCGACAGCCGGTTGCCGCGTGCGAGCACGCGCATGTCGGCGAGTTCGTCGTGTTCGCGCAGCGCGGCGAGCGGCACGAGCGGCGACTTCTTCACGAAGCGCACGTCGACGAGCAGCCAGCGCGGTGCCTCCTGCGTCGACTTCGGATCGTAATACGGGCTTGCCGGATCGAACTGGGTGGGGTCGGGGTAGGGCGTCGACGAGACTTCGGCGAGGCCCGCGATGCCCGGTTCCGGGCAGCTCGAATGATAGAAGAGCACGCCGTCGCCGATCTTCATCGTGTCGCGCATGAAATTGCGCGCCTGATAGTTGCGCACACCGGTCCACGGCAGCGAGTGCTGCGGCGCGTGCGCGAGATCGTCGATGCTTGCTTCGTCCGGTTCGGACTTCATCAGCCAGTATTGCATGGATCGTGATCGACGCAGAAAGGGCTGCTGCAAAAGGAAACGGCATCGGGACTTCCCGATGCCGTTGAATAGGCCCCCGCCTTGGCCGCTAGGCCGGCATCCTGAACCTGGGGTTCAGAATTGGTCGCAGTTAGCAGCACTTCGGGTACATCAGACAGAGTGACGCGCGCGCCCGTGCTACAAATTTCCGCAACCGTGCACATGGCATTGGTTCAAGGAATATATGACCTTGGCGAACCAGGCAGGGAAGCTGACTGAACTGTGTTTCGTTGCGCCAATTTGACCACCGTTGATCGCCGAGATCAAGGGGAATCGACGCATCGATCAAACGTTACTGCGTCTCGTGCTGTGCGAGCACCGCGCCGAGTTGTTCGTTCATCTGGTGCATTGTACGACGGATTTCTTCCGCCGGAAATGCTTCACCGTGACGCACGCTCGTTTGCAGCCGCAGCAATTCGGACGCGAGCGACAGCGCGGCCATGACCGCGATGCGGTCGGTGCCGCGCACCGAACTGTTCGCGCGGATCTTCGACATTTCTGCGTCGACGCGTGCGACGGCCTCGAGCAGCGCCGCTTCGGTCTCGGCCGAACAGGCGAGCCGATAGGGCTGACCGAGAATCGAGACTTCGATCTGCTTGGTGCTCATGCATGTTCTCCGTGGCTGGCCGCGTCGTCGCTGTCCGTGCGCGCCTGCGCATCCAGCAGGTCGAGCTGGTTGTCGGCTTGCTCCGCGCTCTTCGTGCGCGGCAGCTTTTCGAGAATCGCATTCAGTTTGACCTGGGCGTCGTCGATCTTTGCCGACAGCGTGTCGCGCTCGGCCGCGAGCGCATTGCGTTCGTCGCGCAGTTGCGCGAGTTCCGCGCGGACCGTGTCCGCTTCCGCGCGCAATTGCGCGACCTGCTCCTCGAGCGCGAGCCGTTCCGAGTGATAGCGCTTGTTCAGCGAGATCAGACGGCCAATATTTTGAGATAAAGTTTCGAGTTCGTTGAGCATTTGCTGCGTCCTCTAAAGACCCAGCATTTTAGCGCGGAATAACGCGCATTCCGACATCTGTAACGTTTCCAGTCGTAACACCCCCGCTTCTTGCCGCGAATACACGGGTCCGGCACGTGTTCCGCATGCGTCCGGACGCCTCCTTGACGCTCGCGCGGCCCGCTCCTAAACTGGCGCCGCCTCGGTGCTCGCGCGTGCGTCGCGCGGTTAAACGGGAAGCAGGGCGCGTGCTCCGCCCGGAGTTCGCCAACCTGCGCTGCCCCCGCAACGGTAAGCGGCCGCGTCGCATGACGCAGGCCGGCTCGGGCGCGTTTCGCGTGCAGGTCGCACGCTGGCGCGGGCCACTGCGCGTGATACGCGCGGGAAGGCGAGCCGGTACGCCGCCAGCCCGGATACCGGCCGAGGCGAGGAGCCTGCACGGCTTCATGACGCACGGCCCGCGGGGAAGCGGGGCGCGCAGTGCTTCACGGGACTTGTCTTCGATGCTGACCCCAATCGTCCGCACGGCGTGCGGCGCACGCTGCGCAATGTCGCCTGCCGCCATCGCGCGGAGCGCAGCGCACGCCGATTCGTCCGGATCGGCGACGACGCCGGTCGTCGCGGCACCGCGCCCGGTCGCGTGGCGCGACGCTGTCCCCTTGCTGCCGGCCGCCGTGGTTGCCGCACCGAGCGTGCCTGACGGTGACGCAAGCGCGATGCCGATCGACCCGCTGCGGCGGCTTCCACTATATTGCGCAGAACGTGGGCCGCGCGAGGATGCGGCTCGACGGATCGCGCGCGTGTCACGTTGGTGCGACCGGCACGCGCGGCCGCCGCATCGCGGGTCCCGGGCGACGAAATGCGGAATCCGGGTGCCGATCGTCGCGCGCGGTATGGGGCGTCGCCGGCCGTGAATCATGCGTCATGCCGCGCATGGCATCCTGACCGTGCGTGCGATGACATCACCGGGCACGGTTCGTCCGTGCACGCATCAACAACCTGTTCGACGAGGATGACGAGCTTGCGTATGCCTACGACACGCCGGAGCGCGACGCCGGTGCCGCGCCCGGCCGGCCATGACGGTCAGCGAAAGCGTCACGCGTCATGCGCGATGCCGTGCGGCGCATGAGCGCCGCGCGTGCCGCCGCGATCTGGGTTGCGCTCGCGGCCGTGGTCGCGTTGCTGTTCGTCGCGTCGCTGTCGATCGGCAGCGTGCCGATGTCGCCGTGGCAGGCGCTCGCGTCGCTCGTGCCGCACGGCGGCGACGCACTGCTCGCCGACATCGTGCGCACGTTGCGGCTGCCGCGTGCGCTCGCGGGCTTCGCGTGCGGCGCGCTGCTCGCGCTGGCCGGTGCGCTGCTGCAGGTGCTGTTGCGCAATCCGCTCGCGGAGCCGTACGTGCTCGGCGTGTCGGGCGGCGCGGCCGGCTTCGCGCTCGTCGCGATGATCGCGGGCGCCGCGTGGTGGCTCGTCGATGCGGCCGCGTTCGCCGGCGCGCTCGTGTCGGTCGCGCTCGTGCTCAGGCTTGCGCGCCGCGAACTGTGGCGCGGCGATGCGCGCGACGCGTCGCCGCGGCTGCTGCTCACGGGGGTCGTGATCGCGGCCGGGTGGGGCGCGCTCGTCACGCTGCTGCTGTCGCTCGCGCCCGACGCGCGGCTGCGCGGCATCATCTTCTGGCTGACGGGCGATCTGAACGGCGTGACGGCGCCCTGGTTCGCATGGGGCGCGCTGCTGCTGGCCGCCTGCGTCGCGCTGCCGGCCGCGCCGCAACTCAACGTGCTGCTGCGCGGCGACGCGACCGCGCTCGCGCTCGGCGTGCCGGTCGCGCGGCTGCGCATGCGGATCTACCTCGTCGCGTCGCTGGCCGCCGCGGCCGCGGTGACGACGGCCGGCACGATCGGTTTCGTCGGCCTCGTCGTGCCGCACGCGCTGCGGCTCGCATTCGGCAACGACCAGCGCATGCTGCTGCCCGCCGCGATGCTCGCGGGCGGCGGCGGCGTGATGGCGGCCGACCTGCTCGCGCGCACCGCCATCGCGCCCGCGCAATTGCCGGTCGGCGTGATGACCGCGTTGATCGGTGTGCCGGTGTTCCTGTGGATGTTGCTGAGGAGACCGATGCGATGACGCATGCCGCACCGCACACCGCCGGCGACGTGACCTATGCGGCGCTCGACCTCACGCTGAGGGCCGGCGCACGGACCCTGCTCGACGGCTTCACGCAGGTGTTCCGGCCCGGCGAGATCTGGTGCGTCGCGGGGCCGAACGGCGCCGGCAAGACGACGCTGCTCGCGACGCTCGCGGGCCTGCAGCGGCCGGCCGGCGGGCAGGTCGAGATCGACGGCCGGCCGCTCGCCGCCTGGCCGCCCGAACGGCTCGCACGGCGCCGCGCGCTGATGCCGCAGCAACTGCACGACGCTTTCAGCGCGACGGTATTCGACACTGTGCTGCTCAACCGCTTTCCGTATCTCGGCGGCTGGGGCTGGGAGCGCGAGGCAGACCGCGCGGCCGCGCGCGACGCGCTCGCGACGTTCGGGCTGAGCGCGCTCGCGTCGCGCGACGTGCTGTCGCTGTCGGGCGGCGAGCGGCAGCGTGTCGCGCTGGCCGCGACGCTGTGCCAGGACGCGCCGCTGATGCTGCTCGACGAACCGCTCGCCCATCTCGACCTGCATCACCAGATCGACGGCCTGACCGCGTTGGCCGCGTGGCTCGACGCGGGCCCGCGCACGGTGCTGTTCTCGTGTCACGACCTGAATCTTGCGCGGCGTTTCGCGACGCACGCGCTGTTGCTCGACGGCCGCGGCCACGCGTGGGCGGGCCCCGTGCTCGACGTGCTGACGCCGGCGCGCGCGAGCGACGCGTTCGGCTATCCGCTCGTGCTGATCCGCGAGAACGGTCGCGATGCGCTGCTGCCCGCGTGGCCCGAGCGACGATGAACTTCCTTCTTTCGATGCGCGGCAGCGGCCGCACCAACGAGGCAACCTTCCGATGACGAACCCGACCGACTTCCCGCCCGCGATCGCGCCGCTCGACGACACGCTGCGCAAGCGTCTGCAGCATGTGATCGATCACAAGACCAAGCCGCCCGGCAGCCTCGGCCAGCTCGAGGCGCTCGCGCTGCAGATCGGCCTGATCCAGCGCACCGAGCGGCCGCACGTGCAGCGTCCCGTGACGATCGTGTTCGCCGGCGACCACGGGATCGCGGCCGAGGGCGTGAGCCCGTATCCGCAGTCGGTCACCGCGCAGATGGTCGCGAACTTCCTGGCCGGCGGCGCGGCGATCAATGCGTTCTCGGGCGTCGCGCAGAGCGTGCTCGAGATCGTCGATGCGGGCGTCGCGTCGCCGCTGCCGGTGTCCGATCGGCTCGTGTCGCTGCCGGTCGCGCGCGGCACGCGCAATTTCGCGGTCGAACCCGCGATGACGCACGACGAGGCGAAGACGGCGCTCGCCGCGGGTGCCGCGCGCGTGCGCGTGCACGCGTCGCTCGGCACGAACGTGATCGGCTTCGGCGAAATGGGGATCGCGAACACGTCGTCGGCCGCGTGCCTGATGAGCCGTCTGCTCGACGTGCCGATCGACGCGTGCGTCGGGCGCGGCACGGGTCTCGACGACCAGGGGCTCGCGCACAAGCGCGCGGTGCTCGGCCGCGCGCTCGTCCGGCATTCGCATGCGATCGCGCCGCTCGACGTGCTCGCGACGTTCGGCGGCTTCGAGATCGCGATGATGACGGGCGCGTATCTCGCGGCCGCGAGCGAGCGGATGACGATCCTCGTCGACGGCTTCATCGCGACGGCCGCGTTGCTCGTCGCCGAGCGCATCGCGCCCGGCGTGCGCGACTACTGCGTGTTCTCGCATGCGTCGCACGAGGCCGGGCACCGGCGCATGCTCGAGCATTTCGGCGCGAAGCCGCTGCTCGCGCTCGACCTGCGGCTCGGCGAAGGCACGGGCGCCGCGCTCGCGCTGCCGCTGGTGCGCGCGGCGGCCGCGTTCCTCACCGAGATGGCGAGCTTCGAATCCGCGGGCGTCGACAATCGTGACGCCTGAACGCGCGCAGGGCGTACGCGCCGAACTGCGCTACTTCTTCGTCGCGCTCGGCTATTTCACGCGCGTGCCGGTGCCGCGCGCGATCGGCTACGCGGCCGGCGATCTCGATCAGGCCGCACGCTACTTCCCGCTGGTCGGTGCGTGCGTCGGCGCATGGGGCGCGCTCGTCTATCTCGCGGCGCTGCGCGTGCTGCCGGCGTCGATCGCGGTCGGGCTGTCGATGGCCGCGACGCTGCTCGCGACCGGCGCATTCCACGAGGATGGCCTGGCCGACAGCTGCGATGCGTTCGGCGGTGGCTACGCGCGCGACGACGTGCTGCGGATCATGCACGATTCGCGCATCGGCACGTTCGGCGCGGCCGCGCTCGTGATCGCGCTCGGCCTGAAATGGCAGGCGCTCGCGGCCATGCCGCCGCTGCGCGCCGCGTGGACGATGATCGCCGCGCATGCGGCGAGCCGCGCGGCGGCCGTGAGCCTGCTGATGTCGCTCGACTACGTCCGGCCGGAAGGCAAGGCAAAACCGGTTGCACAGCGCATGGGCGCGCGCGCGGCCTGCGTCGTGGCCGCATTCGGGTTGCCGTGGCTGTTCTGGCCGGACTGGCGCGCGGGCGTCGCGGCCGTCGTCGCGCTCGTGCTCGTGCGCGCATGGGCGGCCCGCTATTTCGTGAAGCGGATCGGCGGTTATACGGGCGACTGCCTCGGCTTCGCGCAGCAGTTGAGCGAGCTGGCGATCTATCTCGTGGTGCTCGGATGGATCTCGTCCTGATTCGCCATCCGGCCGTCGCTGTCGAGCAGGGCGTGTGCTACGGACGCAGCGACGTGCCGCTCGCCGCACCGGCCGAGGCGGGGGCGCGGACCATGCGCGAGCGTCTGGCGGCGCTCGGGGCGCCGTTGCCCGCGCAGGTCTGGACGAGTCCGCTCACGCGTTGCGCGTCGGTCGCCGAGCGGCTTGCGCACGCGTTCGACGTGCCGCTGCGGCGCGACGCGGGCTGGCAGGAAATGGACTTCGGCGCGTGGGAACTGCAGCGCTGGGACGACATCGACCGCGCCGCGCTCGATGCGTGGGCGGCCGACCTGATGCATGCGTGCGCGCATGGCGGCGAGAGTGTCGCGCAGTTCGTCGAGCGCGTGGCGCGCGTGGCCGGCGAGGTCGCACAGGCCGACGCGCCGCAATGGGCGATCACGCACGCGGGCGTTATTCGCGCCTTCGCATCGCATGCGCTGCGCGTGCCGCTCGATACGCTGCTGTCACGACCGGTGCCGACGGGCGGCGTCGTCTGGTTGCGCATGGAGGATGCCGCCCGCACGTGGGAAGTCGTCCACTGGGACGCGTAGGCAGTCGCGTGCTCGTCTGACGCGGGCTAGCGCATCAAGGCCCGAAATCAGCGCGCCGGCCGCCGCGTCCGCGCCGCGTCGAGATCCTCGCACAGCGCGGCCGCGCCTTGCGCGATCCGCGGCGACGGCCGCGTCAGCAGATCGCCGTCGATCGCGAACAGGTTGTTGCGCGCCACGGCCGTCAGCGCGGGCCATGCACGCCAGCGCGCGAGGCTCGGCAGCGGCGCGTCCGAGCGTGTCGCGCCGGCGCTCGTCGTCACGATCGCTTCCGGATTCGCCGCAAGCACGGCCTCGTCGGTGACGGTCGGCGCGAGCGGCTTCAGCGCCGCGAACACGTTACGGCCGCCGCACAGCGTGACGACGTCGTTGAACAGATGCGCGCCGTTGAGCGTCGTCAGCGGCCGGTCCCATACCTGGAAGAACATCGTGACGGGCGGGCGCGCCGCGTAACGCGCGCGCAGCGCCGCGATGTTGCGCGAAAACGATGCCGCGGCCGCGTCGGCGACCGGTTCCGTGCCGAGCAGCGTGCCGAGACGGCGCAGCGACGTCGCGACGTCGTCGAGATGCTTCGGTTCGCTGAAGAACAGCGGAATGTGCAGCGCACGCAGCGCATCGGTCTGCCGCTCGGCATTGCCGTGCCGCCAGACGACGATCAGGTCGGGCTTCAGTGCGGCGATCCGCTCGAGGTCGAGCGCCTTGTTGTCGCCGACGCGCGGCACGGCCTGCGCGGCGGGCGGGTAGTCGCTGTACGTGACCGTGCCGACCAGCTTCGTGCCGCCGCCGGCCGCATAGACCAGTTCGGTCGCATGCGGCGCGAGGCTGATCACGCGTTGCGCCGGTGCGGGCAGCGTGACGGCATTGCCTGCATCGTCGCGGGTCGTGATGTCGGCGTGAGCGAAGGGCGCGAGCGCGACCAGCATCGCGAGCGCCGGCAACCGGCGCAACGGGCGGGCGTTCATGCGGATGCCCGTTGCAGCGTCGGCACGCACTGCGCGAGCGCGTCGGCGACGCGCAGCCATTCGGCTTCGTTGCCCGGCAGGCCGACGCGCACGCTCGACGGTTGCGCGAAGTGCCGCGTCCAGATTCCGTGCGTGGCGAGTGCCGTATGCAGCGCGGCGGCGCGCGGGTCGTCTGTCCAGCTGAACAGCGGCGTCGCGTGCACCGCGAAGCCGTGTGTGCGCAGCAGCGCGGCGAGGCGTGCGCCGTCGGCCGCGAGCCGCTCGCGCGCGGCGGCCTGCCATGCGCGGTCGGCGAACGCGGCGGCGACCGCGTGACGCGCGGGGCCGCTGACGGTCCACGCGCCGAGCATGTCGCGCAGCGCGGCGATCAGCTCGGGACGCGCGAGCACGAAGCCCGCGCGAATGCCGGCGAGCCCGAAGAACTTGCCGACCGAGCGCAACACGACGAGGCCCGGACGATCGGCGTACTGCGCGAGCGATGGCGTGGCGCCCGTATCCGCGAAGGCCTCGTCGACGATCAGCGTGCCGCCGCGTGCCGACAGTTGCGCATGCCAGCCGAGCAGCCGTTCGGTCGGAACGAACTCGGCAGTCGGATTGTTCGGATTCCCGACGATGACGTGACGCAGCGTCGCAGGCAACGCGTCCGAGGCGATGTCGAGCGGGACGACACGATGGCCGTGGCGCGCGAAGGCAGGCGCGTATTCGCCGTACGCGAGCGGCGCGACGCCGGCGTCGCCGGCCGGCAGCAGCGCGGGCAACGCGCGGATCGCGGCCTGGCTGCCGGCGACCGGCAGCACGTGCGCGGCATCGGGTGCGCCGTAGTAGCGGGCCGCGCATGCGGCGAGCGTGTCGCCGTCGTCGGGCAGCCGGCGCCATGCGTCGGCCGGGACCGGCGGCACCGGATAGCCGACCGGATTGATGCCGGTCGACAGGTCGAGCCAGGCGTCATACGGAATGCCGTGGCGGCGCGCGGCTTCGTGCAGGTTGCCGCCGTGCGGGATGCGTGCGTCAGACATGATGGGTTGCGAGGATGAGTGCGCCGCTCGCGACGAGCAGTGCGAGCCACAGCGCGAGCGTGCGCGTGACGAGCGACAGCGCGGCGACGACGTGCGCGGCCGTCGCCGGTGCGCCGGTGCCGAGCGCGGGACGGTCTTCGATTTCGCCGTGATAGACGGCCGGGCCGCCGAGCTGCACGTTCAGGCTGCCGGCGCCCGCGGCCATCACGGGGCCCGCGTTCGGGCTGTCCCAGTGGCGCGCCTGCGTGCGCCAGCAGCGCCACGCGGCGGCCGTGTCGCCGAGCAGCGCGTAGCTCGCGGCGGTGAGGCGTGCGGGAATCCAGTTGAGCGCGTCGTCGAGTCGCGCGGCGGCCCAGCCGAAGGTCAGGAAGCGCGGCGTGCGATAGCCCCACATCGCGTCGAGCGTGTTCGCGAGCCGGAACAGCAGCGCGCCGGGGCCGCCGGCGACGACGAACCAGAAGAGCGCGCCGAAGATCGCGTCGTTGCCGTTCTCGAGGGCCGATTCGACGGCCGCGCGCGACAGCGCGCCTTCGTCGGCTGCGCTCGTGTCGCGCGACACGATCCGTGCGGTCAGCGCGCGTGCGGCATCGAGATCGTGCCGCAGCAGCGCGGCGGCGATCGGCGCGACATGGTCGGCGAGGCTCTTCGCGCCGAGCGCGAACCACAGCAGCGCGACGTGCAGCGCGGCCGCGAGCGGCCAGGGCAGCACGGCCGCGAGCCACGCGGCGACGGCCACCGGCGGCACCACGGCCGCGACCCATGCGGCGACGCCGACCACGCGGCCGCGCCGGCCCGTGTTCAGCGCGCCTTCGATGCGCGCGGCAAGCCGGCCGAACGCGACGAGCGGATGCCAGCCGGCCGGTTCGCCGATCACACGATCGACGATCGCGGCCGCGACCGCGAGCATCGCGACGAGCGGCAGCGACAGCATCAGCATGACGGCGCTCCGGCCTTGAGTTCGAGCGGCAGCCCGGCGACCAGCAGCGTCACGCGCGTCGCGAGCGCGGCGACGCGCTGGTTCAGGCGCCCGAGTTCGTCGACGTAGCGGCGCGTGACCGACCCGAGCGGCACGACGCCGAGCCCGATTTCGTTGCTGACGACGATCACCTTCGCACGCGCGCCGCGCAATGCGTGCTCGAGCCGCCCGACCTGCGCCGCGTACTGCGCATCGTCGAGCGGTTCGCCGTCGAGCGGGCACAGCAGGTTCGTGAGCCACAGCGTCAGGCAGTCGACGAGCAGGCACGCGTGCGGATCGTCGAGCCGCGCGAGCGTGCCGGCGAGGTCGACGGGCGCGTCGGCGAAACCCCAGTCGGCCGGCCGGCGCGCGCGGTGATGCGCGATGCGCCGTTCGAATTCGGCGTCGGCGGCCGTCGCGGCCGCGGTCGCGATGTAGGTGACGGGGCGGCCGCTGTCGGCGGCGAGCCGCTCGGCGTGCGCGCTCTTGCCCGAGCGCGCGCCGCCGAGGACGAAGGTGAGGTCGTGCGGAATCATCGCGTGATTGTAACGGCGCGGGCGGCCGCACGCGGGCGATAATGCGCGTTTGCTTCGCCACGACTTTGCACACGATGAACGCACCCGAACCGCAGCCGCACGGCACGTTGATGATCCAGGGCACGACGTCCGACGCGGGCAAGAGCACGCTCGTCGCGGGCCTGTGCCGCCTCGCGCGCCGTGCGGGCGCGCGGGTCGCGCCGTTCAAGCCGCAGAACATGGCACTGAACAGCGCGGTGACGGCCGACGGCGGCGAGATCGGCCGCGCGCAGGCGCTGCAGGCGCTGGCCGCCGGCGTCGCGCCGCATACGGATTTCAATCCGGTGCTGCTGAAGCCGACCAGCGACCGCGGCGCGCAGGTGATCATTCACGGCAAGGCGCGCATGAACCTCGACGCGCGTGCTTACCACGACTACAAGCCGGTCGCGTTCGACGCGGTGCTCGAGTCCTACGCGCGGCTGCGCGCCGGCTACGACACGGTGCTCGTCGAAGGCGCGGGCAGCCCGGCCGAAATCAACCTGCGCGAAGGCGACATCGCGAACATGGGCTTCGCCGAGCGCGTCGACTGCCCGGTCGTGCTGGTGGCCGACATCGACCGCGGCGGCGTGTTCGCGCACCTGGTCGGCACGCTCGCGTGCCTGTCGGACAGCGAGCGCGCGCGCGTGCGCGGCTTCGTCATCAACCGCTTTCGCGGCGACATCAGGCTGCTCGAACCGGGCCTCGACTGGCTGCGCGCGCAGACGGGCAAGCCGGTATTCGGCGTGCTGCCGTACCTGCACGGGCTGATGCTCGATGCCGAGGACATGCTGCCGTCGCAGGCGCGCAGCGCCGCCGCGCGCGGCGATGCCGGCGTGCTGCGCGTGGTGGTGCCCGCCTTGCCGCGGATCAGCAACCATACCGATTTCGACCCGCTGCGTGCGCATCCGCAGGTCGAGTTCACGTACTGGAAGAGCGGCCCGGTGCCGGACGCCGACCTGCTGATCCTGCCCGGCTCGAAGAGCGTGCAGCGCGATCTCGCGTGGCTGCGCGACGCGGGCTGGGACGCGGTGATCCGCCGGCACCTGCGCTATGGCGGCAAGGTGATCGGCATCTGCGGCGGGATGCAGATGCTCGGCCGCACGCTGGACGATCCGCTCGGCCTCGAAGGGGCGCCCGGCAGCGTGGCGGGGCTCGGGTTGCTCGATTTCGACACGACGCTGCAGCCGGACAAGACGCTGAAGAACGTGACCGGGCAGCTCGCGCTGCCGGGCGCTGCCGCGGTGCACGGCTACGAGATCCACATGGGCGACACGCGCGGGCCCGCGCTCGCGGCGCCCGCGCTGGAACTGGCGGCGGGCGACGCACCGGGCGGCGTGCGCCCGGACGGCGCACGGTCGGCCGACGGGCAGATCCTCGCGACCTACGTGCACGGGCTGTTCGACGCGCCCGACGCGTGCGCGGCACTGCTCGCATGGGCGGGGCTCGACGGCGCGGAACGCATCGACTATCCGGCGCTGCGCGAGGCGTCGCTGGAGCGGCTGGCCGATTCGTTCGCCGAGCATCTCGACCTGCGCGCGCTGTACGCCGAGTTCCGCTGACGCATGGCGTGCCGGCCTGGCATTTTGCGGCGGATCGCGTACAACTCAGATGGGCGGAGGTCCGCCCGAAGGAGCGCGACGATGAAGGCTCGATGGTGGTTGAGTGTGCTGCTCGCGGTGCTGCTGGGCGCGTCGGCGCTTGCGCACGCGTGCGATTCGTATGCGCCGGGCGGCGGGCCGGCCGGCTCGGGCGACGCCGCCCAGGGCAAGAGCGGCGGCTGAGGTTCGCGGCGGGGTGCTGGCATCGGGGCATGATCGGTCATGCCCTTTTTCATGATCCGATTCGTTCCATTCAGGAATCAGTTAAAGCCGAAATGCATGTTTATTGGTCGAAACGATTCGAATAGAGTGCGATCCATTCCCATCCACTCACGAAGGAATTCGCCATGAACCCCAATCGCCTGAACGATCTCGGCGCGACGCTGCTGCGTGTCGCACTCGGCGTGCTGTACCTCGCGCACGTCGCGCAGAAGGTGTTCGTCTTCACGCTGCCCGGCACCGCGCAGTTTTTCGCGTCGATCGGCCTGCCGGGCTGGCTCGCGTATGTCACCACCGTCGTCGAACTGGCCGGCGGCCTCGCGCTGCTCGCGGGCTTCCGCGTGCGGATCGCCGCACTCGTGCTGCTGCCGTTCATGCTCGGCGCGGTGTCCGCGCATCTGCCGAACGGCTGGAGCTTCGCGTCGCCGAACGGCGGCTGGGAATACCCGGCGTTCTGGGCCGTCACGCTGGCCGTGCAGGCGCTGCTGGGCGGCGGTGCGTTCGCGCTCGGCGCACCGCGCGCCGCGACGCGGACCGCATAAACGGGGCGGGCTTCGGCGCAACCCGTTCCGGTGACACCCCGTTTGCCGATATCATCGCTCCCTGTATCCGCAATCGAGCGGCGCCTGCCAGGGCGGCAGGCGCCGCACGGCTTTTTCGGGGGAATTCATGACGGTCATCGTGGTGGCGAATCCGAAGGGCGGCGTGGGGAAGAGCACGCTGTCCACCAATCTTGCCGGCTATTTCGCGGCGCAGGGCGCATGGGTCGCGCTCGCCGATCTGGACCGGCAGCAGTCCGCGCATGCGTGGCTCGACCTGCGGCCGGCCGGCCTGCCGCCGATCGAGGCGTGGGAGCTCGACCCGGATGCGCCGTCGAAGCCGCCGCGCGGCCTCGAATACGCGGTGATCGACACGCCGGCCGGGCTGCACGGCAACCGGCTCAACGTCGCGCTGCAGCTCGCCGACAAGGTGATCGTGCCGCTGCAGCCGTCGATGTTCGATATTCTCGCGACCCAGCAGTTTCTGGAGCGCCTCGCCGGCGAGAAGGCCGTGCGCAAGGGCAGCGTCGAGGTCGGGATCGTCGGGATGCGGGTCGACGCGCGCACGCGCTCGTCCGACCAGCTGCACCGTTTCGTCGAAGGGCTCGGGCTGCCGGTGCTCGGCTACGTGCGCGACACGCAGAACTACGTGCAGATCGCCGCGCACGGCCTGACGCTGTGGGACGTCGCGAAGAGCCGCGTCGAGAAGGACCTCGAGCAGTGGCGGCCGATCGTCGAATGGGCCGAGCGCCGTGCACCGAAAGCGGAGAAGGTCGCGAAGGCGTCCTGAGCGCGCGAGGCGGATGCGCGAGGCGAACCCGCGCGGCGCAGCCGGTCGAATTCGGTCGGTTCCCGCTCCAATGAAGAAGGGCCTGATGCGGCAGCGTGCCGGATCAGGCCCTTCGTACGTATGCGGCTGCGCGGCTTCGGCCGCCCCGGCGCGCGGGGCGCCGCGGCAGCGATCCGGCGCGCCGCGATACGCCGGCCGGCCGCGTGAATCAGGTCCAGTTCTGCGTCGGCACGTGGTCGCGGTGGCCCTTGATCTTGTTGCCTTCGTCGATGAACACGAGCTTCGGCTTCCAGCCGGCCTGCAGCTCGGCTTCGTCGACCATCGCGAACGCCGCGATGATCACGAGGTCGCCGAGTTGCGCGCGGCGCGCGGCCGAGCCGTTCAGCGAGATCATCCCGCTGCCGCGCTCGCCCTTGATCGCGTAGGTCGAGAAGCGCTCGCCATTGTTGATGTTCCAGATGTCGATCCGTTCGTTTTCGATCAGGCCCGCCGCTTCGAGCAGGTCTTCGTCGATCGCGCACGAGCCTTCGTAATGCAGCTCGCAGTGCGTGACGGCCGCGCGGTGGATCTTCGATTTGAGCATGTGGCGCTGCATGGTATCTCCGTGATGCGTGTGAGGCGAGGGCGGGCGGCCCGTCAGATTTCCAGGTTGTCGATCAGGCGCGTCGCGCCGAGCTTCGCGGCCGCGAGCACGACGAGCGGCTCGCCGGCTTCGAGCTCGGCGGCGCTCGGCGCGATCAGGTTCGCGCGGCGGCGGATCGCGATGTAGTCGGGCGCCCAGCCGCGCTCGGCCAGATGCGTGCGCGCGTGCTGCTCGAGCGTGCCGAGGTCGCGCTCGCCGCCGAGCACGCTCTCGCGCACGCGTTGCAGCGTCTTCGCGAGCTCGGGCGCTTCCTTGCGCTCGTCGGTCGTCAGGTAGCGGTTGCGCGACGACAGCGCGAGGCCGTCCTCGTCGCGCACGGTCTCGGCCGCGATGATCTCGACCGGCAGCGCGAGCTGCTGGCACATGCGGCGCACGATCATCAGCTGCTGGTAATCCTTCTTGCCGAACACGGCGACGCGCGGCTGCACGCAGGACATCAGCTTGGTGACGACCGTGCACACGCCGGCGAAGAAGCCGGGGCGGAACTCGCCCTCGAGAATCCCGCCGAGGTCGTCGGGCGGCAGCACGCGGTACTCCTGCGGCTCCGGATACATGTCGCGCTCGGTCGGCGCGAACAGCACGTAGACGTTTTCCTTCTGCAGCTTCTCGATATCGTCCTGCAGCGTGCGCGGATATTTGTCGAAATCCTCGTTCGGGCCGAACTGCAGCCGGTTGACGAAGATGCTCGCCACGACCGGGTCGCCGTGCTGGCGCGCGAGGCGCATCAGCGACAGGTGACCTTCGTGCAGGTTGCCCATCGTCGGCACGAACGCCGTGCGGTTCTGTCCGCGCAACTGGTCGCGCAGTTCCTGGATCGAGCTGATGACTTTCATGATCGGGTAGCGGGTTCCTCGCGCAGGCGCGCGTTGGCGCCGCAACAGCGGCGTCGGGGTCGAAGCGGAGAACGCCGGCGCGCGGGCGGCGCATCGGGCGTCGGCGGATTGTAGAGGATTTGGCCGCCGGACGCATCGAAAAAAGTACGATCGTTCACTTTTTACGCGGGCGCGCCGCAGGCAGCCCGCGCGGGCGGGCCCGGCGGCGGGATGCGGCGTGTTTCGGTGTGCGGGGTGAGGCGGGGGCGGCGGGCGCCTTACGCGGGCAGGTACGCGAGGCGCACGTAGATCGGCGCGAACGGTTCGGGCTGCGTGATCTCGACGAGCGATTCGCGCGCGAGTTCGAGCATCGCGATGAAGTTCACGACCACGACCGGCACGCCGCGCGACGTGTCGAACAGGTCGGCGAACTCCATGAAGCGCGCGTTCTGCAGCTTGCGCAGGATCAGGCTCATGTGTTCGCGCACCGACAACTCCTCGCGGGAGATCTTGTGGTGCTGGACGAGCTTCGCGCGCTTGAGCACGTCGGCCCACGCGGCGCGCAGGTCGTCCGAGTTCACGTCGGGAAAGCGCGGCGTGATGCTCTGCTCGATGTAGACCTCGGCGCGCAGGAAGTCGCGGCCGAGCTGCGGCAACTGGTCGAGACGTTGCGCGGCGAGCTTCATCTGCTCGTATTCGAGCAGGCGGCGCACGAGTTCCGCGCGCGGGTCCTCGGCTTCCTCGCCCGTGTCGGCCTTCTTGACCGGCAACAGCATCCGCGACTTGATCTCGATCAGCATCGCGGCCATCAGCAGGTATTCGGCGGCCAGCTCGAGGTTCGACGTGCGGATCTGGTCGACGTAACCCAGATATTGCGCGGTGACCTGCGCCATCGGGATGTCGAGCACGTTGAAGTTCTGCTTGCGGATCAGGTACAGCAGCAGGTCGAGCGGGCCTTCGAACGTCTCGAGGAACACCTCGAGCGCATCGGGCGGGATGTAGAGGTCCTGCGGCAGCTTGAAGAGCGGCTCGCCGTACAGGCGTGCGAACGCCGCGACACCGTCGACCGTGTCGGGCGTCGAATCGGCGCCCGCGGGCGCGGCGATCGCGTCGTCCTGCCGGGCGGCGCTGGCCTCGTCGGCGGCGCTCACGTCGTCAGAAGTTCTGGTAGTAGACGTAGGACGTTTGCTTCACGCGCGATTCCTGCTGCTCGGCACGCTCGTCGAGGTCGATCGGCTGCTTGTCCCACAGCAGGGAGCGGCCCTTGCGCTGCTCTTCTTCGAGCGTCGGCTTCTGTTGCTTGAGCTGGTTCAGGAATTGCGTGACGTCGGACTGGTACGGCATGGCTTGGCTTTCCGTTTCGGGCGGCGCACGATGCGCCGGATTCGCGATGGCGGGATTTTACCGCATCGCGGGGAACAGCCGGCGGCAATCGCGCGTCGAATCCGCTGGCCGGTGCCCGCGGCGCGACCGGCCGGGCCCGTGCGCGCGTCGTTGCGCGCAAGCGTCAAAGCGGGGCCCGCGCGGGCAGGGCCGCCGCCTTGTGGTCAAATACAGGGTTTTCCACGGAATCACGACAACCGAGGGTGAGGTCATATTTGGCGGGTCACGCGAACCAGCAAGCACACACGACGCATGAGACGAGCCCGCGCGCGGCCCGACACCCCGGTCGTCGCGCACGGCGCGGCGCCGGTGCGGCGGCCCGGGCAGCCCTCGTCGGCTGTCTCGCCGCGTTCGTCGTGCTGCCGGCCTACGCGAAGTACGACGTCGACATCGACGCGCCGCGCTCGATCCGCAAGCTACTCAAGACCCATCTCGACATCGCGCGCTTCGCGAAGCGCGACGACATCAGCGACGACCAGTTCGACTTCCTCGTGACCGCGACACCGCAGCAGGTGCGCGACCTGACCGCGACGGCCGGCTATTTTTCGCCGGTCGTGCGCACCGACGTGCGCACGCGCGACGGCAAGCGTGACGTGCGCGTCGCCGTCGATCCGGGGCCGCAGACCGTCGTGTCGACGGTCGACCTGACGTTCAAGGGCCCGGTCGGCACCGAGGATCCGAAGCAGGAGGCCGCGACCCGCTTCGCGTTTTCGCTGAAGCCGGGCGACCCGTTCACGCAATCGGACTGGGACGTCGCGAAGGGCGCGGCGCTCAGGCAATTGCAGGCGCGCCGCTACCTGGGCGCGAAGATCGCGTCGTCGGAGGCGCGCATCGACTCGCGCACGCAGCGCGCGACGCTGGCCGTCACGTTCGACAGCGGCCCGACATTCACGATCGGCAAGGTCGATGTCGATGGCGTGCGCCGCTACCCGGAGAAGATCGTCACGAACGTCAATCCGCTGTCGGAAGGCGAGATCTACGACGTGCAGCGGATCACCGAGCTGCAGCGGCAACTGCAGAACACGCCGTACTACGCGAGCGTCGCGATCGACGTCGGCGACGATACGTCGAAGCCCGAGCGTACGCCCGTGCACGTGAAGGTCAGCGAGTTCCCGTACAACAACATTCGCGGCGGCGTCGGCTACGCGACCGATACGGGCCCGCACGTGCAGGGCTCCTACACGTATCTCGACACGTTCGGCGCCGCGTGGCCGTTCACCGTGTCGGGCCGGCTCGACCAGATCCAGCAGTACGGCCAGGTCCAGCTGTCGATGCCGCCCGGCGCGAAAGGGTGGACCAACAGCGTGCTCGCGTCGTACACGAACACCAACGTGTCGGACACGCGCATCTACAGCGCGCGGGTCGGCGTGCAGCGCACGCGCACCGGCCAGTTCATCGACTACGCGTACTCGCTGATGTTCTACCAGGACCGGCTCGACCAGAACGGCGCCGGCCCGACCACGAGCCGCGCGCTGGTGCCGCAGTGGGCATGGACGCGCCGCAACGTCGACGATCCGCTGTTCCCGCGCTCGGGCAACCTGATCCACGCGGAGGCCGGCTTCGCGATCAAGGGCGTGTTGACCGACCAGACCTTCATCCGCGGTTACGCGCGCGGCCAGCAGTACGTGCCGATCGGCAAGCGCGACCTGTTCGTGTTCCGCGCGGAGCTCGGCGGCGTGTTCACGAGCGGCAGCTCGACCGGCGTGCCGGCATCGCTGCTGTTCCGCGCGGGCGGCTCGAACTCGGTGCGCGGCTACGGTTACCAGAGCATCGGCAACAGCGTCGCCGGCTCCGTGCTGCCGACCAAGTACCTGATGACGGGCACCGCCGAATACCAGCACTGGTTCAACCGCGACTGGGGCGCCGCGACCTTCTTCGACATCGGCACCGCGACCGATGCGTGGGGCGAGCGCGTGTTCTACCCGGGCGTCGGCATCGGCGCGCGCTGGCGCAGCCCCGTCGGCCCGATCAACGTCGACGTCGCGTACGGACTGCGTAACCACAGCGTGCGCCCGTACCTGACGCTCGGCATCGCCTTCTGACCTTGTTGCACGAGCCACGAACCGCATGACGAAGGACCCGAACGACACGCCGCCGCCGAACGATCCGGACTCGCCCGAGCGCGCGCCCGGTGCGCCGCCGCGCGGGCCGCGGCGTGTGCGTGCGGGCCGGATCGTCGCGTGGACGCTCGTGACGGCCGTGCTGCTCGTCGTGCTGGCGGCCGGGCTCGTGCTGGCCGCGGCGACGACCGAGCGCGGCACGCGGCTCGCGTGGCAGACGGCCGTGCGCGTACTCGGCGGCCGGCTGGCGGGCACGCTGGACGGCGGCGCGCTCGCGACCGGCGTGCGGCTGCGCGGCTTCGCGTGGACGAGCCCCGGCGGCACGAGCACCGAAGTGCGGATCGACCGGCTCGACGGCCGCTGGGTGCTGACCCGCGCGCCGTGGCGGCTGTCGGTCGCTTACCTGCGCGCGGGCACGGTCGACGTGCGGATCGTGCCGGGGCCATCGAAGCCGGCCGCGACGCCGCAGGACCTGAGCCTGCCGCTGCAGTTGCGGATCGACGACCTGCGTGTCGACCACCTGGCGATCCACGAAGGCGGCTCGACGACGCAGCTCGACCATCTCGCGCTGAACGGCCGCAGCGACGGCCGTCACCATGAACTCGCGCTCGATGGCGTCGACACGCCGTACGGCGCGCTGACCGCGCGCGCTAAGCTCGACGGCGTGAAGCCGTTCGCGCTGACGGGCAACGCGACCTACGTGGGCAAGCTCGCCGACGAAGCGGTCAACGCGAGCGCGAACGTATCGGGTTCGCTCGAAGCGCTCGTCGCCGACGTGACCGCGAGCGGGATGAAACTGAACGGCCGCGCGCACGTCGAGGCCGCGCCGTTCGGCACGGTGCCGCTCACGCGCGCGTCGCTCGCGTTCGATCACGTGAACCCGCAGGCGCTCGCGCCGGGCGCGCCGGCCGCCGATCTCGCAGTGCGCGCGGAGCTGGCGCCCGTGACCGCGCCGGCCGGCACTGCCCCGGCGAAGGGGTTCGCGGTGACCGGCCCCGTGTCGATCGTCAACGCGAAGCCCGGCACGCTCGGCGAGCACCTGCTGCCGGTCGTCGACGCGCATGCGACCGTCCATCTCGACGCGCACGCGCAGCGAATCGACGGCCTCGCGCTGAAACTGATCCGCGACGGCAGCGTGACCGGCAACGGCACGCTGACGGGCGGCAAGGGCCGCTTCGACCTGAAGGTCGCGAATCTCGACCTGAACGCCTTCATTGCCGAGTTGCGGCCGATGCGCCTGGGCGGGCCGCTCGGCGTGACGCTCGCCGGCGACGTGACGACCGTCGATTTCGACCTGAACGATCCGAAGCTCGCGCTCGGCGCGCGTGCGAAGGTCGCCCTGACGCCGCAGCAGACGGTGCTGACCGATGCACGCGTGACGGCGGGCAAGGGCCGTATCGACCTGACCGGCGTGTTCCGTCACGATGCGCATTCGAGCTACGACGCGAAGGCGACGCTGACCGCGTTCGATCCGCTGCTGCTCGCGGCGATGGGCGCGCCGAAGGCCGGTAGCGGCAAGCCGGCGGCAAAAGTGGCCAAAACAGCGACCAAAACAGCGACCAAAACCGCCGCCGCGGCCAAGGCGCCGGCCAGGCGCGGCGAGACGCGCGTATCGGGCACGCTGACGGCATCCGGCGCGTTCGCGCCGCAGGTGTCGACGAAGGCGACCTTCAAGCTCGGCGACAGCCTGTACGACGGCGTGCCGCTGACCGGCGCGGGCGTCGTGCAGTTCGCCGGCTCGCGGATCCTGCCGAGCAATGCGACGCTGTCGATCGCGGGCAACCACGTCGACCTGCGCGGCAGTTTCGGCGCGCCGGGCGACCGGCTGCGCTTCGTCGTCGACGCGCCGGAACTCGACCGGCTCGGCTTCGGCGTGCAGGGGCTCGTGCAGGCGCAGGGCGAGCTGACCGGCAGCTTCGCGCATCCGAACGTGACGGCCACCTACAAGGCCCAGCACGTCGTGGTCGGCTCGAACCGGATCGGTGCCGCGCAGGGTCGCGCCGACATCCGCGACGGCGCGCACGGCGCGCTCGTGTTCACGGCCGACGCGACCGACATCGCACTCGGCTCGCTGCAACTGAAATCGCTGCGCGCGAACCTCGACGGCACGCGCGCGAAGCACACGCTCGACGCGTCGGCGATGGGGACGGCCGGCGGCCGCGTGATCGACCTGACGCTCGCGGCGAACGGCGGCGTGGTCGAGAGCCGCGACGGAACGCGCTGGGACGGCACCGTCACGCGCCTCGCGAACCGCGGCACGCCGGCGGTGGCGCTGCAGGCGCCGCTTGCGGTGTCGGCCGGCGCCGGCCGCGTGACGCTCGGCGCGACGCGGCTCACGCTCGAAGGCGCGGCGATCGACCTGAAGTCGTTCGTGTTCGACCACGGCCAGATGCGCTCGGCAGGTGCCGTGCGCGATGCATCGGTCGCCCGTTTCCTCGAGATCCGCCAGGAACTGACGGGCCAGCGGCCGCCGGTGCGCACCGACGTCGTGCTCGATGCCGACTGGGATTTCTCGCTCGGCGCGAACGCGACGGGCTACGTGCAGGTGAAGCGGCGCGGCGGCGACGTGACGATCGAGACCGGGCGCGGTATTGCGTCGCTCGGGCTGACCGACCTGTCCGCGCGCGCGAGCTTTGCACCCGGCAACCGGCTCAACGTGGTGGCGCTCGCGAAGGCGAACCGGGTCGGCACGCTCGACGCGAACGTCACCGTGCCGTTCGCGCTGCGCGACGGCGTGTTCGGCGTCGTCGACGACGGCCCGCTGTCGGGCCGCATCGACGCCGACATTCCGTCGCTGAAGGCGACCGGCAACCTGTTCGGGCCGAGCTACCTGCTCGGCGGGCGCGCGGCGTTGAAGCTGACGGTCGCGGGCACGCCGGTGAAGCCGAACGTGTCGGGGATGCTGACCGGCGACGACCTGTCCGCGACGCTCGTCGATCAGGGCGTGCAGCTGAAGGACGGCATCGTGCGCGTGAAGCTCGCGGAGAACCTCGTCGAATTCCAGCAGGTCGAGTTCCACGGCGGCGACGGAACGCTGCGCGCGATCGGCCGCGTGCGTCTCGACGGCGAGGCGCCCGACCTGACCGCGAGCATCGTCGCGGACAAGCTCGAGCTGTTCGCGGCGCCGGATCGCAAGCTGTCGCTGTCGGGCAAGGCGACCGTCGCGAACGACGGGCCGCGCGGCGCACTGTCGATCGACGGCAAGTTCGTCGTCGACCGCGCGCTGTTCGACCTGCCGGAGGAGTCGGCGCCGCACCTGTCCGACGACGTCGTGATCGTGCGCCCGGACGGCACGGTGCGCGGCGACGTGCAGACCGGTACGGCGGTCGCGAAGCCGCAGAAGGTCGAGGACAAGCCGGCGCCGTCGCTCGCGCCGCGCGCGAACATCGACATCGGGCTCGGCAACAACTTCCGCTTCAAGGGGCACGGCGCGGATCTCGGCCTGCGCGGCACGATCACCGTGATGAGCGCGCCCGGCGTGCCGCTGCGCGCGGTCGGCAACGTGCGCGTGACGGAAGGCTCGACGTATACGTCGTTCGGCCGCAAGCTCGCGGTCGAGAACGGCTTCTTCACGTTCAACGGCCCGGTGTCGAATCCGGGCGTGAACATCCTCGCGATGCGGCGCAACCAGGAGGTCGAGGCTGGCGTGCAGGTCACCGGCACGATCCAGTCGCCGACGGTCAAGCTCGTGTCCGAGCCGAACGTCACCGACAACGAAAAGCTGTCGTGGCTGCTGTTCGGGCACGGCACCGACCAGGGCAACAACGTCGGCCAGCAGAACGCGATGACGGCCGCGCTCGGGCTGCTTGGCAGCGCGACCGGCAAGCGCGTCGCGCAGAGCATCGGTCTCGACGAATTCTCGATCGGCCGCAGCGACGTCGGCCTGACCGATGCGCAGGTCGTGCAGATCTCGAAGGCGATCAACGAGCGCTTCGTGCTCGGTTACGAGCAAGGGCTGCAATCGGCGAGCAATGCGTTCAAGGCGACGATCAACCTGACGCGCTTCTGGTCGGTGTCCGCGTATGGCGGCACGTTCCAGGGCGTCGACCTGAACTACACGCGGCGTTTCGATCGCTGGTTCGGCCAGCGGTGACGAAGCGGGCGCCTGGCCGGTCGGCCACGCGCGCCGGCGCTCCGGTTCGCGCGTGCGCACGCGCCGAAGCCTGCCCGCGTAGCGGCGAGCGTCACGCCGACCTGCAACCACCGGCCGCGGCGCCGCTCGCGGCCGCCCATGAAAAAGCCCCGCACGTGGTGCGGGGCTTCTTGTGCAAGCAGCGGCGCGTGCGGCTTACTTCACGCGCATGCCGGGCTTCGCGCCGCTGTGCGGCTCGAGGATGTAGAGGCCCGGCTCGGCCTTCTCGTCGGCCGCCGACGCGGCGAGCACCATCCCTTCGGACAGCCCGAACTTCATCTTGCGCGGCGCGAGGTTCGCGACCATCACCGTCAGCTTGCCGACGAGCTGCTCGGGCTGGTACGCGGACTTGATGCCCGAGAACACGTTGCGGGTCTTTTCCTCGCCGACGTCGAGCGTGAGCTGCAGCAGCTTGTCGGAGCCCTCGACGGCCTGACACGCGACGATCTTCGCGATGCGCAGGTCGATCTTCGCGAAATCGTCGATCGAGATCGGGCCGTCGTCTTCACCGTTCGCCGCAGCCACCTTCGCGTTCGCCTTCGCGTTTTTCGCGTCCTTCGCGGCGTTGGCGGCGGTTGCCCCCGCGGCAGCGGCGCCGGCGGCCTCGGCCTGCAGCGAATCGCGGTTCGCGGCGAGCAGCGCGTCGATCTGCTTCGGATCGACCCGCGTCATCAGGTGCTGGTACGCCTTGATCGGCTGCGCGGACGACAGCGGCTTCGCGGCGTCGGCCCACGTGAGCGGCGCGATCCCGAAGAAGGCCTCGACGGCTTCGGCCACGCGCGGCATCACCGGCTTCAGCGCGAGCGACAGCAGGCGGAACGCCTCGAGGCTCACGCTGCAGGTTTCGTGCAGCGCGACCGCGTTGGCCGGATCCTTCGCGAGTTCCCACGGCTTCGCGCCGTCGACGTACGCGTTCACTTCGTCCGCGAGCTCCATCGTCTGGCGCAGCGCGCGGCTGTATTCGCGCGCTTCGTAGTGCGCGGCGATCGCCGGAATCGCGTCGCGCAGCGTCGCGACGAGCGGATGGTTCATCGCGCTGTCCTGCACGCGGCCGTCGAAACGCTTGAGCAGGAAGCCGGCCGCGCGGCTCGCGATGTTCACGTACTTGCCGACGAGGTCGCTGTTCACGCGCGCCTGGAAATCGTCGAGGTTCAGGTCGATGTCTTCCATCGTCGCGTTCAGCTTCGCGGCGAAGTAGTAGCGCAGCCATTCCGGGTTCAGGCCCGTGTCGATGTAGCTCTGCGCGGTGATGAACGTGCCGCGCGACTTCGACATCTTCGCGCCGTCGACCGTCAGGAAGCCGTGCGCGAACACGTTGGTCGGCGTGCGATGGCCCGAGAACTCGAGCATCGCCGGCCAGAACAGCGTGTGGAAATACAGGATGTCCTTGCCGATGAAGTGGTACTGCTCGGCCTTCGTGCCCGGGCGGATCCACGCATCGAAGTCGATGCCGTTGCGGTCGCACAGGTTCTTGAAGCTCGCGTAGTAGCCGACCGGCGCGTCGAGCCACACGTAGAAGTACTTGCCGGGCGCGCCCGGGATCTCGAAGCCGAAGTACGGCGCGTCACGCGAGATGTCCCAGTCGGCGAGCCTGGCCTCGCCGGCGTCGCCGAGCCATTCACGCATCTTGTTGGTCGCTTCGGGCTGTGCGAGGCCGCTGACCCATTCGCGCAGGAACGACTCGCAGCGCGGATCGGACAGGCGGAAGAAGTAGTGCGTCGACGTCTTGCGCACCGGCGTCGCACCGGACACGACCGAGTACGGGTTCAGCAGTTCGGTCGGCAGGTAGGTCGAACCGCACACTTCGCAGTTGTCGCCGTACTGGTCCTTCGCGTGGCACTTCGGGCATTCGCCCTTGATGAAGCGGTCCGGCAGGAACATTTCCTTGACCGGGTCGTACGCCTGTTCGATCTCGCGCTCGGCGATCAGGTCGTTTTCCTTCAGCGCGAGGTAGATCTTCTCGCTCAGCACGCGGTTCTCGTCCGAGTCGGTCGAGTAGAAGTTGTCGAACGACACGCCGAAGCTGTCGAAGTCGCGCTTGTGCTCGGTCCACACGCGCTCGATCAGCTGCTTCGGCGTCAGGCCTTCCTTCTCCGCGCGCAGCATGACCGGCGTGCCGTGCGTGTCGTCGGCGCCGATGTAGTAGACCTCGTGACCGTGCATTCGCAGCGTCCGCACCCAGATGTCGGTCTGGATGTACTCGACCAGGTGGCCGATGTGGATCTGGCCGTTGGCATAGGGCAGTGCGGACGTAACGAGGATCTGGCGGCTGCCTTGCGGCGCCGCAGCCTGCACGGAAGTGAGGTCGGATGCGGACATAGGGTCTGTAGAAGAACGGCGGAAACGACGGAAACTGCGATTCTAGCAGGGGCGCGGGCAGGTCAGCCGGCGCGGGCGCCGTGGATCGGGCGCCGGAAGGGGCGGGGCCGCGGCGGCTGCGTGCCAGGCGGTGCGATGCTGCGATGCAGCAGGCGAATTCCGGGCAAAAAAAACCGGGGCGAATTCGGCCCCGGAGCAACAACGACAAGAGGAGAATGGTGACGCGCCGGCAGCGCCAGCCGCGTACCGTAAAGAGAGACCGCGGGTCGCGACAGAAGTTCGAAATTTTTTTCGATTTGTTACGGAGCCCGCTGAAAGCCTTGTGCGGCGGGGGCGCGCGCCCGGCGCGCGACCCCGTTTCCTCTCGCGACGATGCTTACTGCTGGGCTGCGCGCAGGTAGATCTCGACGCGGCGGTTTTGTGCGCGGCCGGCTTCGGTCGCGTTGTCCGCGATCGGGTTCGACGGGCCCATGCCCTGTGCCGACAGGCGGCCGCCGGCGACGCCGCGCTGGACCAGCGCGTTGACGACGCTCTGCGCACGGTTCTGCGACAGCGTCTGGTTCAGCTGCTGCGAACCCGTGCTGTCCGTGTAGCCGACGATCGACGCCGTCACTTGCGGGTTCTGGTTCAGCGTCGTCGCCAGGTCGTTCAGCAGCGGCGTGAAGGCCGGCGTGATCGCGTACTGGTTGGTCGCGAACGTCACCGAGCTCGGCACGTTCAGCTTCAGCGAGCCGTCCGGCTGCTCGGTCACCTGCGTGCCCGTCTTGGCTGCCGACGGCGCGAGCTTGTTCTTGATCGCCTGCCAGTTGTAACCCGTCACGCCGCCGACCAGTGCGCCGACGCCCGCGCCGATCGCCGCGCCCTTGCCGCCGCCGGCCAGCGCGCCGATGCCTGCGCCGAGCGCCGCGCCCGTGCCGGTCCCGACGGCCGTGTTGTTGCCTTGCTGCGTGGCGCAGCCTGCCAGCAGTGCGCCGGCCAAGGCGAAGACGGACAGGCGAGTCGCGATTTTCATGTTCATCTTGAATTCCTCTCTTGGTTGAACGAGTCGACAACGACGACAAACAACAGTTACGGCTCCCGGCACGGACGCCCGAAAAAGGTGGGCCGGCCCGTGCCCGCGGCAGCCGCCGAGGCGGCTGCATGCCCTGTTCGCCAGCGTGGCTGTTCCGGACAGGGTGATGCGTCAGCCTCTACAATATAGGCGGTTCGTGGCCGATTTGGCCCCATAGCATGCCGCACGCGAAGATTGCTCCGCCGCGCGCGTTCGCGCAATGGCGTGCAACAGATTCTTTCACTTTTCCCGATTTTCGCAGCGTTATTTGATATTTCTTGACGTTTGCGCGAGAGAAAAACGTTTTCACGGAGTTTCGATGAGCATTGACCGGGCACAAGTCGACGCCGCATTGGCGGCTGTCGTCGACCCCAATACGGGCCGTCCTTACGCGGCGAACAAGGGCGTGCGCAACGTCGCGATCGACGGCGACGCCGTGGCGGTCGACGTGGTGCTCGGCTATCCCGCGCGCAGCCAGCACGACGACGTGCGCGCGCGCATCGCCGCTGCGCTGAAGGCCGTGCCGGGCGTGCGCGACGCACGCGTCGCCGTGTCGCAGGAGATCGTCGCGCACACGGTGCAGCGCGGCGTGAAGCTGCTGCCGAACGTGAAGAACATCGTCGCGGTCGCGTCGGGCAAGGGCGGCGTCGGCAAGAGCACGACGGCCGTCAACCTCGCGCTCGCGCTCGCCGCGGAAGGCGCGTCGGTCGGCATTCTCGACGCCGACATCTACGGTCCGTCGCTGCCGACCATGCTCGGCATTCACGGCCAGCGGCCCGAGTCGCCCGACAACCAGTCGATGAACCCGCTGGTCGGCCACGGGCTGCAGGCGAACTCGATCGGCTTCCTGATCGAGGAAGACAACCCGATGGTGTGGCGCGGCCCGATGGCGACGTCGGCGCTCGAGCAACTGCTGCGGCAGACCAACTGGCGCGAGCTCGACTACCTGATCGTCGACATGCCGCCGGGCACGGGCGACATCCAGCTCACGCTCGCGCAGCGCGTGCCGGTGACCGGCGCCGTGATCGTGACGACCCCGCAGGACATCGCGCTGCTCGACGCGAAGAAGGGCCTGAAGATGTTCGAGAAGGTCGGGATTCCGATCCTCGGTATCGTCGAGAACATGAGCATCCACGTGTGCTCGAACTGCGGCCACGAAGAGCACATCTTCGGCGCGGGCGGTGCCGAGCGGATGGCGCAGGACTACGGCGTGACCGTGCTCGGCAGCCTGCCGCTCGACATCGCGATCCGCGAGCGCGCCGACAGCGGCACGCCGACGGTCGCGGCCGAACCGGACGGCGCGCTGGCGCGGCGCTATCGCGACATCGCGCGCGGGGTCGCGCTGGCGATCGCCGAGCGCGCACGCGACATGACGTCGAAGTTCCCGTCGATCGTTGTTCAAAATACGTAAAACCCTTGCGGGGCGGGGCCTCACGCTGTTTACGGCGCCGCGAGGCGCGGTATCATGGCGACTTTTCCCGGGTCCCTTTACCCGCCCGGCATGGCCGCCGTGTCAAATGGCCGCCAGCCGGCATGAGGATCGAATGAACCAACGACATCACGGCGTGCGCGCCGGCCGCGCGCGGCGCGCGCTGCTGGCCGCCGCCGCGCTGGGCCTGCTGGCCGGCTGTACCTCTTTTTCCTCGTCGCACGAAAAGCGTGCCGACGCGCAGTTGCAGCCGACCGTCGGCTCGCAGGCGCGCGGCGCGGTGACGTTCGTCGAACGCCCGGATGGCGTCCAGGTCACGTACAACCTGGCCGGCCTGCCGCCGAACAGCGATCACGCGCTGCAGGTGCACGAGCGCGGCGACTGCAACGCGGGCGACGGCTCGAGCGCCGGCCAGGTGTTCGCGCCGGCCGCCGACCGGCTGCGCGCGGGCGCGCGGGTCGCCGGCGATCTCGGCAACATCCATGCGGATGCGAACGGCGTCGCGGCCGGTTTCATCGTCGCGCCCGATCTGGCCCTCGACGGCGTGCGCTCCGCGCTGAACCGCGCGGCGCTGGTCCACCGCGACCCGAGCGATCCGGCGTTTCCGCAGCATGGCGCGGGACCCGCGCTCGCCTGTGGCGTGATCCGTTGACGGCTGCCGCGTACGCGAGCCGATGATCGCGTAAAATGTGCGCCTTTCCGGGTCGCCGCGTCGCGAGCGACCCTTCCTGACTGTCACGCAGCGTTTCCTGGCGCCCCGATATGAAACGACCCCAACGCTCACTTCGTCCGCTGTCCCCCGCGGGGACGGCCAGCCTTCTTGGGACGGCCCGGCGGAGGCTGGCATGAGCATCAAGTCCGACAAGTGGATTCGGCGCATGGCCGAAGAACACAAGATGATCGAGCCGTTCGTGCCCGATCAGGTCCGCGCGTCCGAGGACGGCCGCCGGATCGTCAGCTACGGCACGTCGAGCTACGGCTACGACATCCGCTGCGCGGACGAATTCAAGATCTTCACGAACATCAACTCGACGATCGTCGATCCGAAGAACTTCGACGAGGGTTCGTTTGTCGATTTCAAGGGCGACGTGTGCATCATCCCGCCGAACTCGTTCGCGCTGGCCCGCACCGTCGAATATTTCCGCATCCCGCGCACCGTGCTGACCGTCTGCCTCGGCAAGTCGACGTACGCGCGCTGCGGGATCATCGTCAACGTGACGCCGTTCGAACCCGAGTGGGAAGGCTACGTCACGCTGGAATTCTCGAATACCACGCCGCTGCCCGCGAAGATCTACGCGAACGAAGGTGTCGCGCAGGTGCTGTTCTTCGAAAGCGACGAAGTGTGCGACGTGTCGTACGCCGATCGCGGCGGCAAGTATCAGGGTCAGCGCGGTGTCACGCTGCCGAAAACCTGATCTGGTTGCATAACGTCTCACCAGTTTCCGGGTGACCGCTGCGCGTGACGCGCCGCGGTCGTTCTTTTTGGAGAATCGCCCATGAAGTTTCGTTTCCCCGTCGTCATCATCGACGAAGATTTCCGCTCCGAGAACATCTCGGGCTCCGGCATCCGGGCGTTGGCCGAAGCGATCGAGAAGGAGGGCGTCGAAGTCCTCGGCCTCACGAGCTACGGCGATCTGACGTCGTTCGCGCAGCAATCGAGCCGCGCGTCGTGCTTCATCCTGTCGATCGACGACGACGAACTCATGCTCGGCGAAACGGGCCCGGACGGCGAACTGCCCGAGCTCGCGACCGCGATCATCGAGCTGCGCGCGTTCGTCACCGAAGTGCGCCGCCGCAACGCGGACATCCCGATCTTCCTGTACGGCGAGACGCGCACGTCGCGGCATCTGCCGAACGACATCCTGCGCGAACTGCACGGCTTCATCCACATGTTCGAGGACACGCCGGAGTTCGTCGCGCGCCACATCATCCGCGAGGCGAAGGTCTATCTCGACTCGCTCGCGCCGCCGTTCTTCAAGGAACTGGTGAAGTACGCGGACGAAGGCTCGTACTCGTGGCACTGCCCGGGCCACTCGGGCGGCGTCGCGTTCCTGAAGAACCCGCTCGGCCAGATGTTCCACCAGTTCTTCGGCGAGAACATGCTGCGCGCCGACGTCTGCAACGCGGTCGACGAACTCGGCCAGCTGCTCGATCACACGGGCCCGGTCGCGGCGTCCGAGCGCAATGCGGCGCGCATCTTCAGCGCGGACCACCTGTTCTTCGTGACCAACGGCACGTCGACGTCGAACAAGATCGTCTGGCACGCGACGGTCGCTCCCGGCGACATCGTGCTGGTCGACCGCAACTGCCACAAGTCGATCCTGCACGCGATCACGATGACGGGCGCGATTCCCGTGTTCCTCACGCCGACGCGCAACCACTTCGGCATCATCGGGCCGATCCCGCGCGACGAATTCAAGCCGGAGAACATCCGCCGGAAGATCGAGGCGAACCCGTTCGCGCGCGAGGCGATGCGCCAGAACCCGGACATGAAGCCGCGCATCCTGACGATCACGCAGAGCACGTACGACGGCGTCGTCTACAACGTCGAGATGATCAAGGACCTGCTCGGCGACCTGCTCGACACGCTGCACTTCGACGAAGCGTGGCTGCCGCACGCGACGTTCCACGACTTCTACCGCGACATGCACGCGATCGGCGACGGCCGCCCGCGCACGGGCGCGCTCGTGTTCGCGACGCACTCGACGCACAAGCTGCTCGCCGGCATCTCGCAGGCGTCGCAGATCGTCGTGCAGGATTCGGAGAACCGCACGTTCGACAAGCATCGCTTCAACGAGGCGTACCTGATGCACACGTCGACGAGCCCGCAGTACGCGATCATCGCGTCGTGCGACGTCGCGGCCGCGATGATGGAGCCGCCGGGCGGCACCGCGCTCGTCGAGGAATCGATCGCCGAGGCGATCGACTTCCGCCGCGCGATGCGCAAGGTCGACGCCGAGTACGGCGACGACTGGTTCTTCAGCGTGTGGGGTCCGGACGACCTGTCGGAAGAAGGCATCGGCTCGCGCGACGACTGGATGCTGAAGCCGAACGACCACTGGCACGGCTTCGGCCCGCTGGCGGAAGGCTTCAACATGCTCGACCCGATCAAGGCGACGATCATCACGCCGGGGCTCGACGTCGACGGCGAGTTCGGCGAGACGGGCATTCCGGCCGCGATCGTCACGAAGTACCTGGCCGAGCACGGCATCATCGTCGAGAAGACGGGCCTGTACTCGTTCTTCATCATGTTCACGATCGGCATCACGAAGGGCCGCTGGAACTCGATGGTGACCGAGCTGCAGCAGTTCAAGGACGACTACGACAACAACCAGCCGCTGTGGCGCGTGCTGCCGGAATTCGTCGCGCAGCACCCGCGCTACGAGCGCGTCGGCCTGCGCGACCTGTGCACGCAGATCCACGACGTGTACCGCGCGAACGACATCGCTCGCCTGACGACGGAGATGTACCTGTCGGACATGGAGCCGGCGATGAAGCCGTCGGACGCGTTCGCGAAGCTCGCGCACCGCAAGATCGACCGCGTGCCGCTCGACGAGCTCGAAGGCCGCGTGACGAGCATCCTGCTGACGCCGTACCCGCCGGGCATTCCGCTCCTGATCCCGGGCGAGCGCTTCAACAAGACGATCGTGAACTACCTGCGGTTCGCGCGCGACTTCAACGAACGCTTCCCGGGCTTCCACACCGACATCCACGGCCTCGTCGCGGAAGAGGTGAACGGGCGCGTCGAGTACTTCGTCGACTGCGTGCGCGACTGATGGCGACGCAGGGACGAATCCGGACGATACGCGCGGCGCTGGCCGCGCTCGTCGCCTGGGCGAGCTGGTCGGCAGGGCCGGCGGGGCTGAGCGTCGCGCATGCGGAAGTGGCGGCGGCCGACCCGATCGACGTCGCGATGCGGCAGTGTCTCGCGCGGCGCGACCGGTCGTCGACGGCCGGCCAGATCCAGTGCATGGGCGAAGCGCAGCAGCAGTGGCAGGCGGTGATGGACGGCGCGTACCAGCGCCTGTCGAACGACGCGCCGGCCGACGCGAAGCGCGGCTGGCAGGACAGCCAGCGCCGCTGGGTCACGTGGCGCAAGGATGAAATTCATCTGCTGAAGGCCGTGTACGACACGACGCGCGGCACGTCGTACGCGATGTCGAGCGCCGACATGCAGCTGCAGCCGGTGCGCGATCGCGCGTTGGCGCTGCGCGCGGCGGCCGACCGTTATGCACCGCCGCCTGCCGCCGTGCCGGTGGCGGCCACGAGCGGTGCGCAGGGCGGTACCCGCGGCGCGGCGGTCGCGGCGCCAAGCGCCGCCGCGGCAGCCGGCGGCAAGCCGGCGAACGCGCCGCGCGATCCGGCGATCCGCCGCGTGCGGCCGTGCGTGCAGGATGCCGTATGCGAGCACGCGCTGTTCGACTTGAACCGCTATTACCAGAAGCTGCGTCGCAAGATGCCTGCGCATTCGGCCGCGACGCTCGTGCGCGCGCAACGCGCGTGGGAGGCGTTCCGCGATTCGACTGCGCCGCTCGTCGGCGAGGACGGCCGCGTCGACCTGATCGGCGCGCGCATCGCGACGATGAAGCGGCTGTCGGAGACGGCCGGCAACGACTGAGGATCGCCGCGATGCCGGTCATCCGGCGCGGCAACGCAAAACGGGCACCCGCGGGTGCCCGTTTGCATGTGGCGCGCCGCGTGGCGCTTACGCGGGCTGCTGCGTGTCCAGCCGGCCGAACCACGACGGCACGAGCGCAACCGCATCGTCGAGCGACGCGAGCACGTGCAGGCTCAGCGCGACGATCTCGGGCGTCGGCGCCTTCAGGTCGGGCACGGTGACGACCGATGCGCCGGCGCCGGCGGCCGATTGCGCGCCGAAATCGCTGTCCTCGAACGCGACGCACGCGTGCGCCGGCACGCCGAGGCGTTCGGCCGCGAGCCGGTACACGGCCGGGTCGGGCTTGCCGCGCGCGACCTCGTCGCCACCCGCGATCGCGCGGAAGAACGGCAGCACGCCGACCGCGTCGAGCCGCGCACGAATCACGTCGCGCGCAGACGACGATGCGACCGCGCACGGAATGCCGGCCTGCGCGAGCGTCTCGAGCAACGCCAGCGCGCCGGACTTCAGCGGAAACTTCGGATGAGGTTCGGGCGCGGCGAGTTGCTCGCGCACGCGGATGCGCACGGCGTCGAACGTGTCGGCGTGGCCGATCAGCCGCGCGAGAATCACCTGGCCTTCGGCGAACGAGCGGCCGACGATCTGCAGGTAGTCGATCTCGGTCAGCACGACGCCGTGCGCGTTCGACACGTCGATCCACGTGTTCATGATGGTCCGCTCGGAATCGACGAGCAGGCCGTCCATGTCGAAGAGCGCGGCGGAGAAGGTCATCGGCGGTGTCCGGAAACGGGAAAACGGAACAGCGGGGAAGGCGTCGGGCGGCGCGACGGCCGCCCGAATGAAGAACGGACGCCGAAGGCGTCCGCTCGTGACAGCGTGCTTACTTGCCGAGCGCGGCGCGGGCAGCCTTGACCGCCGCACGCACCTGATCGGGTGCGGTGCCGCCCGGGTGGTTGCGGCTCGCGACCGACCCTTCGAGCGTCAGGTAGCCGAACACGTCGTCGCCGATCAGGTGCGCGACGTTCGGCAGCTCCTGCTTCATTTCGTCGAGCGTCAGGTCGGCGAGATCGATCCCGCGGTCGTCGCAGATCTTCACCGCGTGCGCGACGGCTTCGTGCGCATCGCGGAACGGCAGGCCGCGCTTCACCAGGTAGTCGGCGAGGTCGGTGGCGGTTGAGAAGCCCTGCAGCGCGGCCGCGCGCATCGCGTCCGGCTTCACGGTGATGCCCGCGACCATCTCGGCGAAGATCCGCAGCGTGTCGGCGACGGTGTCGACCGTGTCGAACAGCGGTTCCTTGTCTTCCTGGTTGTCCTTGTTGTACGCGAGCGGCTGGCCCTTCATCAGCGTGAGGAGCGCCATCAGGTGGCCGTTCACGCGGCCCGTCTTGCCGCGCGCGAGCTCGGGCACGTCCGGGTTCTTCTTCTGCGGCATGATCGAGCTGCCGGTGCAGAAGCGGTCGGCGATGTCGATGAAGCCGACGCGCGGGCTCATCCACAGCACGAGTTCCTCGGAGAAGCGCGACACGTGCGTCATCACGAGCGCGGATGCCGCCGTGAATTCGATCGCGAAGTCGCGATCCGACACCGCGTCGAGCGAGTTAGCGCAGATGCCGTCGAAGCCGAGCGTCTTCGCGACCGCGTAGCGGTCGATCGGATAGCTGGTGCCGGCGAGCGCGGCCGCGCCGAGCGGCAGGCGGTTCACGCGGGTGCGGCAGTCGCGCATGCGCTCGGCGTCGCGCGTGAACATCTCGACGTACGCGAGCAGGTGGTGGCCGAACGTGACCGGTTGCGCGACCTGCAGGTGCGTGAAGCCCGGCATGATCGTGTCCGCGTTCTGCTCCGCGAGGTCGATCAGCGCGCCGCGCAGGTCGTTCAGGAGGCCGCCGATGCGGTCGATCTCGCCGCGCAGCCACAGACGGATGTCGGTCGCGACCTGGTCGTTGCGCGAGCGGCCCGTGTGCAGGCGCTTGCCGGCGTCGCCGATCAGCGCGGTGAGGCGCGCCTCGATGTTCAGGTGGACGTCCTCGAGATCCAGCTGCCATTCGAATTCGCCGCGCTCGATCTCGCCCTTGATCTGCGTCATCCCGCGTTCGATCGCGGCGAGGTCGTCGGCGCTGATGATCTTCTGCGCCGCGAGCATGCTCGCGTGCGCGAGCGAGCCGGCGATGTCGACGAGCGCGAGGCGCTTGTCGAAAAACACCGACGACGTGTAGCGCTTGACCAGCTCCGACATCGGTTCCGAGAAGCGGGCCGACCAGGCCTCGCCCTTTTTGTGCAGTTGGGACGTCATGGCGATTCTTCGAAGGGGAGTTGGGCGGCGTGCGCCGCCGAGGGAATCCCGCAATTCTAGCATTCGTGGGGCGGGCGGCCGACGCGTGCGCCGGCCGCGAACGGGCGCGGCTCACGGGGGGCTGCACGTCAGCGGTCCGATCCGCGGCAGCGTGCCGTCGTCCGGGCGCCGATACGCGAATGCGACGGCGCAGCCGCGGCTGTCGCCGGAGATTTCGAGGTGATTGTTCGCGACGAGGCCGTCGACGAAGGTCAGGCCGTCATAGCCGACGATCGTGCGCTGGCCGCTTTCGACGTGGCGAACCTCGAGCCCGGGCGGCAGCGGCGTGCCGTCCGGCGCGCGCAGCGCGATCGACGCGGCGCTGTAGCGGGTCACCGCGAAGTGCGCGAGCACGCCGGAGCGCGCCTGCGGCACGACGTCGAGCGTCGTGTCGGCGATCCGTGCGTCGGCGGGCAGCGCGGTGCCGTCGATCGCGACGCGATTGCTCTGATAGGCATTCAGGTCGGGCACGAGCAGGTAGCCGGCCCGGTCCGTCTCGCCGATCAGCCGGTTCTGGTGCAGCACGGGGACGCGCCCGGTGTCGGTCGAGACGAGCGCGAAACCGTCGTCGACGCGGCGCGCCGTCATCAGCCGGCCGTCCATCAGCACGAGCGCGCCCGTGACGTCGACCGACGCGTTGCCGCGCCCGTCGAACGATTGCGCGAGCAGCGCGACCTGGCCGGCGCGGCCGAGATACTGCAGTTGCCCCTGCGCGTAGCGGACGCCCGCGTTGGCGCCCGCCTGCACGTTCCAGCCGACGCCGCCGCCGTAGTCGGGCGGCCGTGTCGCGTTCAGCGTGTAAGTCGAATCGCCGTTCTGCCGTCCGGCGTTCGTCGAGACCGACGTGTTGCCGTCGAGCCCGACGCTCAGGCTCACGAAGAAGCCGCGTGCGTCGTGCTGCCGGAAGTCCTGGAAGCCGCTGAACGTGATCGATGTCAGCCCGCCGAGATTGACCAGGTATGCGATCGAGCCGATGCGCGACGCGGCGACGCCCGGATACTTGAGGGCGAGATAGCTGAACGACAGGGTCTGCGCGCGCAGGAACGGGAACGAAATCGTGACGCGGTCGGTGACGCGCGAGACCGGCACGCCTTCGCGGCTGCCGAGGTCGCTGTAGTCGCCGAAGGCGCGCAGCGTCTGCGCATCGATCGAGAAGCGCGGCGTCACGTACTGGTAGCCGACGCCGGCCTGCACGCCCGCGCGGCCCGGGGCGCTGACCGCGAGCGACGCATTCGCCACGCCGCGTTCGCCGAGGCGCGCGAGCGCGCCGGCACCTGCGTTGTAGACGCCGGCCGTCGCTTCCGCATGCGCCTCGACGGTCAGCCGCTCGCTGATGCCGTAGCGCAGCGAGCCGCTCGCCGCCGGTGTGCGCGCATAGTCGAACGAATCGTCGCCATAGGCGCGGCGCAGGAACCCGGCTTCCGCCGAATAGCTGGCGAGGCCGGGCGCGAGCAGGCGCGTATCGACGTACAGCGGAATGGACGTCGCGATCGAGCGGCCGAGCGCGTCGCGCGTGACGACCGTCGCGTTGCCTGCGCCGGTGATCCCGGGCACGCTGTTGATCACGAACGGCCCGCTCGGCACGTCGCCGCTGAACTGGCGCACGTTGTTCACGTACAGGTCGACCGAGGTCGGCACGACCGCGCTCCCGGACAGCGCAGGTACCGGAAACGTGACGAGGTCGGGGCGCAGGCCGAAGTTGCTGCGCCACTGCACGCCGCCGAGGCGCAGCGAGCGCGTCCATGACAACGACGACGAAATCGTGTCGCCGATCTGGGTCGTCGTGAGCGTGCCGGGGTTCGAGTGGCTCCACGACGTGTCGTAGCGCACGTAGCGCCGGCGGTCGTCGTACAGGTACGCGATGCCGGTGCTGCTGAATACGCCGGCCGGATCGAAATAGCGCGCCTCGCTCCAGACCGCGAGCGGCGCATGGGCGACGGTCTGCGCGTAGGCGTCGTAGTTCAGCACGAAGCCGCGGCCGGAGGTGGCGGGCGGCGCGGCCGCGAGCGCGCGCGTATCGAACGTGTGCGGGATGCGCAGCGCGTCGGGCACCCGCAGGTCGAGCGTCTGCCGGCCCGCGTCGTAGTCGTAGCGCAGCCCCGCGAGCGTGTCGAGCGCGACGGGCGTGTTCGACGGCGCGGTCGCCCGGTCGCCGGTCGCGATGCCCAGGTCGTTCAGGTCGGCGGACGCCGCGTACAGCCGGCCGTCGATTTGCTGGAAGCGTGCGATCCGGTGCGTCGGTTCACCGTTGAGCGACACGTCGAGAAACAGTGTGTCCTGAGCAGGCGCGGGGGCGGCTGCCGCTGCCGCCTGCGGCGCCGTCTGTGCGCATCCGGCGCCTGCGTGCACGGCCAGCGCGAGTGCCAGTGAAAACGCCAGCGAAAGCGCAGCAGCGGCGGGCCGGGCATGTCGCGCGGGGCAGGCAGCCCGGAGGGCCGTGCTCGTCGTCGGAACGGGCAACGTCGTGCGATCCTCCGGCGTGGATCAGGGCGATGTCAGCCGGGCCTCGACCGGCTGCGCGTTGACGGTCGCCTGGATCCTGACGAATCCCGCCGCGCCCGCATCCAGCTTGAGCGGCCAGCGTCGCGTGCTGCCCGCGAGCGCGTAGCCGAGCAGGCCGCGCGTGACGTCGTGCACGGTGCCGCGCGCGTCGACGAGCCGAACCGCGGCAATCTGCGCACGGTGTTCGCCGCGGTTGGCGACCGCGAGCCGCGTGCCGGATCCGTCGCGCTCGACGCGCCAGTCGAGGCGCGGCGCTGCCCGGGCGCCTTCGGGCTCGACGAATACGGGCACGGAATAGCGCAGCCGGATCGTGATGCCGTTCTCGACCGGCGTACCGGGCGACGGCAGTTCGTCGATCAATACGCGATAGCTTTCCTCGGCGGCCGGCGCGCCGCGCCCCGTGCGCACGAGCCGGATCAACTGCTCGGCGTTCGCGCCGATTTGCAACAGCGGCGGCGAGGCGGCGAGCGCATCGGTCGGCGTCATCACGTCGTCGCCGTTTTCCTGCGTCCAGCGATAGGCGCGGACCTGGCCGTAGATCGGCTGTCCGCCAGGATTGCTGAGCGTCATGCTCGCCGCGGCGGCCGAGGGCGGCAGCTCGATCGTCACGGGCATGATCTGCAGCGTGGCGGCGGATGCGGCCGCGCACGCCGACGCGACGCACAGCGCGACCAGGGCGCGCGGGAACGATGCCACGGCGCGTCAGAAGTAGACGGTGGCGGTGACGGCGGCCTGATAGGTGTCCGGCTTCGGCGTCGCTTGCGTCGGCACCTGGCCGTACACGCTCAGTATCTGCGCGGAGCCGTTGCCGGTGCCGCCGACCGTATCGGTGCCCTGCGTGTTGCCCCAGATCGTCGTGTGGCCCGAGTCCTGGTAGAGCTGGTAGCCGACCGTCGTGCCGGTATTGCCGCTCGTCGTCCCGCCCATCAGCCGGCTGGCGACCGTCGAGCCGCTGACCGAGCCGGCGTCGAGTCCGATGTTGTATGGCGTCGAGTTCGAGCAGGTGACGGAGACCGTGGTCTGCTGGTTGAGTGCCGACGTGAGCACGCCGGACGTGCCGAATGCAAGCGGGTTCGCGGCGATTGCGCAGTTGGCCTGGATCGTGAGCGTGACGTTGAACTGGGCGGTGGCGTTGCCGTTCGAATAGACTGCGGCAACGGTGACGGGCTGCAGCGCGGGCGCGAATGCGAAGGTGGCCGCGAGCATGGCTGAAAGAACACGACGTCGGGAATCGTTCATTATGATTGTCTCCTGCCGTTTAATGGGGTCGCCCGGCCGCGGAGTGCCTGCCGCGTGGTCTGTCGCCGGTCGCCGTTACCGCTCTGTCGTTGGTGCAAGACTACTCCACGGACTCGGTCGCGCGCATTGGAGAAAACGCCGATCCGGAGCGCATTGTCCGCGGTTCCTCGCGGAATGCCATCGGCGCTTTTGACATGGATCAAGCAACAATGCGAATGATCGCTGCGCGGACGGATACCATGGGGGCGCTGCCCGGGCTGGAAGCCGGGTCGAACGGGCGGGCAATTTCGGGGGAGTGCATGGCGGATCAAGGAGTCGACACGGCGCGCCGCTGGATGCGCGCGCTATCGTGCCTGTTGCTGGCCGCGCTGCTCGGCATGCCGTGGCTGCCGGCTCGCGCGGACACGTGTTCGGTGACGCCGCCGGTGCCGAGCTTCGGCTCGGTCAGCCCGATTACGCAGCAGGCCTATACGACCAACAGCACGATGACCGTGAGTTGCACGTGGGACGTGCTGAGCCTGAACACCGGCGTGCTTGTATGCGTGAATCTCGGCGGCACGAGCCCGCGCTACCTGAGCAACGGGGCGAACCAGATGCAGTACGACCTGTATCAGGACGCGGGCTATTCGCAGCCCTGGGGCGCCGTCAGCACCGGCACGACGCCGATATCCGTCTCGTTGACGAAGCCGCTGCTCGGCACGTCCGCCAGTACGAACGTGACCATCTATGGCCGCATTGCGTCGAACCAGCCCACCGTGCCGACCGTGAACAATGCCAGCACGGTCTATGCGCAGAGTTTCAGCGGCAACCAGGCCGCCTACAGCTACAGTTTTTCGCTGCTCGGCGTGCTGCCGACGCCGTGCGCGTCGCAGTCGACGGCCGGCACGATGACCGTTACGGCCACGGCCACCGTCATCAACAACTGCATCATCAGCGCGACCGGCGTTGCGTTTCCGGCGTCGGGCGTGCTGGCGTCGGCGCTGACCGCGAGCGGCTCGATCAGTGCGCGGTGCACGAACGGCGATGCATTCCAGATCGCGTTGAACGGCGGCGCCAGCGGCAGTGTCACCGCTCGGACGATGCAGCGCACGGGCGGCGGCTCGGTCGCCTATCAGCTCTATCAGGACAGCGGCCACACGCAGCCGTGGGGCGACGGCACCGGCGGCACGACGATGGCGACCGGAACCGGCAGCGGATTCGCGCAGGCGATCGCGATATACGGCCGCGTACCTGCACAGGCGACACCGGCACCCGGCAACTACAGCGACACCATCACCGCGACGATCAGCTTCTGAGCCGCGTCAATCGCGCACGAGCACGACCAGCTTCAGGTCCTCGCGGTGCGCGGGTTTCAGCGTGATCTGCTGGTACACGAGGCGGCCGTCGGCCGGATGGTCGAATTCGCGCAGGCCGCCTTCGCGCTCGAACACGTCCTGCGACGCCCAGTACTGCGCGAAGGCATCGCTGCCGGCCATCAGCGCGTCGATCAGCGCGCGGGTCGGCGCGTCGGCGAGGTGGCGGATCGAGTCGGCGCGGAATTCGGCCGCGAGCCGGCGCGCGCGGGTTTCCCAGTCGACGATCAGCGTGCGCGCGGCCGGCGCCATGAACGTGAAGCGCAGCAGGTTGCGGTCGTGCTCGTCGTCGAGCCAGCCCGTGAACAGCGCGGCGGCCGGCGCGTTCCATGCGAGCGCGTTCCATTGCCGGTCGAGCACGTACGCCGGCGTGGCGATCGCGGCGACGGTGGCGGCGAGCGTCGGCGGCAAGTCGCCGGCCGCGACGTCGGGCTCGGCCGGATCGCGCTGTGCGGCCAGTTCGAACAGGTACGCGCGTTCGGCTTTCGACAACTGCAGTGCGACGGCGATCCGCGCGAGCGCGTCGGCCGACGCCGACACCGGGCGGCCCTGCTCGATCCACGTGTACCAGGTCGGGCTGACGCCGCACAGCTGCGCGACTTCCTCGCGCCGCAGCCCCGGCGTGCGGCGGCGCGGGCCGGGCGGCAGGCCGACGGCCTGCGGCGACAGCCGCTCGCGGTGTGCGCGGATGAATTCGCCGAGCGCGCGGGCGGGCGTCGCATCGAGGGGCGGGGTGGGGGCGGACGACGGCTGGTTCATGCGGAAACGGCTGAAAAGGGGCGCTGAGTGCGCGGCAAGGATCAGGCAGGTGTAACAAATACCAGAATAACTGCTTAACTTGTACTGGTACAAGCGCGGCCCTATTGTAGCGATTCGCGCGCTGACAGGCAGCGCGCGCCCCACCCAAGGAAGGAGCGAACGATGAAACACCACGACCAGGTCGCCGACGCATTCGGCACGACGGCCGCCGCCTACCTGACGAGCACGGTCCACGCGACGGGTGCCGATCTGCAGGCGCTGGCCGACGCCGTGCGCGCGACGCCCGAAGCGGCGGTGCTCGATCTCGGCTGCGGCGCCGGCCACGCGAGCTTCGCGGTTGCTCCGCACGTGCGCGACGTGGTCGCGTACGATCTCGCCGCGCCGATGCTCGCGACCGTCGATGCCGCCGCGCGCGCGCGCGGGCTCGCGAACATCCGCACGCAGCAGGGCCCGGCCGAGCAACTGCCGTTCGACGGGCGCACCTTCGACTGGGTGGTCAGCCGGATGAGCGCGCACCACTGGCACGACGTGCGCGCGGCGCTTGCCGAGGTGCGCCGCGTGCTGAAGCCCGGCGGCCGCGTGCTGATGATCGACATCGCGGGCAACGACCATCCGCTGCTCGACACGTATCTGCAGGCCGCGGAAGTACTGCGCGATGCGTCGCACGTGCGCGACTACCGTGCCGACGAATGGCTCGCGATGTTCCGCGGCGCCGGGTTCGACGCGCACGTGCAGAGCCGCTGGCGCCTGCCGATCGAATTCGCTACGTGGGTCGAGCGGATCCGCACGCCGGCCGACAGCGTCGCGGGCATTCGTGCGCTGTGGGCGCATGCGCCCGACGAGGTGCACGGCTACTACGCGGTGCAGCCTGACGGCTCGTTCGAGCACGACGCGTTGCTGATCGACGCGCAATGAGCGCGAGGGACGGCACGGCGGCCGGTGCCGTCGCGCCGTTCGATGAAAAAAGCCGCGATACGCGTGGTCGCGTATCGCGGCTTTCGTTTTGCGGCTTTCGTTTCGCGATGACGGCGCGGCGCGGGGCAGGCCCGCACCGTGCTCGGATCAGCCCGTGTTGCGCAGGCCGGCCGCGATCCCGTTGATGGTCAGGTGAATCCCGCGGCGCAGCCGCGCGTTCGAGTCGCCCGCGCGGTGACGCTTGATCAGCTCGACCTGCAGGTGGTTCAGCGGATCGAGATACGGGAAGCGGTTCTTGATCGAGCGCGCGAGCAGCGGGTTGGTCGCGAGGCGGCCTTCGTGCCCGGTGATTTCCGCGAGCGCCTGCGACGTGCGCTCCCATTCCGCGACGATCCGCTCGAACACGTGCTTGCGCAGCTTGCGGTCGGCGACCAGCTGCGCGTAGCGCGACGCGACCGCGAGATCGGTCTTCGCGAGCACCATGTCCATGTTCGACAGCAGGTTCGCGAAGAACGGCCAGGTCTTGTTCATCTTCCTGAGCAGCGCGACGCGCTTCGTGCGCTCGGCCGCGTCCTGCGCGCCGTCGAGATACGCGCTCACCGCGCTGCCGAAGCCGTACCAGCCCGTCAGCAGCAGCCGGCACTGGCCCCACGAGAAGCCCCACGGGATCGCGCGGAGATCCTCGATCCTGCGGTTCTTCGGATCCTGCAGCTTGCGCGAGGCCGGGCGGCTGCCGATGTTCAGCTCGGCGATCTCGGTGATCGGCGTCGACGAGAAGAAGTAGTCGGTGAAGCCGGGCGTTTCATAGACGAGCGCGCGATACGACGCCATCGCGGCGTCGGACAGCGTCTGCATCGCGGCTTCGAACGCGGGCAGTTGCGCGGGCGCGTTCGATTGCGGCAGCAGCGACGCCTCGAGCGTCGCGGCGACCACCGTCTCGAGGTTGCGCCGGCCGATCTCGGGATTCGCGAACTTGCTCGCGATCACCTCGCCCTGTTCGGTCAGGCGGATCTGGCCGTTCACGGTGCCCGGCGGCTGCGACAGGATCGCCTGGTAGGTCGGGCCGCCCCCGCGGCCGACCGTGCCGCCGCGGCCGTGGAACAGGCGCAGCGTGATCTTGCGTTCGCGGAACAGGTCGACGAGCGCGAGTTCCGCGCGATACAGCTCCCAGTTCGACGTGAGGAAGCCGCCGTCCTTGTTGCTGTCCGAGTAGCCGAGCATCACTTCCTGTTCGGCGCCCTGGTGCGCGATCAGCGCGTCGATGCCCGGCAGTGCGAAGTATTCGCGCATGATGCGCGCGGCGTCGCGCAGGTCGGGAATCGTCTCGAACAGCGGAATCACCATCAGGCCGTTCTTCGCATGGTGGCCGAGCGTGCCTTCGAGCAGGCCCGTTTCCTTCTGCAGCAGCAGCACCTCGACGAGGTCGCTGACGGTTTCCGTGTGCGAGATGATGTAGTTGCGCACCGCACGCGCGCCGAATTGCGCGCGTACCTCGCGGGCTTTCTCGAACACGCCGAGCTCGCTCTGCGCGAGCGCCGAGTATTCGAGGTACTGCGAGCGCAGCGGGCGGGGATCGGCAAGCGCGGCCAGCAGCACGCGCAGCTTGTCTTCCTCGGCGAGCGCCGCGTAGTCGGCTTCGACGCCGGCGCGCGCGAACAGCTCGGCGACCACGGCTTCGTGGATGTCGGAGCTCTGGCGCAGGTCGATGCTCGCGAGATGGAAGCCGAACACTTCGGCCGCGCGCACGAGCGGCGTAAGGCGCGGTGCGGCGAGCGACGCGCCGTGATGCTCGTCGAGCGAGGCGGTCAGCACCTTCAGGTCGGCGACGAAGGCTTCGGAATCGGCGTACGGCACCGCGCGCACCGGCGGCGCGCCGCGGCCGGCGCTGCGTACCGGCACCGTGCCTTCGCCGAGCCGCACGCGCGCGCTTGCGGCGAGCCGCGTGTAGATGCCGATCAGCGCACGGCGATACGGTTCGTCGACGCGATGCGGCGACTGGTCGGGCGACGCGGCCGCGAGCGCCTTCACCGCGTCGTTCGCGCCGACCAGCAGGTTCGATACCGACAGCTCGGCGCCGAGCTTGTGCACCTGTTCCAGATAGTGTTCGAGGATCACCGCGGATTGGCGGTTGATCGCTTCTTCGAGGGTCGGGGCGGTCACGTTCGGGTTGCCGTCGCGATCGCCGCCGATCCAGCTGCCCATCTGGAAGAACGCCGGCACGCGCGCGGACAGGCCGTGCTCGGCGAGCGCGGCCTCGATGTCGCCGTACAGCGCGGGCAGTTCGTCGAGGAACGTCGCGCGGTAGTACGACAGCGCGTTCTCGATCTCGTCGCCGACCGTCAAGCGCGCGTCGCGCAGCATGCGGGTCTGCCACAGCGCGGTCACGCGCGCGCGCAGCATCGATTCGTTGTACTGGCGCTCGCGCGCGGTCAGCTCCTGGTCGCGTTCGGCGAGCAGGCGCGCGATGTCGTGCTGCGCGTCGAGGATGCTCTTGCGCTGCACTTCGGTCGGGTGCGCGGTCAGCACCGGCACGATCAGCGCATCGTCGAAGAAGCGCTGCAGCAGGCGCTTCGACGCGTTGCCGGTCGTCTTCAGCTGCTCGAGCGCGTATGCGACGGTGCCGGGCTGCGGCGCGGAGCCGGCCAGCGCGTGGATGCGGCGGCGGCGGTTGTGGTGGCGGTCTTCCGCGATGTTCGCGAGGTGCGAGAAATAGCTGAACGCGCGCACGACGCTCACCGTCTGCTCAGGCGTCAGCTTGCGCAGCTTCTTCTCCAGCGTTTGCGCGGCCTCGCTGTCGTCCTCGCGGCGAAACTTCACCGCCGTCTGGCGAATGGTCTCGACGACGTCGAACACGGTGTCGCCTTCCTGTTCACGCACCACGTCGCCGAGCAGGCGGCCGAGGTAGCGGATGTCCTCGAACAGCGGACCGTCCTTGTCCTCGCGCGTGCGGGCGCCGGGCTTCGCCGCGCCGGCCTTGCGGGCGGCCGGGGCGGCGGATTTGATCGCGCGTTTTGTCTGACGTATCGGGTCTTTCGGTTTCGTTGCCGTTTTCGCACGGCCGTTCGCGGCGGTGGCGATGGTGCCCGTCGGGGCATCGGAGGAGGGCAGGGCAGCATTGCGGCGCGCCGTACGCGCCGATCCGGAAGACTTCACGATGGGTTTCCTTGGGAAAGCTCGAGTCAAAAGGGACTGCGGGGACTGCGGAAACTACGGGAACTGCGGTCAAGCAACCAGCTACGTGCGGCACATCCGCGCATCGGTGTCGCCGCCCGCGCCGAAGCGCGGCGGGCGCAGGCTCCGGGCCCGGGCGGGCCGGGGCGTGCGTGCTACCATTGTTCGATCTTCAATCCCGTCCTTCGATGTTCCAGCAATGAATTCCGAGAATCTTGCGGCACAAGCTCCCGCGACGCTGACGATCGCTTCGCGCGAGAGCCGCCTGGCGATGTGGCAAGCCGAACATGTGCGTGATGCGCTGCGCAAATTATATCCAGCTTGTGACGTGAAAATCCTCGGGATGACGACCCGTGGCGATCAGATTCTCGATCGCACGCTGTCGAAGGTCGGCGGCAAGGGCCTGTTCGTGAAGGAGCTGGAGAATGCGCTCGCCGACGGCCGTGCCGACCTCGCCGTGCATTCGCTGAAGGACGTGCCGATGGCGCTGCCCGACGGTTTCGCGCTGACCGCGATCATGGAGCGCGAGGATCCGCGCGACGCGTTCGTGTCGAACGACTACGCGTCGCTCGACGCGCTGCCGGCCGGCGCCGTCGTCGGCACGTCGAGCCTGCGCCGCGAGGCGATGCTGCGCGCGCGCTATCCGCACCTCGACGTGCTGCCGCTGCGCGGCAACCTCGACACGCGCCTGTCGAAGCTCGATCGCGGCGATTACGCGGCGATCATCCTCGCGGCCGCGGGCCTGAAGCGTCTCGGCCTCGAAGCGCGGATCCGCGCGCTGATCGACGTCGAGGACAGCCCGCCGGCCGCCGGCCAGGGCGCGCTCGGCATCGAAATCGCCGCGCACCGCACGGACGTCGCCGGATGGCTCGCGCCGCTGCACGACCCGCAGACCGCGCTCGCGGTCGAGGCCGAGCGGATGGTGTCGCGCGCGCTCGGCGGCAGCTGCGAGGTGCCGCTTGCCGCGCACGCGGTGTGGCGCGCGGGCGAGCTGTACCTGACGGGCCGCGTGTCGACGACCGACGGCCGGCGCGTGCTGACCGCCGAGGAGTGCGGCGCGGTGATGACCGTCGCCGATGCGCTCGCGCTCGGCCGCGCGGTGTCCGACGAGCTCGAGGCGCAGGGTGCGCTCGACATCGTCAAGGCACTGCTCGCCGGCTCGCAGGCCGGCAAGGGCGACGCCTGATGGCAGGCGGCGCGCGTGCGTTCACCGCCGTCCTGACGCGCCCCGACGGCCAGTCGGCCGCGCTGGCGGCCCAACTGGCCGAGGCCGGCTGCGACGTGCTCGAATTCCCGCTGATCGACATCGCGCCGGTCGACGATCCGGCGCCGCTCGATGCCGCGTTCGCGGCGCTCGCGGACTACGCGCTCGTGATCTTCGTGTCGCCGAACGCGATCGACCGCGCACTCGCGCAGTACGGCGCGATCTGGCCGAATGCACTGCCGGTCGGCGTCGTCGGGCCCGGCAGCGTCGCGGCGCTCGAGCGCCACGGCATCGCGGCGCCCGCGCATCGCGTGATCGCGCCGCAGGCGCCCGCCGACGGCGGCGTCCCGCATTACGATTCGGAAAACCTGTTCGCGAGCATCGAGGCCGCGTTCGGCGGCGCGCAGGCGCTGGCGGGCAAGCGCGTGCTGATCGTGCGCGGCGACGGCGGGCGCGAATGGCTCGCCGAGCGGCTGCGCGAAGCCGGCGCGGACGTCACGCTGGTGGCCGCGTACCGGCGCGTCGTGCCCGAGCCGCGCGTCGGCGCCTGGGAGCGCGTGCATGCGCTGCTCGCCGGCGCGCCGCACGCGTGGCTCGTCACGAGCTCGGAGGGCGTGCGCAACCTGCACGAACTCGCGCGCACGCACCTGAACGACGCCGAGATCGAGGCGCTGAAGCACGCGCCGCTCGTGACGCCGCACCCGCGCATCGAGCAGACCGCGCGCGCACTGGGTTTTGATAGGATTACGCTGACCGGCGCGGGCGATGAGCGCATCGTCCGCGCGTTTCGAACGATGGCCGACGAGGCCGTCCAACCGGCGACAGCCGCACCGGTGACTAAACGCATGACAGATACCAACGATTCCAAAAGCGTCGCTTCCCAGCCGGCCGCTGCTTCCGCACCGCCGTCCCGTCCCGCCTATATGGCGTCCGAACCGCCTGCGCGCCGCGGCGGCAGCGCGGTGCTGTGGTTCGTCGTCGTCGTGCTCGGCTGCGCGGCGGGCGCCGGCGGCTATGCGCTGAACCGCAAGGTCGACCGGCTCGACGATTCGTTCGTCGCACGCCAGAAGGCGCTCGATGCGCAGACGGCCGAGATCCGCATGAAGACCGAGCAGGCGCTCGCGGGCACGCACCAGGTCGACACGCAGCTCGCGCAGCTCGACGGCAAGCTCGCCGACGCGCAGAGCGCGCAGCAGGCGCTGCAGCAGCAATACCAGGACCTGTCGCGCAACCGCGACGCGTGGATGCTCGAGGAAGTCGATCAGATGCTGTCGAGCGCGAGCCAGCAACTGCAGCTTACCGGCAACACGCAGCTCGCGCTGATCGCGCTGCAGAATGCCGACGCGCGCCTCGCGACGTCGCAGAGCGCGCAGGCCGTCACGGTGCGCAAGGCGCTCGCGCAGGACATCGAGAAGCTGAAGGCCGCGCCGTCGGCCGACCTAACGGGCCTCGCGATCAAGCTCGACGACGCGATCGCGAAGATCGACGCGCTGCCGCTGTCGGGCGAGGCGATGGTTCCGCACGCGTCGCCGAAGGCCGCGCCAGCCGAGGCCGCGTCGCCGGTGGCAGCCGACACGCCGCGCTGGAAGGTGTGGTGGCATGACTTCTCGGCCGGCCTCGGCGAGCAGCTGAAGGGCCTCGTGCAGGTGCGCCGGATCGACAATGCCGACGCGATGCTCGCGTCGCCCGACCAGGGCTACTTCGTGCGCGAGAACGTGAAGCTGCGCCTGCTCACGGCGCGCCTGTCGCTGCTCGCGCGCAACGACGGCGCGATGAAGGCCGACCTGCACGCCGCGCAGGCGTCGCTCGGCAAGTATTTCGACCAGGCATCGAAGGACACGCAGACCGTCGTGGATCTGCTCAAGCAGGTCGACGGTGCATCGCTGACGGTTGCGGTGCCGAACCTGAACACGAGCCTGAACGCCGTTCAGCAGTTCAAGAGCCGGGGGTAACGATGACGCTTCGAGGAATCGTCTGGCTCGCGATCCTGTTCGCGATCGCCGCGGCACTTGCCACCGTCGGCCATTTCGACGCGGGGCAGGTGCTGCTCGTCTATCCGCCGTACCGGGTCGACGTGTCGCTGAACCTGTTCGTGATCTCCATCGTCGTGCTGTTCATCGTCGTGTACGCGCTGCTGCGCATCGTGCGCAACATCTGGCGCATGCCGCAGCGGGTCGCCGCGTATCGTGCGCGTTCGCGCAACGAGAAGGCACAGGCGTCGCTGCGCGACGCGATCGCGAACCTGTATGCGGGCCGCTTCTCGCGCGCCGAGAAGGCCGCGCGCGACGCGCTCGCGGTCGATGCGAACCAGGGCGCCGCGAGTCTCGTCGGGGCCACCGCCGCGCACCGGATGCACGAGTACACGCGCCGCGACGACTGGCTGTCGAAGGTCGACGCGCCGGAATGGCAGGACGCACGGCTGCTCGCCGCGGCCGACATGCGCGCGGATGCGCGCGATGCCGACGGCGCGCTCGCCGCGCTGGCCGACCTGCAGGCGGGCGGCAAGCGCATCCATGCGCAGCAGGTCGCGCTGCGCGCGCAGCAGCAGTTGAAGAACTGGGCCGAGGTGCTGAAGCTCGCAAAGGCGCTCGAGAAACGCGAGGCGCTGCATCCGGCCGCGGCCGTGCGGCTGCGCCAGCAGGCGGCGGAGAACCTGCTGCGCGAACGCCGGCACGACCCGGACGCACTGCTCGAGGTGTGGCAGTCGCTGTCGCCGCTCGAACGCCAATCGCCGCGCCTGGCCGATCTCGCGGCCGAGCTGCTGGTGACGCTCGAGCGCCGCACCGAAGCGCGCCGCATCGTCGAGGACGCGCTCGCGCACAACTGGGATGCGCGCCTGCTGCGCCGCTATCCGGACACGGCCGGCGGCGATGCGCTGCCGCTGATCCAGAAGGCCGAAGGCTGGAGGAAGGATCACCCGGACGATGCCGACCTGCTGTTCGCGCTCGGCCGTCTCTGCCAGCAGCAGCAGCTCTGGGGCAAGGCGCAGTCGTTCCTCGAAGCCGCGCTGAAGCAGGCCGACAACGAGGCGCTGAAGGTGCGTGCGCACCGTGCGCTCGCACGCCTGTTCGAGCACCTCGGCGAAACCGACAAGGCGGCGAAGCACTACCGCGAAAGCGCGCTCGCGATCACCGTGGTCTGACGCGGCGCGCTCGCCCGCCGCGCGTAAAAAAGCCCCGAACGCCGGATGGCCTTCGGGGCTTCTCTTATGCGCTCTCGCCTCGCCGGACTGGACGCTACGCGCGGAGCCGGCGCGGCAAGTCGTCTTCGCCCGCGACGAACCGCATCGCGGCGCGCCGCGTCACGTCACTTGTCGACGAGCCGCTTCGGCACCGACAGCGCGAGCAGCCCGCCAAGCACGAGGAACCCGGCGAGCATGTACATGCCCGCGTCGTTGGCGCCCGTCGCCTGCTTGAGCCAGCCCATCATGTACGGGCTCAGGAAGCCCGCGAGGTTGCCGATCGAGTTGATCATCGCGATGCCCGCCGCGGCCGCCGCGCCGCCGAGGAACGCGGTCGGCAGGCTCCAGAACAGCGGCAGCGTCGTCAGGATGCCCATCGTCGCGAGCGTGAGGCCGAGCATCGCGAGCGCCGTCTGGTGCGCCCAGATCACCGACAGCACGAGCCCGAGCGCGCCGAACGCGGCCGGAATCGCCAGGTGCCAGCGTCGTTCGCGGCGCTTGTCAGCGCTGCGCGCGATCAGGATCATCGCGACCACCGCCGCCGCATACGGAACCGCCGACAGCAGCCCGATCATGAACGTGTCGGTCACGCCGGTCGCCTTGATGATCGTCGGCAGCCAGAAGCCGACGCCGTACAGCCCCATCACGAACGAGAAGTAGATGAGCGCCATCAGCCACACGCGCGGGCTCGCCATCACCGCGCCGAGCGGCAGGTCTTCCTTGGTCGCTTCCTCCGCGTCGACGTTGCGCGTGAGCAGCGCCTTTTCGTCGTCGGTGAGCCATTTGGCCTTCGCGATCCGGTCGTCGAGCGCGAAGAACACCAGCACGCCGGCCAGCACCGACGGGATCCCTTCGAGCAGGAACAGCCATTGCCAGCCGTGCCAGCCGCTCACGCCGTTGAACGCCTTCAGGATGAAGCCGGAGATCGGTCCGCCGATCACCCCGGACAAGGCGACTGCCGTCATGAAGAACGTCGTCATCCGGCCGCGCCGGTGCGCGGGATACCAGTAGGTGAGGTACAGGATCACGCCGGGGAAGAAGCCGGCCTCGGCGACGCCGAGCAGGAAGCGCATCACGTAGAACATCGCGGGCGTCGTGACGAACATCGTCAGGATCGAGATCACGCCCCACGTCGCCATGATGCGCGCGATCCAGACGCGTGCGCCGACCTTGTGCAGGATGATGTTGCTCGGCACTTCGAACAGGAAGTAGCCGAAGAAGAAGATCCCGGCGCCGAGCCCGTAGACGGTATCGCTGAGATTCAGGTCGCTCGCCATCTGCAGCTTCGCGAAGCCGACGTTCACGCGGTCGAGATACGCGACCACGTAGCACAGCAGCAGGAGCGGCGTGAGCCGCCAGGACACCTTGCGGTAGGTTGCTTCCTCGAATGCGCCGGACGAGCCCGGCAGCGACTGCGTCGATGTTGCCATGTTGTCTCCTGTCCTTTCTTGTGGTGGCCGGAGCCGGCGCGGCGGCGCCCGATCCGGTGTCGTGCGAAGCAATGACGATGCGTGGATGCGGCGCCGGCCGGCGCTGCCGGCGCGGCGCCATCACGGCCGTGCGGCTAGATGCAGCGCCCGCCGTCGACTTCGAGACAGACGCCGGTGATGAACTCGGCTTCGTCGGATGCGAGGTACAGGGCCGCGTTCGCGATGTCCTGCGGCGTCGAGAAGCGGCCGAGCGGAATCGTCGCGAGGAACCGGCGACGATTCTCCGGCGTGTCCTCGCAGCCCATGAACTCGGTCATCAGGCCCGTCTCGCCGAGCACCGGGTTGATGCAGTTCACGCGGATCCGGTCGGCGCCGAGCTCGGCCGCGAGCGACTTGCTCGCGGTGATCATCGCGCCCTTCGTGCTGTTGTACCAGACGAGGCCCGGGCGCGGCCGCACGCCGGCCGTCGACGCGACGTTCACGAACACGCCGCCGCCCTGCGTGCGGAAATACGGAACGAAGGTCTGCACGCTCCAGAACAGGCTCTTCATGTTGACGGCGTACACGCGGTCGAACTCGGCTTCTGTCACGTCGAGCACCGGCTTGTTGCGATGCGTGGTGCCGGCGTTGTTCACGACGATCTGCACCGAATGGAAATCGTCGAGCGCGGCTTGCAGCAGCGCGCGCCAGTCGGCGTCCTTCGACACGTCGCCCGCGACCGCGATCGCCTTGCCGCCCGCCAGCGCGATCTCGCTCGCGACGCGCTCGGCCGCCGCACCGTTCAGGTCGTTGACGACGACGTTCGCGCCTTCGCGCGCATAGGTCTTCGCGATGCCTTCGCCGAAGCCCGAACCGCCGCCCGTGACGAGGGCCGTCTTGCCGCTCAACCGCATGGTGTGTCTCCTGTGCTGGATGCGTGCTGGGTGCTGCGGGACACGGCCGGTCCGTTGCCGGCCGCGTTCGTTTGGTTCAGCCGTGCCGGATCGCGATCGTCTTCAGCGTCGTGAAACCGTACAGCGCCTCGAAGCCTTTCTCGCGGCCATGGCCCGAGTGGCCGACGCCGCCGAACGGCAACTCGACGCCGCCGCCCGCGCCGTAGTTGTTGATGAACACCTGGCCGGCACGCAGGCGGCGCGCGAGACGCAGCTGGCGTGCACCGTCGCGGGTCCAGATGCCCGCGACGAGGCCGTACGGCGTGCCGTTCGCGAGCGCGACCGCTTCGTCTTCGTCGACGAAGCGCATCGCGGCGAGCACCGGGCCGAACACTTCCTCCTGCGCGAGCCGGTGCGACGCCGGCACGTCGCGCAGCAGCGCGGGCGCCTGGTAGAAGCCGCTTTCGGGCGCGTCGGCGACGACCTGGCCGTGCCCGGCCATCGGAATGCCGTCGTGCTGCGCGTCGGACAGGAAGTCCCACACGCGCTGCTGCTGTTTCGCGTTGATCAGCGGGCCACAGTCGAGATCCGCGCGGCTCGGGCCGACCCGCAGCCCGTTGAACGCGGTGGCGAGCCGTTCGACGAGCGGCTCGTAGACCGCTCGCTCGATCAGCACGCGGCTGCCGGCCGAGCAGGTCTGCCCGCCGTTCTGCACGATCGCCGACACGAGCACGGGCAGCGCCGCGTCGAGATCGGCGTCGGCGAACACGATCTGCGGCGACTTGCCGCCGAGCTCGAGCGTGACGGGCACGTGGTTTTCGGCGGCCATCTGCGTGACCAGCTTGCCGGTCGCGGGCGAGCCGGTGAACGAGATGTGATCGATGCCGGGATGGCGCGCGAGTGCCGCGCCCGCTTCATGGCCGTAGCCGGTGACCACGTTCAGCGCACCGGCCGGCAGCCCGGCTTCGGCGGCGAGTTCGGCCACGCGCAGCACCGACAGGCACGCATCCTCGGCCGGTTTCACGACGCATGCGTTGCCGGCCGCGAGCGCCGCGCCGACGCTGCGCCCGAAGATCTGCATCGGGTAGTTCCACGGCACGATGTGGCCGGTGACGCCGTGCGCCTCGCGCACCGTCAGTACCGTGTAGCCGGCCTGATAGGGGAGGGTTTCGCCGTGCAGCTTGTCGGCGGCGCCCGCGTAGAACTCGAAGTAGCGGGCGAGCGCGGCGGCGTCGGCACGCGCCTGCTTCAGCGGCTTGCCGGTGTCGCGTGCCTCGATCGCGGCCAGTTCCTCGATATGGTCGGCGACGCGCGAGGACAGCCGCATCAGCACGCGGCCGCGCTCGGCGGCGCTGGCCGCGCCCCACGGGCCCGCGAACGCGTCGCGGGCGGCGGCGACCGCACGTTCGATGTCGGGCGCCGTGCCGCGCGCGATCGTCGCGAACGGCTGGCCGTCGGACGGGTCGACGACCGGAATCGTCTCCAGTTGCGCGGGCAACGTCCATTCGCCTGCGATGAAGTGCTTCGCTTCTTCCATGCGTGCTCCTGTCGACCCGAGTTGGCGCTTTAGCGCCTACTCGGGTCCCATGCTTCGCGGTCGACCCGGGTTGGCGCTTTAGCGCCTACTCGGGTCCCATGCTTCGCGGTCGACCCGGGTTGGCGTTTTAGCGCCTACTCGGGTCCCATGCTTCGCGGTCGACCCGAGTTGGCGCTTCAACGCTCACTCGGCTTCCATGCAACATCACCCGGGGTTCGATGGCCGGACATCCGGAACGATTATCGCGCCGATCGTCATCCGGACGCCACCGGTCGATTGGCTATAATGGCGCATTCCCTGCGGGGACGCCCGCGGCGGTGCAACGGCCGCGGCGCCCCTGTCCCGAATTCCATCGACCAACAGAGAGCGCTATGAGCTTCAATCATGTTCCGGCCGGCAAGGACCTGCCGCACGATTTCAACGTGATCATCGAGATCCCCGCGCAAAGCGATCCGGTGAAGTACGAGGCGGACAAGGAGCTGGGTCTCCTCGTCGTCGACCGCTTCATCGGTACCGGCATGCGCTATCCGGTGAACTACGGCTACATCCCGCAGACGCTGTCGGGCGACGGCGATCCGGTCGACGTGCTGGTGATCACGCCGTTCCCGCTGCTGGCCGGCTCGATCGTGCGTTCGCGCGTGCTCGGCATGCTGCAGATGACCGACGAGTCGGGCGTCGACGCGAAGCTGGTTGCGGTGCCGCACGACAAGGTCTGCCCGATGACGGCGAACCTGAAGTCGATCGACGACGTGCCCGAGTACCTGAAGGACCAGATCAAGCACTTCTTCGAGCAATACAAGGCGCTCGAGAAGGGCAAGTGGGTGAAGGTCGAAGGCTGGGCCGGCATCGACGCCGCGCACAAGGAAATCGCCGACGGCGCCGCGAACTACAAGAAGTAAGCCGGCTGGCCGGCCTCGCGGCCGGTTCGTTCGGAACGCAAACCGCGCGTGTCTCCTCAGGAGGCCGCGCGGTTTTGTTTTGTGCACGGTTTGGCGCCGGTGGTGGTGTTCTTTCGCGTGCGGGCGGGCGCGGGCTGGGAGCCGGCGTTCGGCGAGGTTTTCGTACGCTTCGCTCGCGTTGAGTCGGTTGAGCGAATTGCGCCCGTTGCGCCGCGCTCGGTGGTGGCCGGAGCAGCGGCTTCGACGGCTTCGGTTCTGGCCTTTCCGGCCGCCGACGTACCGCGGCGCCCCGGCGATGTCGAAGCGCTGCCGGCGCGTGCCTTCGCGACGGACTTGCCGCCGGCCGCCGGCGCTTTCCGTTTCGGCGTCGAGTTGACGGCAGGCTCGTCCTGCTTTGCCGCCGTGCTGCGCGACGCGGCCTTTTTTGCTTCGGCGGCGTCGCCGTTCGTCGCGCGCTTGCTGGCTGGAGCTGCCTTCGTCTTCGCACGAGCCTGCGCGCTTTGCCCGGACTTCGAGGTCTTGCCGGACCGCGATGCTTTCCCGTCACTACCGGCCTTCGCGGCTTTCTTCACGGGTCGTTCCGTTTCGGCCGCCTCCATCGTGATTTCGGCGGGCTGCGGCGCCTTCTTCACTTTCTTCCGCCGCCGCGTGCCGGCCTTCAAACCGTCCGCATCGAGTTCCCCGTCGATCGTCACCACAGCCGGCACCACCGATTCCAGCGTCCGCAATCCTGCCGCCAGTTCGCGTTTCTGCGCCGCGGTCAGCCGCTTCACCCAGTACTCGGCGCGCGACGCGATCGAGCGGTCGGGCAGCGGGAACGACGCGAGCACCGCGCGCGGCTTGCGCGAGCGCGTATAGCGCGCGCCCTTGCCGGATGCGTGCTCGTCGAAGCGCGCAGCGACGTCGGTCGTGATGCCGGTGTAGACGCTGTCGTCGGCACACTCGATCAGATACAGAAACCAGGACATGGGGATGCGGCGGGATGCGAAGCCGTCAGTGTCTCAGAATTGGCGCGTGCCGCCGCAAGCGACATGATTCGCGCCCGCCGTCACGGCCCCCGCCGGAACGGATCGTGCTCGCGCAGCTCGTCGACGTACGCGTGGATATGCTCGGTCTCGCGTTCGAGAAAGCGCGCGACCGCATCGGAGAACGCCGGGTGCGCGAGCCAGTGCGCGGAATGCGTGACGGTCGGCAGGAAGCCGCGCGCGAGCTTGTGCTCGCCCTGCGCACCGCCCTCGAACGTGTCGAGCCCGGCCTCGATACAGAATTCGAGCAACTGGTAGTAGGCCGTTTCGAAATGCAGGCAGGGCACGTGCTCGAGCGCGCCCCAGTAGCGGCCGTACAGCGTGCCGCCGCGGCCGTTCGGGCCGCGCCGGTAGACGGCGAGCGAGCTCGCGATCGGTTTGCCGTCGGCTTCGGCGATCACGAGCAGCAGGTTCTCCGGCATCGTCGCGCCGATCGCGCGGAAGAAGTCGAGATTCAGGTAGGGGCTCGAATAGTGCTCGCGATAGGTCTGCCGGTAGCAGCGCGAGAAGAAGCGCCAGTCGGCGTCGGTGATCTGAGCGCCGGCGAGCCGCCGGAACGTGACGCCGGCATCGCGCACCTTGCGACGTTCCGCGCGGATGTTCTTGCGCTTCTTCTGCTCGAGCGTGCCGAGGAAGTCGTCGAAGTCGCGGTAGCCGTCGTTGAGCCAGTGGAACTGCACGCCTTCGCGCAGCATCATCCCCATCGACTCGAGCAGCCGCGCCTCGTCGCCGGTCGGGAACAGCACGTGCAGCGACGACACGTCGCTTTGCTCGGCGAACGCGAGCAGCGTGGCCGCGAGCCGGCGGCGCGCGTCGTCGTCGGCCGCGAGCAGGCGCGTGCCCTGCACGGGCGTGAACGGCACCGCGCACAGCAGCTTCGGGTAGTAGGACAGCCCGTTGCGCTGGTACGCGTCGGCCCACGCCCAGTCGAACACGTATTCGCCGTACGAATGCTGTTTCGCATAGACGGGCGCGGCCGCCGCGAGCCGGCCGGTGCGCGCGTCGGTCAGCGTGACGAAGTGCGGCGACCAGCCGGTGTCGTCGACCGCGCAGCGCGCGACGTGCAGCGCGTCGAGGAATTCGTGGCGCAGGAACGGCGTCGGCTGCGCGTCGCGCTCGAGCAGCGCGTTCCATTCGTCGGCCGGCACCTCCGCGGGGGACGACAGGATGCCCGTGCGATAATCGATGCGTTCGTGTTTCAAGCGTGAATCCGTACAGTTGGATGCCGCCGGATGCGTGCCGCCGTGGCCCGCTTCCGAGGCGTTTTCGTCAGCCGTTCAGGGCGCGCCGCCGGGCTGCGCCGATCCCGTCATGAAGACCCGACTCGCTCTCGCCCAGATCAACGTCACCGTCGGCGATTTCGCCGGCAACGTCGCGCGGATCGTCGCGGCCGCCCGCGCCGCGCACAACGATGGTGCGCGCCTGATGATCGCGCCCGAACTCGCGCTGTCCGGCTATCCGCCGGAAGACCTGCTGCTGCGGCCCGCGTTCTACACGGCGGCGGCGGCCGCGCTCGACGCGCTCGCCGATGCGCTGCGTGCGTTCGACGGGCTCGCGGTGCTGGTCGGCCATCCGTTGCGCAGCGCGGGCGGCGATCCGTCGGGCGGCGATCCGTCGGGCGGCGATCCGTCGGGCGGCGGTCCGTCGGGCGGCGCTCCGCACGCGCCAGCCGTCGATGGTAATGCAAACCGCCCGATCGAGCGCGGCGTGCCGCCGGCCGACACCTACAACGCGGTGTCGCTGATCGTCGGCGGCGAGATCGTCGGCACCTACCGCAAGCAGGATCTGCCGAACGCCGACGTGTTCGACGAGAAGCGCTACTTCGCGACCGACACCGAGCCGCTCGTGTTCGAGCTCGACGGCGTCAGATACGGCGTGATCATCTGCGAGGACGCATGGCATGCGTCGGCCGCGCAGATCGCGAAGGCCGCCGGCGCGCAGGTGCTGCTGATCCCGAACGGTTCGCCGTACCACATGAACAAGGAAGCGCTGCGCATCGACATCCTGCGCGCGCGGATCCGCGAAACCGGGCTGCCGATGGTGTACGTGAACCTCGTCGGCGGCCAGGACGAGCTCGTGTTCGACGGCGGCTCGTTCGTGCTCGACGGCGAGGGCGCGCTCGTCGCGAAGATGCCGCAGTTCGACGAAGGGCACGCGATCGTCGAGTTCGACGGCGCGCGCCCGCTGCCGGGTGCGATCGCGCCCGAGCTGCCGGTCGACGCGCAGGTCTATCGCGCGCTCGTGACCGGCGTGCGCGACTACATCGGCAAGAACGGTTTCCCCGGCGTGCTGATCGGGCTGTCGGGCGGCGTCGATTCGGCGCTGGTGCTCGCGGTCGCCTGCGACGCGCTCGGGCCCGAGCGCGTGCGCGCGGTGATGATGCCGTCGCGCTACACGGCCGACATCTCGACCACCGACGCGGCGGAGATGGCGCGGCGCGTCGGCGTGCGCTATGACGAGATCGCGATCGCGCCGATGTTCGACGCGTTCCGCGCGGCGCTCGCGGGCGAATTCGCGGGCCGCGCGGAGGACGCGACGGAAGAGAACATCCAGGCGCGCATCCGCGGCACGCTGCTGATGGCGCTGTCGAACAAGTTCGGCTCGATCGTGCTGACGACCGGCAACAAGAGCGAGATGGCGGTCGGCTACTGCACGCTGTACGGCGACATGGCCGGCGGCTTCGCGGTGATCAAGGACATCGCGAAGACGCTGGTCTACCGGCTGTGCCGCTATCGCAACGCCACTGCGGACTACGGGCTGCGCGACGTGATCCCCGAGCGGATCCTGACGCGCGCGCCGTCGGCCGAGTTGCGCGAGAACCAGACGGACCAGGACAGCCTGCCGCCGTACGACGTGCTCGACGCGATCATGCGGATGTACATGGAGGAGGACCGGCCGCTCGCGGAGATCGTCGCGGCCGGCTATGCGGAGGCCGACGTCGCGCGCGTGACGCGGCTCATCAAGATCAACGAATACAAGCGCCGCCAGGCGCCGATCGGCATTCGCGTCACGCATCGCGCGTTCGGACGCGACTGGCGCTATCCGATCACGTCACGCTTTACCGAACGTCTCGACTGAGCCGTGCCGCGCCGTGCGCGGCCGGCCGGCTTACGGCTTACACTTACGGCTTAAAATCGGGATTGCGATTTTTCATCCAAACGAGCATTGAGGGACAACCATCATGAAACGCATCACCGCCATCATCAAGCCGTTCAAGCTGGACGAAGTCCGCGAAGCGCTCGCCGAAGTGGGCCTCACCGGCCTGACCGTGACGGAAGTGAAGGGCTTCGGCCGCCAGAAGGGGCACACCGAGCTGTATCGCGGCGCCGAATACGTGGTCGACTTCCTGCCGAAGATGAAGATCGAGGTGGTCGTCGCGGAAGCGCAGGTCGACCAGGTGATCGACGCGGTGATCGGCGCGGCGCGCACGGGCAAGATCGGCGACGGCAAGATCTTCGTGTCGGACGTCGAGCGCGTGATCCGCATCCGCACCGGCGAAGAGAACGAAGCGGCGGTCTGAGCGCCGCATCCGGCCCGTTCGGCAGATCGGGCAGATCGGGCCGCGGATCGCACGATCCCGGACCGCCAATAAAAAACGGTGCGGATACCCGGGAGGGTACCGCACCGATACGCGCCTCTCGCAGCAGCGTGGAAAGTGTTGTCGAATCGTTCTCTGGACGGCGCCTGATCAGAACAGGTGCTGGATGCCGGCGTAGACGCCGGTCTGGCTGCCGCCCGGATGCGGGTTGCCCGTCGACACGGCGGTGCCTGCACCGTTCGCGTTCAGGCCGAAGTTGGCCGTCGAGCTGTTGCGCACCGTCGCGACCTGCACGTCGAACAGCGTGCGCTTCGAGATGTTGTACGAACCGCCGACCGTGTAGATGTTCGCGTTGCCGCCGCCGTGGTTGGCGTTCACGTGGTACACGGCCGCGATCAGCGCTGCCGCCGGCGTGGCCTGCCACGTCACGCCGCCCCAGACCTGCTGGGTGCCGGTGATGCCGTTGTTGACGGCCGGGCCGCCGCTGCCGTCCGCATGCGACGACTGGTAAGCCGCCTGCAGCTTGAACTGGCCGAGGAACACGTTCAGGCCCGCGAAGTATTCACGCGAGTAGTTGAACACGTCCGAGAAGCGGCCGTTGCTATCGCGCGTTTCGTCGTAGATGCCGCGCAACTGGAACAGCGAGTTCGTGTACGTGACCTGTGCGCCGGCTGCACGACCCGGCTGGCCGGCCGTCGTGTTGCCGTTGAAGCTGGTCGAGTTCGAGAACGCGAACTGGCCGTAGAAGTCGAGGCCGTAGAACTGCGGCGACTGGTACGACACGTTGTTGCTGGTCTTGTTCCAGTTGCGGCCGCGCACGAGCGATGCCGACGACCAGCTCGACTGGCCCAGCGGATCGAAGTCCCACACGCCGTTCGCGATCGCGAGTTCGCGACCCAGCAGCAGCGTACCGTAGCGGTCGTTGGAGATGCCGACGGTCGCGAAACGATCCCAGATCGAGCCGCTGAAGCCGCCCGTCATCGTGTTGAACGCGCCTTCGAGGTGGAACAGGACCTTGTTTCCGCCGCCGATGTCCTCGCTGCCCTTCAAGCCCCACAGGCTCGTGCCCCAGTCGCCGCTTTCCGCGCGCACTTGGTGGCCGTTCTGCAGGCCGTTCAGGTACTCGAGGCCGGCATCCAGGCGACCATACAGCGTGACGCTGCTCTGCGCGTGCGCCGTAACCACCCCAGCAGCCATCAGCGCGGCCGCGACCAAAGCTTTCTTCATCATCTCCTCCATACCCTGTCAAAAAGTCAACCCAGACTGCACGAGATGCCCGGAGCAGCGAGCGCCGGGCAAAAGCGAAAAGCGGGATAACCAGGGAGACCTCGTGCAGGGCCGGTAAGCGCGGCACGCGGGCAAGCGGACGGAAAACCGTTGAGCGGTCCCGCGCGGCCGGGTCGGCTTGCGGGGTCTCCTTGTTGTGTCGTGAAGCTAAACTACATTTCACGAACTTCGTTTTGCTACTTTGGTTACTAATTTAGCAAAAATACAATTTTGTGGCGATGGAAATCGTTGTTTGACTAACACGTGTCGCCAATTTGCCATGCAACACAGTGCGCAGCGGGTGCCCAAGGGGCCGTCGATTCCCGGAAAACCCTTGTGAGACAAGGGAGACACGGATTCGGCACCGATGGGTCAAGGATTGTCACTATTGACGTTGCCGGGGCACGAGCGTAAGCGCCGGACGCGCGGAATTGGTAAGTATTTCGTAATGAATTGGCGGTGGTCCGCCGCCGCCCGGGCGCCGGAAACGCTGGTGCGGCGGGGCGCTCCGCGCGCCGCACCGGAGCGTCGAACTCAACCGCCCGCCGGCCGGACGTCGAGCAGCTGCGCGCGCAGCCACCGGTGCGCGTCGGTGCGCGCATGCTTCGCGTGAGAGTAGACCTTCACCGTGTAGCGCGGGATCTCGAACGGCGCGGGGAAGATGCGGATCGGCGCCGCGTGGCGCAGCGCCTGTGCGGCACGGTTCGGCACCGTCATCAGGAGTGCCGATTCCGCGATCACGAACGGTGCGGCCAGCACGCTCGGCAACTGCACGGCGACCTGCCGCGCGAGACCGAGCCGGTCGAGCACGTAGTCGACGACGCCGCGCGACTCGTTCCACGGCGTGACGACGACGTGGCGTGCTGCGAGGTACTGGTCGAGCGTCAGCCGGCGGCGGATGTCCGGATGCGTGGCGCTCGCGATCACCACGTAGTCGTCCGAAAACCAGTCGAAATCCTCGATGCCCGGCGCGTCGGCGGCCGACTCCTCGTGATAGCCGAGCGCGAAGTCGATGCGGCCGGCCGCGAGTTCGTCGATCGAGATCTTCCGGTCGGAGTGGACGACGCGGATCCGCAGCCGCGGCGCGACCTGCTCGATACGCGCGAGCAGCGCCGGCAGCACCGCGAACGCCGTGTAGTCGCTCGCGGCGAACACGAACGTGCGGTCGCTTTGCGCGGGATCGAAGCGGCGTGCGCGGGCGAGCCCCTTCGACATCGTGTCGAGCGCATCGCCGGCCCAGGTGGCGATGTCGTCGGCGCGCACGGTCGGCTGCATCTCGTTGCCGAGGCGCACGAACAACGCATCGCCGATCGCTTCGCGCAACCGGGCGAGCGCGTGACTGAGCGCGGACGGGCTCATCGCCAGCTCGTGCGCGGCCGCGGCGACCGAGCGGTGGCGGTATAGCGCGTCGAACGCGAGCAGCAGGTTCAGGTCGAGACGGCGCAGCTCTGGATGCATCATGTTCATGTCAGGATGAAGAAACTGCACTTCCTGCAGTTGTATCGTGAACGTAGCATGTCGATCCGGGCGGCGTCACGCGCGATTGCGCGAGCGAGCGCCGCCGCATTCCGTTTTCAGTCCGGGCAGAAGGAGGGCTCCCCACCGTGCAAATCGACATCCGTTCGGCCACCGTCGCCGACGTGCCGCAGATCCTGCGTTTCATCACCGAGCTGGCCATCTACGAGAAGGCGGAGCATGAAGTGGTCGCGACGCCTGCATCGCTCGAGCGCAGCCTGTTCGGCGAAGGTTCGCCCGCGCGTGCGCTGATCTGCGAGGTCGACGGCGAGCCGGCCGGCTTCGCCGTGTATTTCTTCTCGTATTCGACGTGGCTCGGCCGCCAGGGCCTGTATCTCGAGGATCTGTACGTGTCGCCGCGCTTTCGCGGCGCGGGCGCCGGGCTGCGGCTGCTGAAGGCGCTCGCGCGCGTCGCGGTGGATACCGGCTGCGGGCGTTTCGAATGGAGCGTGCTCGACTGGAACGAGCCGGCGATCCGCTTCTACGAAAGCGTCGGCGCCGCGCCGCAGAGCGAATGGGTGCGCTACCGGCTCGCGGGCGACGCGTTGCGCGCGTTCGCCGACGGCGCGCCGGTGGACGCCGCGTAAACGCAAGACGGGCGCCGCATGGCGCCCGTTCGTGCAGTGCGGCGCGGAGGAGCGCGCGTTACTTGAGGCTGCCCGACAGGAACCCGCGCAGGCGTTCGCTCTTCGGGTTCGCGAACACCTCGGACGGCACGCCTTCTTCCTCGACGCGCCCCTGGTGCAGGAACATCACGTGGTTCGACACGTTGCGCGCGAAGCCCATCTCGTGCGTGACGACGATCATCGTGCGGCCTTCCTCGGCCAGCTTCTGCATCACCTTCAGCACTTCGCCGACCAGTTCCGGGTCGAGCGCCGACGTCGGCTCGTCGAACAGCATCACGTCCGGATGCATCGCCAGCGCCCGCGCGATCGCGACACGTTGCTGCTGGCCGCCCGACAGGTGCGACGGATACTGCTTCTCGACGCGCGGCGCGAGACCGACCTTCTCGAGATACTCGCGCGCGCGGTCTTCGGCTTCCTTCTTCGGGATGCCGAGCACGTTGACGGGCGCTTCCATCACGTTCTCGATCACGTTCATGTGCGACCAGAGATTGAAGTGCTGGAACACCATCGACAGCTTGGTGCGCACGCGCTGCAGCTGCTTCGAATCCGCGGCGCGCAGCGCGCCCGTCTTGTCGAGCGCGGTGCGCACTTCCTCGCCGTCGACGAAGATGCGGCCGGAGTTGGGCTGTTCGAGGAAGTTGATGCAGCGGAGCATCGTGCTCTTGCCGGAACCGGACGAGCCAATCACGCTGATCACGTCGCCCGAGTTCGCCTTCAGCGATACGCCCTTGAGCACCTCGTTGTCGCCGTACCGCTTGTGCAGATCGTCGACGAAAAGCTTCTGAGTCTGGGAATTCATGAATAGTCCTGCGGAAACTTACTTGCCTTGCGGGCGCAGATACGCGAGCCAGCGACGCTCGGCCTGGCGGAACAGCCACACGAGCGCGAACGAGATCACGAGATAGAGCAGGGCGGCGATGCCGAACGCGTGGAACGACATGTAGGTCGCCGAGTTCACGTCGCGCGCGATCTTCAGGATGTCCGGCACGGTCGCTGTGAACGCGACGGTGGTCGCGTGCAGCATCAGGATCACTTCGTTGCTGTAGAGCGGCAGCGCGCGGCGCAGCGCGGACGGCAGGATCACGCGGCGATACATCGTGAAGGTGGACATCCCGTACGCGCGCGCGGCTTCGATCTCGCCGTACGACGTCGCCTTGATCGCGCCCGCGAAGATCTCGGTGGTGTACGCGCAGGTGTTCAGCGTGAACGCGAGCAGCGTGCAGTGCATGCCGTCGCGGAAGAACGCGTCGAGCAGCGGCGTGCCGCGCACGACCTGCAGGCTGTAGAGGCCGGTGTAGCAGAGCAGCAGCTGCACGTAGAGCGGCGTGCCGCGGAACACGTACGTATAGAGCCACACGGCGCTCGACAGCCACTTCCTCTTCGACACGCGGGCCACCGCGAGCGGCACCGACAGGCAGAAGCCGAGGCCGATCGACACGACCAGCAGCCACAGCGTGATCGCGACGCCGGTGATCCGGAAGCCGTCGGTGTAGAGGTAGTTGCGCCAGTATTCTTGGATGAGTTCGATCATAGGTCAGCCTTGCGGACACCGGTCGAGTAGCGCTTTTCGAGCCACATCAGCACGAAGTTCGAGATCGTCGTGATGGCGAGGTAGACCGCACCGGCGATCAGCGTGAAGAAGAAGAACCGCAGCGTGCCCTTGCCGGCGTCCTGCGACGCCTTCACGACGTCCGCGAGGCCGATGATCGACACCAGCGCGGTCGACTTCACGAGCACCTGCCAGTTGTTGCCGATGCCGGGCAGCGCGAAGCGCATCATCTGCGGGAACATGATCCGCGTGAACACCTGCCAGTTGGTCATCCCGTACGCGCTGCCGGCCTCGAGCTGGCCGCGCGGCACCGACAGGAACGCGCCGCGGAACGTCTCGGTGAAGTACGCGCCGTAGATGAAGCCGAGCACGAGCACGCCGGCGAGGAACGGGTCGATGTCGATCTGGTCCCAGCCGAGCGCGTCGGTCGCCATGTTCAGCCAGATCTGCAGGCTGTAGAACAGCAGCAGCATCAGCACGAGGTCGGGCACGCCGCGGATCAGCGTCGTGTAGACGGTGCCGGCGCCGTTCGTGAAGCGGTTGCGCGACAGCTTCGCGCCCGCGCCGAGCAGGCCCAGCAGGAACGACAGCGCGAGCGAAAGCACCGCCAGCTTGACGGTTTGCCAGGTGCCGGCGAGGATCAGCGGGCCGTAGCCTTGTAGAAACATATGTGGTCCCTGGTGTGGTCCCGGACGGCGCACGCGGTGCGCCGCGAAAGACGCGCCCGCCAAGCTGCGCGGAACGCCCCGTACGTATCATGACCGTCCGCCCCGGCAACGGTGCCGGACCAGCCCGTCGCGCGAGCGGCGGGCGAGGGGGCGGGCGGCGCGTGGTTGACTGCCTGTCGTGCCGGACGCGGGGCCGCCCCCGCATCCGCTTCCCGGTATTGTCGGCGCTCAGCGCGCCGAGTAGACGCTGAACGAGAAATACTTGTGCGACAGCCGGTCGTACGTGCCGTCCTTGTGCATGTCGGCCAGCGCCTTGTTGATCTTGAGCTTCAGGTCCGTGTCGTCCTTGCGCAGGCCGATCGCGGTGCCGTCGCCGATCGTCTTCGGATCCTTCACCTCCGGGCCGGCGAACGCGAAGCCCTTGCCGCGCGGCGTGCGCAGGAAGCCGTAGTCGGCCTGCAGTTCATCCTGCAGCGTCGCGTCGAGGCGGCCCGAGCCGAGATCGGCATAGACCTGGTCCTGGTTCTGGTAAGGAACGATCGTCACGCCCTGCGGTTCCCAGTACGCCTTCGCGTAGGATTCCTGCGTCGAGCCCTGTTCGACGCCGACGTGCTTGCCCTTGAGCGACGCGACCGTCGGCAGCAGCGGCGAGCCGGCCTTCGCGATCATCCGCGCGGGCGCGTCGTACACCTTGTCGGAGAAGTCGATCTGCTCGCGACGCTTGTCCGTGACGGTCAGCGACGACACGATGACGTCGTACTTCTTCGCCTTCAGTGCGGGAATGATTCCGTCGAGATCCTGCGCGACCCACACGCATTTCACGTTGATCCGCTTGCAGATTTCCTTGGTGAGATCGACGTCGAAACCGACGATCTCGCCGCTCGGCGCGGTCGACTCGAACGGCGGGTAGCTGGCATCGACACCGATCCGCACGGTCTTCCACTCTTTCGCGAAGGCGCTGCCCGCCACGAGGGCGAGGGCGGCGCACAGGGCGGCCTTCTTCATTTCCATCCTTTTGTCGCTCACTTCCGGGGAGGCGCTCGCGGCCGGTCGGGCCGGGCGCCGCGGCGTATTCTAGACGGCCAAAATTCGTGTTTCGGCGCGCAGGCAACGGCGCTCGCCGGACGGGCGAACGCCAAAAGGGCGGTATTTTACCCGAACGCGATACCCGGAAAACGGCAATCCGGCGCGACCGATCGATTCTTCGATTCGGGCGTTGCGGCAATCGCGGTATTCGCAACGAGCATTACGCCGATTGGGTTCGTGGGTGCAACGATGCGGTGCGCGGGCGGCGGATTGTGGCGCGCCCGGCACGCCCCTACAGTGCAGGTAAACCCGAAGAAAGAATATCTGCCTGCCGGAGTGCCCGCCCCATGTTCCAGATCCGCCGCGCCGCCGACCGCTGCCACACGCGCCAAGGCTGGCTCGAATCGAGCCACAGCTTTGCGCTTGCCGGCGCCGCCGGGGCCGCGCATCCGCCGTTCGGCGCGCTGCGCGCGCTGAGCGAGGACCGGATTGCGCCGACGCGCGGCTTCGGGATGCAGCCGCGCCGCGACCTCGAAATCGTCACCTGCGTGCTCGACGGCGCGCTCGCGCATCGCGACAGCCTCGGCAACGGCGCCATCGTGCGGGCCGGCGGCGTCCAGCGGATGAGCGCCGGCACGGGGCTGATGCACAGCGAAACCAATGCGTCGCGCGACCGGGTGCTGCATCTGCTGCAGATCTGGCTGCAGCCGGCGGAGCGGGGCGGACGGCCCGGCTACGCGGAGCGGCATTTCGCCGACGACGAGAAGCGCGGCCGCCTGCGGCTCGTCGCGTCGCCGGACGGCGACGACGGTGCGCTGTCGATCCGTGCGGATGCGCGGATCTTCGCGGGGCTGATCGATGGCGACGAGGCGGCGGCATTCGCCGTGCCGGCCGGGCGCAGCACCTATGTGCACGTGGTGCGCGGCGACGTGGAGGTCAACGGCCACGCGCTGGCCGCGGGCGACGGCGCGCGGATCGCCGGGGTAGAAGCGGTCGCGTTCGCACGCGGCCGGGCGGCCGAGGTGTTGCTGTTCGACGTCGCCTGAAATGAAACGGGGGACGCGGGCCGGGTGCCCGCGTCCCCCGCGATGCCGCCCGGGGAGGCGCCCCGCCGGCTTACTGCGCCGGTGCCGACGCGCCCTTGGCCGCGCGGTGCTGCTCCCAGCGTTCCTTCATCTTCTCGTGACGCTGCTCCATCCGCGCGAACTGCTGCTTCAGCGCGGTGCTGACCGTCGTCTTCTGCTGGTCGTTCAGCCCGTTGTAGAACGCGAGCCACGCGGCCGAGCTCTGCTCGCGCAGCTGCGCGTTTTGCTGCTCGGCCTGCTGGCGGGCGGCGTGCATCGCGTTCAGGTCGAGGATCGGCTGGTTCTTCTGCGCCTTGAATTGCTCGCGCATCTGCTCGTGGCTCTTGCGCATCGCTTCATGGTTCTGCTTCATCGTGTTGACGGCCGTCTGCCACTGCTGTTCCTGCGACGCGTTGAGCTTGAGCTGGTCGTGCAGCTTCATGATCACGCCGAACGGGCCGCCGTCATGGCCGCCGTGCATCTGGTGCATGCCGGGGCCGCCCGGCGGCGGCATGTCGTTGGGCTGCGCGGCATGCGCGGTGCCGAATGCGAGAGCGAGCACGGTGGCGGCCGCAATGGCCACGCGGGAAGTGTTCTTATACATTTCAGAAACTCCTTGTATCCAAAGGGTCCGGCGATGCGGCGCGCGGGGTGACCCGGGTGCCGCATCCGGTAAGACGCAGGTTAGCGGCGCGTGCTCGGGCCGGTGTTACGCCGGATGGCTGCCGGGTTACGGCGCATTACAGTTCCCTTGCGTCGTAACCCGCAGTAACCCTTTCGCCCCTTTGTTTCGTTCTTCGACTCCGCGCTCGCGCGCTAAACTTCGAGCCATGACTACCCAGATCCTCATCGTCGACGACGACCAAGAACTCCGAGACCTGCTGCGCGACTATCTCGTGCGCCAGGGGATGGAAGTGTCCGTGCTGCACGACGCGGCGACGCTCGAGAAGCGCCTCGAGCGCGAGCGGCCCGACCTGATCGTGCTGGACCTGATGATGCCGGGCGTGGACGGCCTGACCGCGCTGCGCCAGCTGCGCGCGGCCGGCGACGACATCCCCGTGATCATGCTGACCGCGCGCGCGGACGACGTCGATCGCATCGTCGGGCTCGAGCTCGGCGCGGACGACTACCTCGGCAAGCCGTTCAACCCGCGCGAGCTGCTCGCGCGCGTGCAGGCCGTGCTGCGCCGCCGCCGCGCGACGCCGTCGGCGGCGGCGCCCGAGCAGCGCGAGCCGTTCGCGTTCGGCCGTTTCGTGCTCGACTTCCAGGCGCGCACGCTGTCGGTCGACGGCAAGCCGGCGACGCTGTCGAGCAGCGAATTCGCGCTGCTGAAGATCTTCGTGAATCACGCGCTGCGCACACTCACGCGCGAACGGCTGCTCGAGCTGCTGCACGGGCCCGAGTACGACGGCACCGACCGCGGCATCGACGTCCAGGTATGGCGCCTGCGCCGCATCCTGGAAACGGATCCGTCGACGCCGCGCTTCATCCAGACGGTCCGCGGGCGCGGCTACGTGTTCGTGCCCGACGGCGAGGCCCATGCGCAAGCCCATTGATTCGCTGTTCGGGCGGCTGGCGCTGCTGGTCGTCGGCGTGTTGCTCCTGTCGCACTTCGCGTGGTTCTTCGCGATGCGCCTCGAGCGCAACCAGATGCAGACGCGTTATGCCGTCGAGGAGGCCGCGTTCCTCGTCGACGCCGTGCGCCAGCACGTCGAGCGCACGCCCGACCAGCCGCTGCCGTCGCGGGTGCGGCTGGTGTCGCCGGACAGTCCCGATGTGCCGAAAGACGCCGATTCGAACCTGGCGGCGCCGCTCAAGCGTTTCCGTGACGACGTGAGCGAGCGGATGCCGCCCGGCACGCTGGTCGAGATCGGCGCGCCGGGCCATCCGCCGGTGCTGTGGGTCAAGGAGCCGAGCGACCGCAACTGGATCGTGGTGCCGGTGCAGCCGTTGCGCCCGCCGCGCTCGCTCGACCGGATGCTGTTGTGGCTCGGCACGATTTTCTCGGCCGGCGTGATCGCCGCGCTGTTCGCGGCCTGGCAGCTGCAGCAGCCGCTGCGCTCGCTGGCGCGCGCGGTCGCGCGCTTCGGCCGCGGCCAGCCGGTGCCGCCGTTGCGCGAGCGTGGCCCGCGCGAGCTGCGCCAGCTCACGCACGGCTTCAACCAGATGGTGGAACAGGTGTCGCAGGCCGAGAGTGACCGCGCGGTGATGCTGGCCGGCGTCGCGCACGACCTGCGCACGCCGCTCGCCCGGATGCGCCTGCGCGCGGAAATGATGGACGACGCGCGGCTGCGCGACGGCGTGGTGCGCGATGTCGACTCGATGTCGCACATCGTCGACCAGTTCCTCGTGTTCGCGCACGGCGGGGCGGACCGCAGCGAGCCCGTGCCGGTCGACCAGGCCTGCGAGCGGATCGCCCGCAGCTATCGCGCGGTCGCACCGAACGCGCCGGCTGTCCAGACGCATCTGGCCGCCGACGAAGGCTTCCGCCTGCCGACCGCGACGCTCGACCGGATCCTGTCGAACCTGCTGGACAATGCGCATGCGTACGGCGCGCCGCCCGTGCTCATCGAGACGGCGCGTACGCCGGCGGGTTACGTGCTGTCGGTCAGCGACAGCGGCGGCGGGATTGCGCCGCGCGATCTGGCGGCCGCGACGCGGCCGTTCGTGCGGCTCGACCCCGCGCGCGGCGGGAACGGCCACAGCGGGCTCGGGCTGGCGATCGTCGAGCGGCTGGTGCTGCGGCTGGGCGGGGCGTGCGAGATCGGCAATCGTCCCGAGGGCGGCCTGCGCGTGGCGATGACGTTCCCGTTCGACGTGGTGCCGAAGGACGAACTTCACGCCCAGGCCGCGTAAGCGGCGCATGCGGCGCCTGCCGGGCAGGCGCCGCGCGGCATCATTCGCCGAACAGCGTGCCGAGCGTCTCGGCGGCGTTGCTGTCGATGGTGTTGTAGGTCACGCTCGTGGCCTCGAAGATATAGACGGTCGTATAGCGGCCGAGGCGCTCCAGGATCTCCTCCTGCAGCGATTCCGGCACGACGTTCATGTTCAGGTACCACGCCGTCGACGACAGCCGGGTCTGGAACGACCCGTACTCCTGCATCAGCTCGTAGAACGCATCGGCGTCCTGATCGCGGCAGACGATCACCAAGTTTCCTGCCATTCGCTTCCTCCCGCTGGTCGGTCGATCCCTGGCGGCTATGGGGCTAGCGACGCCAGGGGCTAGCCCCGATCATACCTGCTTCGCCGCAATCGTCCGCTGACGTCCTGCATGGTTTGTGTCCGTGTGCGGCGGGCGGGTTCCCGGCCGGCCCGGATCACGGCATAATTCGGGGCCTGCATGCCGGCCGCACGACCGCGGCCGGGCTGCTCCGCACCGCACGCCTGCCGTTCGCCCGCGTGCCGGGCACGATCCGTGCGCCGCCCGCGCGCCGCGCCGAGCCGAGCCGGCCCCGGACGGTTGAACCTGAAATACAGGTTGGTGTAGTGTCGTGCCGTCGCGGCCCGACTCGCCGCGCCCGGAGGGCGCAGCTTGCACGCACGGCGCCTCGCGCCGGCGTGAAATCGTGAATCAATCGAATTACCGCGTCGAATTACCGCGCCCGTGCGCTTTGCCATGAATCAACATCGTCTGCCGGCTTCGTTCGGCCTTACCGGGGAGGGCGCCTGATGGACGTCGGATTCTTCAATCCGAACCGGACCGCCAACGCGTCCGCGTGGCGCGTCCTGCCGAACCGGTGGGACTTCATCGCGTTTCCGCTGATCATCTGCCTGATCGCGATGGCGGTCGTCGGCTTTCATGAAACGATGGCGCCGATCGGGACCCTTCAGACCCAGAAGATCTCGCTCGACCCGTCGAACCTGCCCGAATACGCGTTGCGCACCACGCTGCGGATGCTCGCCGCGATGGTCGCGTCGCTCGCGTTCACGCTGGTGTACGGCACGCTCGCCGCGAAAAGCCGCCGCGCCGGCATGGTGCTGATCCCGATCCTCGACATCCTGCAGTCGGTGCCGGTGCTCGGCTTCATCTCGTTTACGGTCACGTTCTTCCTCGCGCTGTTCCCGAGCCGCGTGCTCGGCGCCGAGCTCGCGGCGATCTTCGCGATCTTCACGAGCCAGGCGTGGAACATGACGTTCAGCTTCTACCAGTCGCTGCGCACGGTGCCGCGCGACCTGGACGAAGTGTCGCGCGGCTTCCACCTGACGTCGTGGCAGCGCTTCTGGAAGCTCGAGGTGCCGTTCTCGATGCCGGGGCTGATCTGGAACATGATGATGTCGATGTCGGGCGGCTGGTTCTTCGTCGTCGCGTCGGAGGCGATCACCGTCGGCAACCAGACCATCACGCTGCCGGGCATCGGCGCGTATCTCGCGCAGGCGATCTCGGACAAGAACCTCGGTGCGATCGGCTGGGTGATCCTGACGATGACGGTCGTGATCCTGGCCTACGACCAATTCCTGTTCCGCCCGCTGATCGCATGGGCTGACAAGTTCCGGATGGAGAACACCGCATCGGGCGATGCGCCGCAATCCTGGCTGCTCGACCTCGTGCGTCGCACGCGCCTGATTCACCAGCTGCTCGTGCCGGCCGGCTGGTTCTTCGCGAAGGCGGCGCGGATTCCGCTGCGCCTGCCGCTGTCGGGCGCAATGCGCTTCTCGCTGCCGAAGGTCGAGAAGAAGGCATCGCGCACGGTCGACATCGCATGGGCGGCGCTCTTGCTGCTCGGCACGGCCTATATCGTGTGGCGCGTCGTCAGCTTCGTGTCGACCGGCGTGACGATGGGCGAAGTCGGGCACGTCGTCGCGCTCGGGCTCATCACGCTGCTGCGCGTGGTCGTGCTGATCTCGATCGCGTCGGTGATCTGGGTGCCGATCGGCGTGTGGGTCGGGCTGCGCCCGAAGCTGGCCGAGAAGCTGCAGCCGCTCGCGCAGTTCCTTGCCGCGTTCCCGGCGAACCTGCTGTTCCCGGTGTTCGTGATCGTGATCGCGCGCTTCCACCTGAACCCCGACATCTGGCTGTCGCCGCTGATCGTGCTCGGCACGCAGTGGTATATCCTGTTCAACGTGATCGCGGGCGCGACGTCCTATCCGAACGACTATCGCGAAGCCGCGACGAACTTCCGGATCCGCGGCTGGCAGTGGTGGCGCCAGGCGATCCTGCCCGGCATCTTCCCGTACTACGTGACCGGCGCGATCACCGCCTCGGGCGGCGCGTGGAACGCGAGCATCGTGTCGGAAGCGGTGCAGTGGGGCTCGACCAAGATCGAGGCGCACGGCCTCGGCGCGTATATCGCGCAGACCACCGCCGCCGGCGACTTTCCGAAGATCATCCTGGGCATCGCCGTGATGTCCCTGTTCGTCACCCTGTTCAACCGCCTGCTGTGGCGTCCGCTGTATGCCTTCGCCGAAGCGAAGCTGCGGCTCGACTGAGACCGATTGAGAGCGAAACGCGATGCACAATCCGAATGCTGTAAACGCCCCCGTCCAGACGTCCCAGCCGCCGCGCCTCGGCGAGGAAATCCTGCGCGTCGATCACGTCTGCCGCGGCTTCAACAAGACGCAGGGCGAGTTGCTCGTGCTCGACGACGCGAACCTGTCGCTGCGCGAGGGCGAGATCGTCGGGCTGCTCGGCCGTTCGGGCTCGGGCAAGTCGACGCTGCTGCGGATCATCGCCGGGCTGATCGAGCCGACCGGCGGTGACGTGACCTATCTCGGCAAGCCGCTGCGCGGCCCGGCCGAAGGCGTCGCGATGGTGTTCCAGACCTTCGCGCTGTTTCCGTGGCTGACCGTGCTGCAGAACGTGGAGGCCGGGCTTGAGGCGCTCGGCGTCGGCGCACGCGAGCGGCGCGAACGCGCGCTCGCCGCGATCGACCTGATCGGTCTCGACGGCTTCGAGAACGCGTACCCGCGCGAGCTGTCGGGCGGCATGCGCCAGCGCGTGGGCTTCGCGCGCGCGCTCGTGGTCGACCCGACGATCCTGCTGATGGACGAGCCGTTCTCGGCGCTCGACGTGCTGACCGCCGAAACGCTGCGTACCGACCTGCTCGACCTGTGGACGCAAGGCCGCATGCCGATCAAGTCGGTGCTGATCGTCACGCACAACATCGAGGAAGCGGTGTTCATGTGCGACCGGATTCTCGTGCTGTCGTCGAACCCGGGCCGCGTGATCGCCGAGATCAAGGTGCCGTTCAAGCATCCGCGCAACCGGCTGGATCCGGCCTTCCGCAAGCTGGTCGACGACATCTACGCGAAGATGACGGCCCGCCAGACCGGCGAGGCGACGAAGAAGGGGCTCGAGCTCGGCAGCTGGCTGCCGCAGGTGTCGACCAACCTGATGGCCGGCCTGATCGAGACGCTCGCGATGGCGCCGTACCACGGCCGTGCCGACATGCCGGAAATCGCGCGCACGCTGCATCTGGAGGTCGACGACCTGTTCCCGATCGCCGAAGTGCTGCAGTACCTCGGCTTCGCCGACGTGCGCGAAGGGGACGTGTTCCTGACGCCGCCGGGGCGTGTGTTCGCGGAATTCGGCACGCAGGAGCGCAAGCTGATGTTCGCGGATCACCTGCTGAAGCACGTGCCGCTCGCCGCGCGGATCAAGAAGGTGCTGAACGAGCGCCCGGGCCATCGTGCGCCGCGCGTGCGTTTCGAGCAGGAGCTGGAGGATTTCCTGTCGGACGGCGCGGCGGAGGAAACGCTCGACGCGGTGATCGACTGGGGTCGTTACGGCGAGATCTTCTCGTACAACGACCAGACCGAAATCTTCAGTCTCGAGGACGTCGAGTCCTGAGCCGCCGAGCCGGGCCGTCTGGCCCGGCATCCGCACGCACGGCGCCTGCCAGGCGCCGCGCATCGCATCGTTACTGCAGGTTACCCCACCGGTCGACCGCCGGTTCGGCCGACGCCCACTTCCAGTGCGTGCCTTGCTGGCACGCATTCGCGAAATACCAGTCGGCCTTGTCGCCGTCCTTCACCGAGAACGCGAATTCCTTGCACAGCGCAAGCGCCGTCGAGTACGCGCGCGTGACGCGCACCTCGCCCTCGCCGTTTTCGAGCGGCAGCGTGTTCTTCACGTTCCACGGCTTCACTTCGCCGACGGCCAGGCTGCCGGCCGCCTTCGCGATCGCGTCCTGCTGGTTCTGATGGAGCTGTTTCATCGTGCGGTTGACGGCCTCGTCGGTCGCCGCCTGCACGGCGATCCCGACACCGACGCCGACGGCCGGGTTCGCGGTGACGAGGCCCGTCGCCGCACCGGCGAGCGCGCCGCTCGCCGCGCCGACCGAGCCGCAGCCCGACAGCGCGGCGCTGGCCGCGCACAGTGCGCCGATCGCAGCGATTCGGATCGCGACGCTCATTGCAGCGCGCCCCAGCGTTCGGTCGCCGGTTCCGCCGACGCCCATTTCCACACGGGACCGTCGCGGCAGATCGTGGCGACGTAGAACGCCGATTGCGCGGCCTTGTCGGCCTTCGCGGGCGTGTCGACCGCGAACACGATTTCCTTGCAGTCGAGCGGGCCGATGCTGATCATCCGGCTGACCGTCACGCGGCCCTGTTCGTCATCCTCGATCGGAAACGAATGGTGCGTCGTCCACGGCGCGACGCCGCCGACGTCGAGCGGGCCGGCCGCCTTCGCGATCTGTTCCTGCGTGTAGCGGTGCGCGACGCGCTGCGTGTACTGGACGCCCGCACGCGCACCGGCGACGGCGCCGAGGCCGATGCCCGTCGCGACGGCGGCGTTGTTGGTGACCTTGGAGGCGATCGCGGCGCCCGCGATACCGGCGCCGGCGGTCGCGCCTTCGCTGTACAGCGAGTTGCAGCCGGACAGCAGTGCGGCGGTGGCGAGCGCGGCCAGCACGATGCGCGCCGGCGTGGCCCGGCGCGGCGGTTCGAAACCCATGTTCATCCCTGAGTGCAAGTCCTGTCTGGGTGAGCGGCGACGCATGCGCGCCCCCTTGCCGCGTCATTGTTTCGCAATGGTCATAGGAAAACTGCAAAGCTTTGACAAATCGCCGGCGGCGGGTCGCGCGCGTACGCGCGGCGCTATTGTCGGACAGATGGCGGAGCCGGGGTCAAAACGTTACAAATTGAAGGTAATTGTTACCGCGGCATGCGAGGAAGCGACCTAGACTGTTTTGTTATGGAATGTTTCTACGACGGCTCCGAGCCGCGCGCCATATGAGACACCCAGCCATGCGCCGTTCGAAACGGTTTTCTCCCCGGCCGCCCGATGCGGGTGCCGAGCGCCCGCGTCCGCAGACCGACGCGCCGGCCGGCGCGCCCGACGAGACGCCGTCCGACGGCGATCACAATCAGGGCGGCGCACGCCCGGAAGGGCTCGACTATCAACGCGACCTCGGCCAGGAGCAGGACGCTTGAGGCTGTCGCCGCTGTATTCCGCTGCCGCATTTCATTGCGCGCCTGGTTGCATCGCTCACATCTGAATCGCCGCGCGACTGCCTTCGGGCCGTCGCGTCCGCCTTGGCGCGCGCTGCGCGTCATTCAATCGAATCGAGGAGGGGAAGCCGCATGAGCAGATTGATCGTGGTATCGAACCGTGTCGCCGCCGGCGAGGACACGCGCCCGAGCGCAGGCGGTCTCGCGGTCGGCGTGATGGATGCGCTGAAGGAAACCGGCGGCGTCTGGTTCGGCTGGAACGGCGAGATCGTCGGTACGCCCGACACGCAACCGGCGATCCAGCGGGACGGCAACGTCACCTATGCGACGGTGGGGCTGACCCGGCGCGACTACGATCAGTACTACCGCGGTTTCTCGAACGCGACGCTCTGGCCGGTGTTTCACTACCGCAGTGATCTCGCGCGCTTCGACCGGCAGGAGTACGCCGGTTATCTGCGCGTGAACGCGATGCTCGCGAAGCAGCTCGCCGCGCTGCTGCGGCCCGACGACCTGATCTGGGTGCACGACTATCACCTGCTGCCGTTCGCGCATTGCCTGCGCGAGCTCGGCGTGAAGAATCCGATCGGCTTCTTCCTGCACATTCCGTTTCCGTCGCCCGACATGCTGCGCGTCGTGCCGCCGCACGACGAGCTCGTGAAGTTCATGTGCGCGTACGACATCGCGGGTTTCCAGACCGATGCCGACAGGCAGGCGTTCACCGACTACATCGAGCGGCGCGGCATCGGCGCGGCGAGCGACGACGGGATGCTGCATGCGCACGGCCGCGTCGTGAAGGTTGCCGCCTATCCGATCGGCGTGCATCCGGATGCGATCGCCGAGGCGGCCGTCCAGTATGGCTCGCGCAAGCCGGTGAAGATGCTGCGTGACGCGCTCGGGGGCCGCAAGCTCGTGATGAGCGTCGACCGGCTCGACTATTCGAAGGGGCTCGTCGAGCGCTTCCAGTCGTTCGAGCGGATGCTCGCCAACCAGCCGGGCTGGCAGGGGCGCGTGTCGCTCGTGCAGATCGCGCCGCCGACGCGCTCCGACGTGCAGACCTACCAGCGCATTCGCGAGACGCTCGAAGGCGAGGCCGGCCGGATCAACGGCCGCTTCTCGCAGCTCGACTGGACGCCGATCCAGTACCTGAACCGCAAGTACGAGCGCAATCTGCTGATGGCGTTCTTCCGGATGTCGCAGGTCGGCTACGTGACGCCGTTGCGCGACGGGATGAATCTCGTTGCGAAGGAATACGTCGCGTCGCAGGACCCGGCCGATCCGGGCGTGCTCGTGCTGTCGGAGTTCGCGGGCGCGGCGGCCGAGCTGAGCGGCGCGCTGCTCGTCAATCCGTACGACCTGTCGCAGATGGCCGATGCGCTCGAGCGCGCGCTGTCGATGCCGCTCGCCGAGCGGCGGGCGCGGCACGAGGCGAACCTCGCGCGGCTGCGCGAGAACAACCTGTCGGTCTGGCGCGACACGTTCGTCGCCGACCTGCGCAGCGTCGCGGCGGCCGCGTCGGTCACGCGGCGCGCGGGCCGGCGGGCCGCGCATGTCTGAGCGGATGTCCGAGCGCGTGGAGGAGGGTTGCGCGGCGGACGATGCGGCCGCCCGCTTCTTCATCGTCACGGGCGGCCCCGGCTCCGGCAAGAGCACGTTGCTCGATGCGCTCGAGCGTACCGGTTTCGCGCGCTCGCACGAGGCCGGGCGCGGCGTGATCCGCGACCAGATGGCGATCGACGGCCCGGCGCTGCCGTGGCGCGACCGGGCCGCATTCGCCGAACTGATGCTGAACTGGGAGATGCGTTCGCACCATCTCGCGCGAGGCGCGCGCGGGCCCGTGTTCTTCGATCGCGGCGTGCCGGACGTGATCGGTTACCTGCGGCTGACGGGCCTTGCGGTGCCCGCACACGCGGAGGCCGCGGCGCGGGGCTTCCGCTATCACCGGCGTGTGTTCATCGCGCCGCCGTGGCCCGAGATCTACACGCAGGACACCGAGCGCCGGCAGGATTTCGCGGAGGCCGTGCGCACCTACGACGCGATGGTCGACTGCTATACGGCGTATGGCTATCGGCTGATCGAGCTGCCGCGCGTGAGCGTGAAGGCGCGCGTGCGCTTCGTGATGGACGCGCTCGACGCCGCGTGAGCCGTGGGCGCGACGCGCGGCGGCATCAGGCCGCAGCGTCGGGGCGCGGCGACGCGATGCGCAGCATGCTGACCACCGCGGCGACCGCCGCGAACACCGTGGCGACATAGAGCGCGATCGTCGGACCGCGGTCGGGCGCCAGCCCGAAAATCAGCGCGACGAGCGCGGCACCGAGCGTCTGGCCCGTCAGGCGCGCCGTGCTCAGCATCCCGCCGGCGCCGCCGCTGCGCTCGCGCGGCGCCGACGACAGCATCGCGCGATTGTTCGGCGACTGGAACAGCCCGAAGCCCGCGCCGCACAGCGCCATCCGCCACACGATGTCGACGGTACCCGGGTGCGCGCCGATCGTCGCGAGCGACAGCAGCCCGGCCGCGAACAGCGCGAGCCCGATGCCGCCGAGGATGCCGGCCGAATAGCGGTCCGACAGCACGCCCGCGAGCGGCGCGGCGAATACGATCACGAGCGGCCACGGCGTCATGTAGAGGCCGGTTTCGACCTGGGAGAAGCCGAGCGAATGCTGCAGCCAGAACGGCAGCGCGACGAACGCGAGCATCTGCGACGTGAACGACGCGACCGACGTGCAGATCGACAGCGCGAACATCGGGATGCGCATCAGGTCGACCGGCAGCAGCGGCGCCGGCTGCGACAGCTGGCGCTTCACGAAGAAGTAGCCGACGCCGAACGCGACGGCCAGCTCGGCCGCGACGTACGCGTGGCTTTCGCCGTGACCGAGCCCGTCGACGGCCATGATCAGCAGGCCGAACACGCAGGCGTTCATCAGCGCGCTCGGGAAGTCGTACGGCGCGTCGTGCAGCGGGTTGGCCGGCAGCGCGCGCAGGCTGCCGAACACCGCGGCGATGCCGATCGGCACATTGACCGCGAACAGCCAGGGCCACGACGCGAACGACAGGATCGCCGATGCGACCGTCGGGCCGATCGCCGACGACAGCGCGACCACCATCGCGTTGATCGACAGCCCGCGCCCGAGCATCGACGACGGATAGATCATGCGCACCAGCGCCGCGTTGACGCTCATGATGCCGGCCGCACCGAACCCCTGGATCACGCGCATCACCGCGAGCGTCGGCAGCGAGCCGGCGAGCGCGCAGCCGAGCGACGCCGCGGTGAAGAGCGCAAGACCCGCGATGTAGATGCGGCGATAGCCGACGCGTTCGCCGAGCGACGCGAGCGGCAGCAGCGTGATCGTGACCGCGAGCTGGTACGCGTTGACGATCCAGATCGATGCGGCATCGGACGCGTGCAGGTCGCGCGCGATCGTCGGCAGCGCGACGTTCGCGATGGCGCCGTCGAGCACGGCGAGCGTGATGCCCAGTGCGACGCAGACGATCGCCCAGTAGCGTTGCGGAAGCGGCAGGCCGGTATCGGCGTTCATGGCGGGAGCTAAAGCGTGGTTGTCCGCGTGCCCGGGTGCCGGTTGCGTGCGCAACCATGCTTGCGGGTGGAGGCGGCGGTGGACGGTCCGGCCAGCCTGGCGGCGCCGGCGCGGGGCCGGTCGAGTGTATCACCGGGCCGAATCGCGCGACGCCGACACCGCCGCCGGCCGGCACGCGCGTTCAGCCTTCGAAATCGAGGCCGCCGAGCCGCACGAGCGGGTCGGCCTGCGTGCGCGACGCGAGGTCGATGTCGCGCGCGCCCTCCCATGCGCTCAGCTTCCTCGGCAGCGCGCTCAGGTAGTGCTCGAAGCGCATGGGCCCGTCGGGCTCCATCAACCGTTCGATCTCGTCGGTGTCCCAGGTCAGTTCGAGGTTCAGCGGATGCACGAAGCCGCTCACGTGCTCGTGCGGCGCGCTGCGGATCCGCACGCGCGTCGGTTTCCCGTGGCCGCCGTACGGGACGACGTCGGTCAGCACGTGATCGGCGAAGAAGGCGGCGATCGCCTGCGCGATGCGCGGCGCGAATTCGGTATCGAAACGGCGGGCGGTTTCGGGCTGCATGAAGGCGTCTCCAGTGTGCCGAAAATCGTAGCACGGCCGTGCCGCGTTTCGGTGTGCGTGATACCCGTAATGGCGCGTTACCACTTGCTGCATCTATTACGGCCGGGCGCGGCCACAATGCATCGCATCCAGTACCACTTCGCGTGGGAGTCCATCATGAAAAAGATTGCCGCTGTATGTGTCCTCGCCGGTTCGCTTGCCGTGGCGGGCCCGGCGTCCGCGCATGGCCGCGACGGGGGCGCCGTCATCGGCGCGCTGATCGGCGGCGCGGTGCTCGGCGCGATCGTGACGTCGGCGATGAATCCGCCCGTCGCGTATCAGGCGCCCGTGTATCAGGCGCCGGCCTACCAGCCGCAGACGTACTACCAGGCACCGGCCTACCAGCAGCCGGCTTATCCGACCTACCAGCAGGCGCAATACCAGGACGACGGCCCGAGCTATTGCTACGACCGTTATCAGCGCGCGTACGTGTGCGGCGCGCCCGTGTCGGGCGGCTATGCGCAGCCGGCGGGGTGGTAAGAAGCGGGCACGCGCATGAGGCGCGGGCAGGTTCGGCGTTGCGTAGCCGGCCGCACGGTTTCCGGTGGAGCGGACGACAAAAGGCCCTCGCGGTGATGCGAGGGCCTTGCTTTTTGACGGTCGTCTAGCGGCTCGTATCGGCCTTACGTGGGGCGTGCGTGGATACAAACGGTTGCAATTGCGTCAGTGGCGATGGCCGCCGCCGTTGCCTTGGCCGCGCCCGCCGCCGTCGTCATTCCAGTCGGCGCGGCGTCCGTCGCCGCGGCCCCAGCCGCCGTGACGGGCGCGTTCGCTGCGGTCGCGATCCCAGCCGCCGCGGTCACGATTCCAGCCGTCGCGTCCGCGATCCCAGTCGCGGCGTCCGCGGTCCCAGTCGCGCCCGCCGCCGCCGCCCCAGATGTTGACCGTCCCGTACACGGGCGACGCCCCGTAGGCCGGCCCGTACGCGTAGCCGGGATCGGAATAGTAGGGCTGTCCGTAGCCGTATCCGGCGTCCGGACCGACGACGCACCCGGCCAGCAGCGTGGCGACGCCGGCGGCAGCAATGAGCTTCAGCATGATGATCTCCGTTGGTTTCCGTATAAGTACCGCGCGCGGGGATCGCCGGCTGTATGCAATTGTGTCGTGAAATTACAGCGCCGTAAGGTCTTGGAGCGAAAGTGTTAGCATCCAGGGCCTATTTGTTTTTCAGGAGCACATCGATGAAATTCGCGATCCGGGCCGTCCTGGCCGCCCTTTGCGTGACGACCGCCGCCGCCTGCGCGGCCGGGCCCGCATCGGCGCCCGCCGTGCCGGCCGAGTCGATCAAGATGTTCCCGCAGCCGTCGGCCGGCCAGCAGCGCGCGGTGATCGCGCTGCCCGCGCTCGAGAACGAAGGCGACGCGCGCGTCGAGCTGATGATCGGCAAGACGCTGCAGACCGACTGCAACCAGCAATGGTTCGGCGGGGAACTGACCGCCGAGGACGTGAAGGGCTGGGGCTATACGTACTATCGCCTGACCGACGTGAAGGGGCCGGCGTCGACGCTGATGGCCTGCCCGGGCCAGGCGCCGCAGCAGCGCTTCGTGCAGGTGCGCGGCGACGGCCAGCTGCTGCGCTACAACAGCCGCCTGCCGCTCGTCGTGTACGTGCCGGACGGTTTCGATGTGCGCTATCGCGTGTGGCATGCGTCGAAGGACGTGCAGCACGCCGTGACGCAGTAACGCATCGGCGCGGTCGTGCAGGGCGCTTGCCGCTGCACGGCCGCGTGTGGTTTCGCTTGCGGGCTTCTTTCCGAGGTCCGCCGTTTTATCCGCCGCTCGCGTGTGCGAGCACAGCATGCGGCCAGCGCGGCTTGCGCGACCGCCTCCAGATCGCGACGGCTCGCACCGTCGCGCGCCTGAATCGACATCCCCTGTTGCACCGTCACGTAGTAGCGCGCGATCGCGTCGAGGTTCGCATGTGCCGAGAGCTCTCCGGTCGCAACGCTTTCGCCCAGCCGCGCGTGTAACGCGGTGACGGTCTGCTCGCGCATCGCGATCAGCATTTGCCGGACCGTGTCCGAGCGCTCGGACGGATGCAGTGCCGATAGCACGATCAGGCAGCCTGCGGGTCTCGAGCGGCGCGTGAAGACGCGCGCCGTCTGCATCAGGTAGTCCTTGATGGCGTCGTGTGCCGCATGTCACCGTGATGGCGCGATGATGAATGGAAGAGGATAACGAACGGTTTTGCAGGCGCACGGCGGAATTCATTTACAAAGTAATCAAGCGTACTTACGATGACGCCAATCTGGGCTAGCGGAACTTCGTATGCGTACGGTCGATCAGGCGATGCTTGCCGCGCTGTGCCTTTGGCTTGCTGCATGCGGCGGCGGTGACGGCAGCGCGGCTCCGGCATCGCAAACCGTTGCGGGCACATCGACATCGTCCGTCGCACCTGCCGGCGCTGCATCCGGCGCATCGGCTGCATCGACGAATTCCGGCAGCCCGGCACCGACCGCTGCGTCGACCGGTGCCGCGTCCGGCGCGACGCTTCTGCCGTCCAGTGGCGCCAAACCGGTTCTGGTCGCCGATGTGACGGTTTCCCCGGCTGCCGACGGCAGCGACCAGGCCGACGCGTTGCAGAAGGCATTCGACAGCCTGCGTGCCGGCCAGCGCCTGGTCATCGCGCCGGGCCGCTACGTCGTCGGGCATTCGCTTGCCGTGACGGTGCCGCAGGCGGTGATCTCGGGATACGGCGCGACGCTGGCCGCGACGAATCCCGCCGACCAGACGATCGTGATGAGCGGCGCCGGCTCGACGCTCGTCGGCGTGACGCTGGCCGGCACCGGCACCACGCGGCTCACGACGCCCGAGTCGACCAAGGTCGAGGTCACGGGCTCGGACGTTCAGGTGCTCGGGGTGACGATCCAGGGCGGCGCGAGCGCCGGGATCTTCGTGTTCGGCGGCAACCGTATCGCGATCGTGGGCAATACCGTGCGGGCGACGCTGGCCGACGGCATCCATACGACCTACGGATCGACCAACGTGCTGGTGCAGAACAATACGGTGACCGGCACCGGCGACGATCTGATCGCCGTGGTCAGCTATCTCGGCGACGGCCGCCTGAGCAGCAACGTGCTGATCGACCATAACGCGGTATCGGGCAATTCTTGGGGGCGCGGCATCACCGTTGTCGGCGGGCAGGCGGTGACGATCTCGAACAATACGGTCGACGGCGTCGAGAAGGCGGCGGGGATTCTGGCCGCGCAGGAGGACAGCTGGAAAACCTACGGGGCTTCGAACGTCGTCATCACGGGCAATACCGTGACCAACATCCAGAACGCGAACGTGAACAACGGATTGCAGCCGACGCAGCAGGGCGCGATCGAGCTGGATACGTGGTCGGGAGCCGTGTCGGATGTCACGGTGGCGAACAACCGCGTGTCGGGTTCCGGATATGCGGGGTTCCGGGCGTACGGAAACGTGTGTTCGTTCAGCGTGACGGGCAACACGTTCTCGTCGATCGCCGGGTTGCCGGTCTCGTTGCTGACGAACGGTTGCGCGTCGAGCCAGATCGTCGTCGATGCGAACCGGCTCGCGGACGGCAGTGTGCTGGCGCTGCCGGCGGGCGCGTCGTCGACGGGGACGTTTGCCGTGACGGGCGCGAATGCGAGTCTGATGCCGCAGGTCAGGACGGGGTTGATGCGGTGACGGGGCGGTGGGGTCACAGGCCTGGCGGCCATTGGCCGGCACAGCCTGGCATACGTGGTTTCGGCGGAACACGCGGCCAGGCGTGAGGGTGGGCCCCCGACCTTTGGACGCTGTGCGTGCCGACGGCGCGATTTTCAGGCTGAGACGGAATTTCGGGAAATTGTTGGTCCCCCCGACAGGAATCGAACCTGTATCTAGCGCTTAGGAGGCGCTTGTTCTATCCATTGAACTACGGGGAGAGCCATGTCCGCGATATCGCGTGCGGAAGACGCGACCGGGACGGCGATGTGGACAGCGCGCAGAGTATAGCAAACGCGCGGCGCATCGGCGGACGGAATGCGTGCCGATACGCGCCGCGCGCCCCGGTCGTGTCCGAAAAAGCCGAATCAGAAATCGACGACGACGAAATCTTCCTTGCCCACGTCGCACAGCGGGCAGCGCCAGTCGGCGGGAATGTCGGCGAAACGGGTGCCGGCGGGGATGCCCTCGTCGGGCAGGCCTTCCGCTTCGTTGTAGACCCACCCGCAAATCAGGCAGACCCAGCTCTGGTATTCGGTTACTTCGCTCATGTGGCGCTCGGGATGATGAAAGTCGGTGACGCCGTCCGCGGCGTGGCCGGCGGACGAAAGGCGCAATGGTACCGGAATTTCGCCGAACGCCTCCGCAACGTCGTTTTAAACGTACGCATCGCGAACAACGACCGTCATCGCGCGGGCCGGGCACGCAGTGTATGCTTCGTGAGCCTTTCAATCTGAAGGAGAAAAACGATGCTCAACAAGAAGAAATGGATCGCGGGTGTGGTTTGTGTCGCGGCGCTGGCCGCGTCGACGCTCGCGCGTGCCGAGGCGCGCGTGTACTTCGCCGAGCCGAAGGATGGCGCGACGGTCTCGAGCCCCGTGCACGTGAAGTTCGGCCTTGAAGGGATGGAACTCAAGCCGGCCGGCGACATGACGCCGGACACGGGCCACCATCACCTGCTGGTCGACGGCAAGCCGGTGCCGAAGGGCGACGTGATCCCCGCCACCGACCATTCGCTGCACTTCGGCAAGGGCCAGACCGAAACCGACCTGAAGCTGCCGCCCGGCCAGCATACGCTGACGCTGCAGCTCGGCGAAGGCGCGCACCGCTCGTACGGTCCCGAGCTGAGCTCGACGATCACGGTCAACGTGAAGTAATCGCGCGTTCCGCCTGCGGGCGCCCGGCCGGGAAACTGCGGCCGGATGCCCGCCGCCGGCCCCGCATGACGCCAACGCGCGCGATGCCGGCCCCGCCCGCCGAGCGCGCGCCATCATGCCGCCGCAGCAAAAACGCAGCGCTAACGCAGCGCTAACGCAGCGCTTAAGCAGCACAAAATGATTCGCCCTCCGGCCTAGTCCATCCGGCCATCCCGGCGCAGGCGTCCGCCACCGGTACAATGGGCGCTTCCGATTTCTCTCTTCGCCGTCTCCCCATGTCGCTTTATTCCATTACCGGCGCGCAACTCGCGTTCGGTCACGTCGCGTTGCTCGATCACGCGGACTTCTCGCTGGAGGCCGGCGAGCGCGTCGGCCTGATCGGTCGCAACGGCGCGGGCAAGTCGTCGCTGCTGAAGATCGTCGCCGGGCTCGCGAAGCCCGATGACGGGCTGATTACGCGCCAGCAGGAGCTCGTGACCGTCTATGTGCCGCAGGAGCCCGAATTCGAACCCGGCGCGACCGTGTTCGACGCCGTGGCATCGGGGCTCACGCACACGCGCGAAGTGCTCGAAGAATACGATTCGATCGCGCATCGCCTCGCTGAAACACCGGAAGGCGCCGAACACGACGCGCTGCTCGCGCGGATGAACGCGCTGCAGTCGTCGCTCGATGCGCACGACGCATGGAACTGGCGCACGCGCGTGTCGATGACGCTCGCGCAGATCGGCCTGACGGACGGCGACGCACAGGTAGACGCATTGTCGGGCGGGATGCAGAAGCGCGTCGCGCTGGCGCGCGCGCTGGTGCTGCAGCCCGACGTGCTGCTGCTCGACGAACCGACCAACCACCTCGACTTCGACGGCATCCGCTGGCTGGAAGAACTGCTGGTCGCGCAGCGTGCGGGCCTGTTGTTCATCACGCACGATCGCGCGTTCCTCGACCGCGTCGCGACCCGCATCGTCGAGCTCGATCGCGGCCGGCTGCTGTCGTATCCGGGCAATTTCTCCGCGTACCAGACGCGCAAGGCGCAGCAGCTCGAAGTCGAGCGCGTGGAAAACGAGAAGTTCGACAAGCTGCTCGCGCAGGAAGAAGTGTGGATCCGCAAGGGCGTCGAGGCGCGCCGCACGCGCAGCGTCGGCCGCATCGCGCGGCTCGTGCAGATGCGCAACGAGCGCGCGGAGCGCCGCAATTCGCAGGGCAACGTGAAGCTCGACGTCGCGCAGGGCGAGAAGTCGGGCAAGATCGTCGCGGAACTGACGGACGTGACGAAGCGCTACGGCGAGCGCACGGTCGTCGACACCTTCTCGACGACGGTGATGCGCGGCGACAAGATCGGCTTCGTCGGCCCGAACGGCGCCGGCAAGACCACGCTGCTCAAGCTGATCCTCGGCGAGCTGAAGCCCGACGCGGGCACGGTGCGCACCGGCACGAACCTGCAGGTCGCGTATTTCGACCAGATGCGCGCGCAGCTCGACCAGGAAAAGAGCTTGGCCGACACCATCAGCCCCGGTAGCGAATGGGTCGAGATCGGCGGCGTGCGCAAGCACGTGATGAGCTATCTCGGCGACTTCCTGTTCGCGCCGGAGCGTGCGCGCTCGCCGGTGAAGTCGCTGTCGGGCGGCGAGCGCAACCGGCTGCTGCTCGCGCGCCTGTTCGCGCGTCCGGCCAACGTGCTGGTGCTCGACGAACCGACCAACGACCTCGACATCCCGACGCTCGAACTGCTCGAAGAGCTGCTGGCCGACTACGACGGCACGGTGCTGCTCGTCAGCCACGATCGCGCGTTCCTCGACAACGTCGTGACGTCGGTGATCGCGGCCGAAGGCGACGGCAAGTGGCGCGAATACGTCGGCGGCTTCACCGACTGGCAGATCCAGAGCGAGCGTTCGCAGCAGCTCGCGCAGCAGGAAGCGGCGAAGCGCGCGGTGAAGGAAGCGGCGCCGGTCAAGGAAGACGCGGCGAAAGGCGCGGCCGGCCGCAACGCGCAGCGCACGGTGAAGCTGTCGTTCAACGAGCAGCGCGAACTCGATGCGCTGCCGGAGAAGATCGCGGCGCTCGAGGAAGAACAGAAGACGATCAACGCGCAACTCGAAGATGGCTCGATCTTCGCGAAGGATCCGCAGGAAGGCACGCGCCTGACCGAGCGGTTCGCGGCGATCGACGACGAGCTCCTCGCCGCGCTCGAGCGGTGGGAGACGCTCGAGGCAAAGCGCAAGCCGGTCTGACGCACCACGCGTGGCGGCCCGGCGCGTCGGAGCGCCGGCCGGCAGCGCCGTGCGACGATCTTGCGGCGGCGCGCCACGCGGAACCAGTAAAATACCGCGCGTCCCGGGTCGCTCGGCGCACGCCGCGCGCCCGCTTTCGGAGCAGTCCAAGCACACCGTTGTTTCGATTCGCTTTTTTACGGAACTCAACGTTTTGTCCACGACGTTATCCACACGAGATGTGGACAACGTCCCGATGAATGACGAAATTCAGCGCCTATGTCAACGAAGAAGCCCAGCGCGGCCTATAGCGAAGCATCGATCAAGGTGCTCAAGGGCCTCGAGCCGGTCAAGCAGCGGCCCGGCATGTACACCCGTACCGAAAATCCGCTGCACATCATCCAGGAAGTCATCGACAACGCGTCCGACGAGGCGCTCGGCGGCTACGGCAAGCAGATCACGGTCACGCTGCACGCCGACCAGTCGGTGTCGGTCGAGGACGACGGCCGCGGCATCCCGTTCGGGATGCATCCCGAAGAGGGCGTGCCGGTCGTCGAGATCGTGTTCACGCGCCTGCACGCAGGCGGCAAGTTCGACAAGGCCGCCGGCGGCGCGTACACGTTCTCGGGCGGCCTGCACGGTGTCGGCGTGTCGGTGACGAACGCGCTCGCGACGCGTCTCGACGTGACGGTCTGGCGCGACGGCAAGATCGCCGAACTCGGCTTCGCCGACGGCGACGTCGTGAAGCCGCTCGCGACGCAAGGCGCGGGCCGCGGCGAGAAGAAATCCGGCACGCGCGTGCAGGTGTGGCCGAATCCGAAGTACTTCGATTCGCCGAACCTGCCGCTCGGCGAGCTGCAGCGTCTGCTGCGCTCGAAGGCCGTGCTGCTGCCGGGCGTCGAGGTCGTGCTCGTCAACGAGAAGACCGGCGAGCGCCAGGCATGGAAATACGAGGACGGCCTGCGCGGCTACCTGCTCGACGAGATGAACGGCAGCGAGCTGCTGATCCCGCTGTTCGAAGGCGAGCGTTTCGCCGATGCGCGTTCGACCGACGACACCTTCGCCGAGGGCGAGGGCGCGTCGTGGGTCGTCGCATGGAGCGAGGAAGGTTCGCTCGTGCGCGAGTCGTACGTGAACCTGATCCCGACGCCGGCCGGCGGCACGCACGAGTCGGGCCTGCGCGACGGCCTCTACCAGGCGGTGAAGAGCTTCGTCGAACTGCACAACCTGCAGCCGAAGGGCGTGAAGCTGCTCGCGGAAGACGTGTTCGCGCGCGTGTCGTTCGTGCTGTCCGCGAAGGTGCTCGATCCGCAGTTCCAGGGGCAGATCAAGGAACGCCTGAACAGCCGCGATGCTGTGAAGCTCGTGTCGTCGTTCTCGCGTCCGGCGCTCGAACTGTGGCTGAACCAGCACGTCGAGCACGGCAAGAAGCTCGCCGAACTCGTGATCAAGCAGGCACAGGCGCGCACGCGTGCGGGCCAGAAGGTCGAGAAGCGCAAGAGCTCGGGCGTCGCGGTGCTGCCGGGCAAGCTGACCGATTGCGAGACGGAAGACATCGCGCGCAACGAACTGTTCCTCGTCGAGGGCGACTCGGCGGGCGGTTCGGCGAAGATGGGCCGCGACAAGGAGTACCAGGCGATCCTGCCGCTGCGCGGCAAGGTGCTGAATACGTGGGAAACCGAGCGCGATCGCCTGTTCGCGAACAACGAGGTGCACGACATCTCGGTCGCGATCGGCGTCGATCCGCACAGCCCGGACGACACCGTCGACCTGTCGAACCTGCGCTACGGCAAGATCTGCATCCTGTCGGACGCGGACGTCGACGGCTCGCACATCCAGGTGCTGCTGCTCACGCTGTTCTTCAAGCATTTCCCGCAGCTGATCGAGCGCGGTCACGTGCACGTCGCGCGGCCGCCGCTGTTCCGCGTCGATGCGCCTGCACGCGGCAAGAAGCCCGCGCAGAAGCTCTATGCGCTCGACGACGGCGAACTCGAGGCAACGCTCGACAAGCTGCGCAAGGACGGCGTGCGCGAAACGCAGTGGAGCATCAGCCGCTTCAAGGGTCTCGGCGAAATGAGCGCGGAGCAGCTGTGGGACACGACGATGAACCCCGACACGCGCCGCCTGATGCCGGTGAAGCTCGGCGAGCTCGACTACGAGGCGACGGTTGCGCGCATGACGATGCTGATGGGCAAGGGCGAGGCAGCCGCGCGACGCGGCTGGCTCGAGGAAAAGGGCAACGACGTCGAAGCGGACATCTAAACCCGCGCGGCCGGGCATGACGCCCGGCCCGGCCTCACGCCACTTACGAATACGGAATTCAGATGGACGACAATACTTCCGATCTCTTCGCCGGGTCCGACGCACCGGAAGCCGATGCGCTGACGCTCGGCAACTACGCGGAGCAGGCGTACCTCAGCTACGCGGTCAGCGTCGTGAAGAGCCGCGCGCTGCCCGACGTGTGCGACGGCCAGAAGCCGGTGCAGCGCCGGATCCTGTTCGCGATGAACGAAATGGGCCTCGGCCCCGACGCGAAGCCGGTGAAGTCGGCGCGCGTGGTCGGCGACGTGCTCGGTAAATACCACCCGCACGGCGACCAGTCGGCGTACGACGCGCTCGTGCGTCTCGCGCAGGATTTCTCGCTGCGCTATCCGCTGATCGACGGACAGGGCAACTTCGGCTCGCGCGACGGCGACGGCGCGGCGGCGATGCGCTACACCGAAGCGCGGCTCACGCCGATCTCGAAGCTGTTGCTCGACGAGCTCGACCAGGGCACGGTCGACTTCATGCCGAACTACGACGGCTCGTTCGAGGAGCCGAAGACGCTGCCGAGCCGCATGCCGTTCGTGCTGCTGAACGGCGCGTCGGGCATCGCGGTCGGCCTGGCCACCGAAATCCCGTCGCACAACCTGCGCGAGGTCGCGGCGGCGGCGGTTGCGCTGATTCGCAATCCGAAGCTTTCGCACGCGGAGCTGATGAACCTGATTCCCGGCCCGGATTTCCCGGGCGGCGGCCAGATCATCTCGAGCGACACCGAGATCGCGGCGGCCTATGAAACCGGCCGCGGCAGCCTGAAGGTGCGCGCGCGCTGGAAGATCGAGGATCTCGCGCGCGGCCAGTGGCAACTCGTCGTCACCGAGCTGCCGCCGAACACGTCGGGCCAGAAGGTGCTCGAGGAAATCGAGGAACTGACCAACCCGAAGCTCAAGCTCGGCAAGAAGACGCTCACGCCCGAGCAGCTCAACACCAAGAAGGCGATGCTCGACCTGCTCGACGCGGTGCGCGACGAGTCGGGCAAGGAAGCGGCGGTGCGGCTCGTGTTCGAGCCGAAGTCGCGCACGATCGACCAGACGGAATTCGTGAACACGCTGCTCGCGTACACGAGCCTCGAATCGAACGCGACGCTGAACCTCGTGATGATCGGCGCCGACGGCCGGCCGGGCCAGAAGGGGCTGCTGACGATCCTCGACGAGTGGGTGAAGTTCCGCCAGCTGACGATGACGCGCCGCTGCCGCCATCGTCTCGCGAAGGTCGACGACCGCATCCACATCCTCGAAGGGCGGATGATCGTCTTCCTGAACATCGACGAGGTGATCCGCATCATCCGCGAGTCGGACGAGCCGAAGGCCGCGCTGATGAGCGCGTTCGGCCTCTCCGACCGCCAGGCGGAAGACATCCTCGAAATCCGCCTGCGTCAGCTCGCGCGGCTCGAGAAGATCAAGATCGAGAAGGAACTCGAGGCGCTGCGCGACGAGAAGGCGAAGCTCGAGGAACTGCTCGCGAACGAAAGCGCGATGAAGCGGCTGATGATCAAGGAGATCGAGGCCGACGCGAAGCAGTACGGCGACGATCGCCGCACGCTGATCCAGCAGGAAAAGCGCGCGACGTTCGAGGCGAAGGTCGTCGACGAGCCGGTGACGGTCGTCGTGTCGCAGAAGGGCTGGGTGCGTGCGCTGAAGGGCCACGGGCTCGACCCGGCCGGCTTCACGTTCAAGGCCGGCGATCACCTGTACGCGGCGTTCCAGTGCCGCACGCCCGATCGCCTGATCGCATGGGGCAGCAGCGGTCGCGTGTACTCGGTCGACGTGTCGGTGCTGCCGGGCGGGCGCGGCGACGGCGTGCCGGTCACGTCGCTGATCGAGCTCGAATCGGGCTCGCATCTGATGCACTACTACGCGGCGCCGGCCGATCAGCAACTGCTGCTTGCGTCGAGCAACGGCTTCGGCTTCCTCGCGAAGGTCGGCGACATGGTGAGCCGCGTGAAGGCCGGCAAGTCGTTCATGACGATCGATGCAGGCGCGGTGCCGCTCGCGCCGATGCCGGTACTGCCGAACGCGACGCAGGTCGCGTGTCTGTCGAGCGGCGGCCGTCTGCTGGTGTTCGGGATGGACGAGATGAAGACGCTGTCGGGCGGCGGCCGCGGCGTGATCCTGATGGCGCTCGACGACAAGGAAACGCTCGTGCAGGCGCTCGCGATCGACCCGGCCGGCGTCGTGCTGATCGGCACCGGGCGCGGCGGCAAGGCGCAGGACGAGACCCTGTCGTACGCGGGGCTGGCGCCGCACGTCGGCAAGCGCGCACGCAAGGGCCGCGCGCCGGAAACGAAGCTCAAGGTCGTCAACGAGCTGCGTCCGCTGCTCGGCTGACGCCGCATCCGGTCGCCGGCTCGACCGGCATCGAAGGCCGCACCTCCGCTTCGGCGGGCGTGCGGCCTGTTTGTTTTGGGGCGACGCATGCAGGAAAGCGAGCGTGGCGCCGTCACGCGGAACTTGCAAATATTGTGAAATACCGCCGGGGGTCTGAACCGACCGGCGGTCCGCCGGTCGAACGTCGCTCGAGACCGCGCGTGACGCGGCTGTTCGTTGCACTCAACTCATAACAGGATTGCCGCCATGTCCCACGCTGTTGCCGTCGCGCTGTTTCTTCATCTGCTGGCCGTCGCCGTGTGGGTGGGCGGGATGGTCTTCGCGCACTTCTGCCTGCGCCCGGCGCTGTCCGACCTGACGCCACAGCTGCGGCTGCCGCTGATCGAGGGCGTGTTCGGCCGCTTCTTCAACTGGGTGTCGGGCTCGGTGATCGTGATCCTGCTGTCCGGCGGTTTCCTGCTCACGGCCTTCGGCGGCGCGCACGCGACGTGGACGCTGCATGCGATGGCGGGGCTCGGCGTCGTGATGATGCTGATCTTCGGCCATATCCGCTTCGCGCTGTTCCCGCGCATCCGCCGCGCGGTGCAGGCGCAGAACTGGCCGGACGGTGCGCGCGCGGTGAACACGGTGCGCCTGCTGGTCGTCGTCAACCTCGTGCTCGGCGTCGTGACGATCGGCGCGGCCGTGCTGTCGCGCGGCTTCTGATCGCCTCGCCGGCCTCTGATTTCGCGGCGCCGTTCGGCGCTCGCCGCCGGCGCGGTGCCGCGCGCCGCTACGCGGCCAGCATCGCGTCGAGCAGCCACGCGCCGGCCGGGCCGAGCGGCCGGTTGCGCGACCACACGGCATCGACCCGCACGCGTCGCGGCCAGCCGCGCGCGCGCAGCTCGCACAGCCGATCGCGCGCGAAGTGCTCGACCATCCAGCGCGGCAGCTCGGCCCAGCCGAACCCCAGCACCGCCATCTCCAGCAGCATCAGGTAGCTCGGCGCGAGCCAGCGCTGCGTGCCGACGACGATCCGGTCGGCAGCGCCGCGATCCTCCGGTTTCACATACGTATTGAGGCGCAGCTCGCGCGAGTCGCGCAGCGCCGCATGCGGCACGTCGGCGTCGCCATAGGCCGCCAGCGCGTGCGTGCGCCCGACGAACAGGCCGATCTCCGACTCTTCCGCCACCGTCGCCGCGCCGATATCGGGCGGATAGACCGCGCGCGCGGCCATCAGCCCGAGCTGTGCGCGACCCTGCTGGATCAGGTCGAGTACGTCCTCGTGCTCGGCAATCTGGCATTCGAGCTCGAGCGCCGGAAAGCGCCGCTCGAGCGCCATCAAGGTTTCCTCGTAACGCTTCGACTGGTACGTGTCGGACACGACGAGCGTCAGCCGCGCTTCCTCGCCCTGCGCGAGCCGCGCGGCGGTGCGGTCGATTGCCGCGCCGGCCTCCAGCGCGCGCTGCACCTGCGGGAGCAGCGCGCGGCCGGCATCGGTCAGCGTCGGCGCGCGCGTCGAGCGGTCGAACAGCTGCACGCCGAGATCGATCTCGAGGTTCGCGATCGCTTCGGACACCGTCGACTGGCGCTTGCCGAGCTTGCGGGCGGCGGCCGTGAACGAGCCGAGCAGCGCGGCTTCGGCGAAGGCGAGCAGGGCTTCGGGGGCGTGGCGCATGCGGCGAACCTCAGGGTTTTATATCGGTAAAACCGATGATATCAAACTGGATTCGCGCGGTTTCGCCGATCAAAATGCCCGGCATGGATTGTACGAACGCATCGGAGGGAACCATGAAACAGATCAACAAAACGGTGACGGAACGTCTCGTTCATGCGCTGACGTTCGAGCTGGTGGCGATCGCGCTGTGCGCGCCGATCGGTGCGTGGCTGCTCGACATGCCGGTGTCGCACGTCGGCGTGCTGACGGTGATGGTGTCGCTGATCGCGATGGCCTGGAACATGACGTTCAACACGCTGTTCGACCGCTTCGAGCGGCGGGCGGGCCTCACGCGCACGCTCGGCATGCGGATCGCGCATGCGGTCATGTTCGAGCTCGGCCTCGTCGCGATGGTGGTGCCGGTCGCTGCGTGGTGGCTGAACGTGAGCCTCGTCGAGGCGCTGCTGCTCGACCTCGGCATCGTGCTGTTCTTCCTGCCCTACACGTTCTGCTTCAACCTCGCGTACGACGCGCTGCGCGCACGCTGGGCCGCACGCCGCGTCGCGGTACCGGCGGGCTGAGCCGCAAGCGTCCGGCGGCGGGGGCGGCGACCGGGGCCAGCCGTCAGTGGGCGACGGCCCACAGCCACACGCCGCATGCGATCGCGACCGCACCGTAGACGGCATACACGGGCACCTTGAAGCGCGTGAAGCACAGCGTCGCGAAGGCGCCCGTGAGCCAATAGACGGGATCGGCCGGTTCGCGATGCAGGATCTTCACGACGGCGACGACGAGAAAGCCCGTCGTCGCCGCGCGCAGCAGGCGCATCCCGTGCTCGAAGCGCGAATGGCGCTTGAGCCGGAACAGATGGTTCTGCGCGAACACGACGAGACATCCCGACGGAATGAACAGCGCGGCGGTCGCGAGCAGCGCACCGCTCCAGCCGTCGGTCAGGTAGCCGAGAAACGGCACGACGTTCAGCAGCGGGCCGGGCGCCACCGGCGACAGCGCGAAGGCGAGCGTGAAGTCGCGATCGGAGATGCCGGTGGCCGGCGACACGAACAGCGTCTTGAGCACGGGCAGCGCGGAGAAGCCGCCGCCGAACAGCGTCATGCCGGCGCCGGCGAGCCGCGGCCACAGCAGCGTCTCCTGGTAGTCGCCGGGCAGCGGCAGCGCGAATACCGCGACGAGTACGGCCAGCAGCACGAGCAGGTTGCGGTCGCGTTTCGACAGCGTGACGTCGACCGTGGCGTGTTGCGGCGGCCCGGTGAGCCAGCCAGCTGCAAACGCCGCGAAAAGAATCCCGACGAAAGCGGCCGGACTATGCGCGAAAGCGAGCAGAATCGTCGACAGCGCGGCGATCACCTGTTCGAGCCGCGTGCGCGCGAGCGCGCGCCACTGCTTGACCCACGTGACGCCGATCAGCGCGGCAAGCACCATCCCGAAGTGATTGATCAGCACCGGCGCGGCCAGCGAGCGCACGACCGGCGTGCGGTAGAAGATCGCAAACAGCGTCATCAGCACGGAGAACGGAAGGACGCTCGCGATGCCGGCGACCCAGGCGCCTGCGCGGCCGTGCAGCGTCTGGCCGACCTGCACGGCGACATTACAGCCGACGGGGCCTGGCACAAGCCATGCAAGGGCGACGAAATCGGCGAATACGTGCGGCTCGATGCGCTGCCACCGCTCGACGTAGTGGCGTTCGAGCTGCGCCATCATCGAAAGCCCGCCCCACGACAGCGCGGAAATGCCGGCGACGACCTTGAACAAGGCCCACAGGGATGCCTGTGCCTGTTCGACACGTTCGGCCGCTTCGACTTCGACGGTGGTCATGATGGTGTTGCGGTTGGCGCCGGGCCTGGTCTCGCGCATAGGGACGTGCCGGCGGCCCGCCGACACGATGGCCCTCCCGATTGTCCGCCGCGAGTCATGACACTGCCATGCGCGAAAACGCTAGTAAATGAACTAAACAACCGCATCGGAAGCCGAAATGATCGATGTGCTGCGCAACATGGGCCGTGCGGGTTGCAGGTTGCGGGTTCAGGCGCCGGTGCTGCCGGTCGCGCGGTGCGCGAGGACGTTCGGCCGGTTGCCGCGCACGCCGAAGCGCGCGATCAGCGCGGGGATCGCGTCGGCCGGCACGGGGCGCGAGAACAGGAAGCCCTGCGCCTCGATCTCGCCGAGCGCGGACAGCCATGCGATCTGCTCCTCGGTTTCGGTGCCTTCGACGACGACCGTCAGGCCGAGCGAGCGCGCGAGATGCACGATCGACGACACCATCACGCACACGCTGCGATCGTTCGGGATCGCCTGCACGAACGAGCGGTCGACCTTCAACGTATCGACGGAGAAGCGGTGCAGGTACGACAGCGACGAGTAGCCGGTGCCGAAGTCGTCGAGCGCGATCCGGATGCCGAGCTTCTTCAACGCGACGATCTTCTCGGACACGAGCTCCGGATATTCCATCATCGCGGTCTCGGTGATCTCGAGCTCGAGCCGGTTCGCGTCGATGCCGGTGTCCTGCAGCGCCTGCGAAATGGTCTCGATCAGGTCGCCGCGCCAGAACTGTACCGGCGAGATGTTGACCGCGAGCGTCAGCGTGTCGTGGCCGTCGTCGCGCCAGCACGCGATCTGTTCGCACGCGGTGCGGATCACGAAGTCGCCGATCGGCACGATCAGGCCCGTCGATTCGGCGATCGAAATGAATTCGTTCGCGGAGATGACCCCGTGCTCGGGGTGATCCCAGCGCGCGAGCGCCTCGAAGCCGGTGATCGTGCGGTGCGTCAGGTCGATCTTCGGCTGGTACGCGAGGAACAGCTGCCCGTCGGCGAGCGCGACGCGCAGTTGCTGTTCCCAGCGCATCAGGTGATCCGCGCGATGCGACAGGTGCGGCGCGTAGAACTGGTAGCAGTTCTTGCCCGCATCCTTCGCGCTGTACATCGCGAGGTCGGCCTTCTTCAGCAGGTCGATTTCGCTTTCGTTCGCGACGGTGTGCAGCGCGATGCCGATGCTCGCATGCAGCACGAACGAACTGCCGCGCACGTCGAACGGCTCGCCGAACATCCGGATGATCGCTTCCGCGAGCCGCACCGCGCGCCGTTCGACGTCGTCGCCCTTCATCACGACGACGAACTCGTCGCCGCCGATCCGTGCGAGCGAGCCTTCGTCGCCGACGGCATCCGACAGGCGCGACGCGGTCATCTGCAGCACGATGTCGCCGGCGTTGTGGCCGAGCGTGTCGTTGACGGTCTTGAAGTTGTCGAGGTCGATGAACAGCAGGCCGAGCCGCGACAGGCTGGCCGGCATCGACACGTCGTTGCGCAGCCCGCGCAGGGTCGCGTAGCGGTTCGCGAGGCCGGTGAGCAGGTCGTATTCGGCGAGCTGGGTCATCTCGCGCTCGCGGCCGAGCAGCTTGCCGATCAGCCCCGTCGCGACGCCGAAGAACGCGAGCATCGCGAGCGTGATGAAGCTCGTCATCAGCAGGTAGACGTTGCGCGTATGGTAGTAGTCCGCGTATTCCTCGGTCTGCGACAGCCCGACCATCACGGCGAGCGGGTAGCCGTCGAGGTGGCGGTACGACACGATGCGCGTGACGCCGTCGATCGGGTCGATGATCGTGCCCGTGACGCGCTCGGCGATCGGGTAGACGCCCGATGCGGAGAACGCCCCCGGTGCGTTGTTGAGCGAGCCGGTGCGCCGCGCGAGCACGGCACCCGTATCCGACACGACGGAGATCACGCCTTCCTTGCCGATCGCCGCGTTGTTGTAGAAGTCGTTCGTGAAGTAGCTCGGGTCTTCCGACACGACGACGATGCCGGCGAAGCTGCCGTCCGGGTTGTTCAGGCGCCGCGTCATCTGCAGCGTCCAGTGGCTCGACACGCGGCCGAGCACGGGCTTGCTGATGTACAGGCGATCGTCGTTGTGCGCGAGGTGGACCTTGAAGTGCTCGCGGTCGGACAGGTTGATCGGTTTCGGGTGGAGTTCGGCCGTGTTCGCGAACAGGATGCCCTTCGCGTTGACGAGCGAAACCTGGATCAGCGTGTCGCTCGGCACGACGCCTTTTTCGACCGTGCTCGCGAGGTTGAAGCGCGCGGGCGATTTCTCGAATTCGAACTTGACGAAGCGGGTGATCTGGTCGACCTGGTGGATCGCCTTGACCGTGTGCTGTTCGAGCGCGGACGACAGGATCGCCGCGGAAGCCGCCGCTTCCTTGTACGCGCTGTCCTTTTCGACCGACAGCCGCGCGATGATCACGGCCCACAGCAGCGCGAGCGCGAGCATCCCGAGCAGCGGGATCGCGAACAGCGCGCGCCGGCGCGACTTGCGTGGCGCGCGTAGCGGCCGGTTCGGCGGCGGGTGGTTTGACCGGGCGGAGCTCATCGAAGAGGGCGGCGTCCTGCTCGCGTGCGCCATCCCGCGTCGGGATGGCCGGCTATGGTTGGGGTCGCACCGGCGTCTGTTCGTACGCGGGATGCGCAACCATGGACAGACCCGCCGAAGCGACGGATTAGGCCCGATATTACTGGCTGGAACGTTTTTGCGATAGCCGGGGGAATCGTAGGGCGCCGGCCGGGCCGGCGCCATCGCACATCGCGAAATGTTACACGGGGGACCGGAAGGTGCCGTCGACGACCGTGACGACGTGGCCGCCGATCCACGTGGTGCCGTCTTCGGGATAGCTGACGAAGATGCGGCCGTCGCGGCCGATCGCCGTGCCCTGGCGGGCCGTATACGACTGGCCGGGGCGGCGTTCCTGCCGCGTCAGCAGCCCGGCCAGCGCGGCGTTTGCGCTGCCGGTGACGGGGTCCTCGCCGAAGCCGAAGTCGCCGCCCGTCATCAGGCAGCGGATTTCGAAGGTCGCGGGGCCGCCTTCGGCATGCGGCGCGTAGACCGCGAGGCCGTCCGTGCCGTAGCGGCGCGTGAGCGCCGCCAGCGCGGCCGGATCGGGCGCCAGGCCGATGCACGCGTCGGCCGACTTCAGCCGCACGACCAGCCACGGCGCGCCGTTGTCGATCGCGCACGGCTCGGCTTCCAGGTCGATCGCGTCGCTGCGCAACGCGGCCACCAGTGCCGGGTAGTCCGAACGGTCGAGCGGCGTGAACCGTGCCGGCGGCGCGGCAAATGCCCAGCCATCGGCCTGTTCGCGCAGTTCGACCAGGCCGACCCCGCATTGCTGGACCAGCCGGCCCGGCGTGCGCGGCCGCGCGCCGCTTTCCAGGAACGCATGCGCGGTGCCGAGCGTCGGGTGGCCGGCGAACGGCAGCTCGCCCGCCGTCGTGAAGATCCGCACGCGGTAGTCGGCGCCCGGATCGGTCGGCGTGCAGACGAACGTGGTTTCCGACAGGTTCGTCCAGCGGGCGATCGCGAGCATGGCGTCGTCGCCGAGCGAGTCGGCGTCGAACACCACGGCGAGCGGGTTGCCCTTGAACAGCACCGACGTGAACACGTCGACCTGCTTGAAGCGGACGAGACGACCGGTCACCTCGATGCCCCCGTTACGCGACTTCGGCGATCAGTTCGATCTCGACGCACGCGCCGAGCGGAATCTGCGCGACGCCGAACGCCGAACGCGCGTGCTTGCCGGCGTCGCCGAACACCTCGGCGATCAGTTCCGACGCACCGTTCGTCACGACGTGCTGTTCGGTGAAGTCGAGCGTCGAGTTGACGAGGCTCATCAGCTTCACGATGCGCGTGACCTTGTTCAGGTCGCCCGTGTGCGCGTGCAGCGTCGCGAGCAGGTCGATCGCGATCGCGCGCGCAGCCGCCTTGCCGTCTTCCGTCTGCAGGTCGGCGCCGAGCTTGCCGGCCCAGACCTTGCCGTCCTTCTTCGCGATGTGGCCCGACAGGTAGACGGTGTTGCCGCTTTGCGCGCTCATCACGTAGGCGGCGGCCGGTGCGCCGGCGGTCGGGAGCTCGATGCCGAGCGACTTCAGCTTGTCGTAGACGTTAGCCATGGATTCGATTCCTCGTGGATCGTAGAGAGTCGTGACAGGGAAAAAGCGGATCAGAGACGCTCGCGCAGCAGCTTGCCGAGGCGCGCGACGCCTTCCTCGATCTTCTCCGGCGGCACCGTCACGAACGACAGGCGCAGCGTGTTCTGCTGCGGGTCGTTCGCGAAGAACGGCGCGCCCGGCACGAAGGCGACGTGGTTGGCGACCGCGGCCTCGAGCAGCTTCATGCTGTCGATCTGCGCGGGCAGGTTCACCCAGATGAACATGCCGCCGTCCGGGCGGTTCCACGTGACGCCTTCCGGCATGTGGCGCGCGAGCGACGCGAGCATCGCCTCGCATTGCGCGCCGTACAGCTGGCGGATCGTCGGGATGTGCTCGTCGAGGAAGCCGTCCTTGATCACTTCGTGCGCGATGCGCTGCGTGAGCGTCGGCGTGTGCAGGTCGGTGGCCTGCTTGGCCTGCACGAGCTTGAAGTGGAGTTCCTCGGGGGCAATGATGTAGCCGATCCGCAGGCCCGGCGCGAGCACCTTCGAGAACGTGCCGAGGTGCACGATATGGTCGGGCGCCATCGACAGCATCGTCGGCAGCGGCTCGCCCTGGTAGTTCAGTGCGCCGTACGGGTCGTCTTCCAGCACCGGGAACGGGCTCGACTGCGCGAACGCGGCGAGCGCGCGGCGGCGCTCGACGGGCAGGCGGCGGCCGGTCGGGTTCTGGAAGTTCGGCTGCGCGTACAGGAGGCGCGCGCCTTGCGTGAGCGCGGGCGTGAGGCCTTCGGGCAGCAGGCCCTGCTCGTCGGTCGGCACCTGCACGTAGCGCGGCTCGTACAGCGAGAACGACTGCAGCGCGCCGAGGTAGGTCGGGGTTTCGACGAGGATCGGGCTGTCCGGATCGATCAGCGCCTTGCCGAGCAGGTCGAGCGCCTGCTGCGAGCCGGTCGTGATCAGCACCTGCGACACGCGCACGCTGTAGCGCTCGGCGATCCATTCGCGCAGCGGCAGGTAGCCTTCGGTCGCGCTGTACTGGAGTGCGGCGGCGGGCGCATCGCGCAGCACGCGGTCGGCCGCGGCGCGCATGCGCTCGGCCGGGAACGTCGCGGGAGCGGGCAGGCCGCCTGCGAACGAGATGACCTCGGGGCGTTCCGTGACCTTCAGGATCTCGCGGATCGCAGAGCTCGTCAGCTTGCGGGCGCGTTCGGAAAGCTGCCAGTGCGGCGGATGCAGGTCGCTCGGATTCATAGTCTCCTCGTTCGGATATCGTGGTCAGTCAAGAAAGGTCGGTCAGGCAGATTGCGTCGACGCAGCCGGGTGGGCGTGCGGGAGCGCGATCGGGCCGTCGCGGCCGGGTGGGCAAAACCGTTCAGGCAAAACGGACATTATGGCGCACCTCATCAACCGGCGCGAGCGGGACGCGGGGCCGTGGCCACCGCCGAGCGCCGGCCGAGCATCACGGTCGCGATCACGGCGGCCGCGAACAGCCAGGTCGACGGCGTCACCGTTTCGCCGAACAGCAGCGCGGAAAAGGCGATCGTGAAGAAGATCTGCAGCAGTTGCACCTGGCCGACGCGCGCGATGCCGCCCATGGCGAGCCCCGCGTACCACGCGAAAAAGCCGATGAATTGCGAAAAGAGGGTCACGTAGCCGAACGCGAGCCACGTGCGCAGCGCGAGCGGGGCGGGGTGCGCGACGTGCTGCGTCCATGCAAGCCAGCCGACCGGCAGCACGAGGAACGGCGCGGACACGACGAGCGCCCAGCAGATCACCTGCCAGCCGCCAATCCGGCGCGCGAGGCGCGCGCCTTCCGCATAGCCGAGCGCGCCGATGCCGACCGCGACGAGCATCAGCGCGTCGCCGGCCTGCACCGTCCCGCCGCCGTCGCGCAGCGCGAACGCGATCACCAGCGCGCTGCCGGCCAGCGCACTGGCCCAGAACGCCTTCGACGGCCGTTCATGCGACAGCCACGCCGCGTACAGCGCGACGAACAGCGGCTGCAGGCCGTTGACGACCGCGCCGTGCGACGCCGGCACGGTCTTCATCGCCCACGCGGAGAACACCGGATACGCGATGATCACGCCGGCCGACACGACCGCGAGGCTTTTCAGCTGCGCGCGGGTCGGCAGCCGTTCGCGGCGCCACCACAGCAGCAGGCCGGCCGGCACCGACGCGGCGAGCGCGCGGCCGAGCCCGTTCAGCAGCGGGTTGAGTTCGGAGACGACGATACGCGTCATCGGCAGCGTGAGGCTGAAGATCATCACGCCGATGAGGCCGAGCAGCATGCCCCGGGTTTCGCGCGAATTCATGGACTGGGTGTCTCCGTATTGCAGGGTTCGGGTAATCGAAAGGGCGCCAGGGCGGTCAGCGCAGCGTGCGTGCGCCCTGCGGCGTGTCGAATTCGGCGACGAGCGCCGGCGGGCCGTCGCCGGTGTCGAGGTCGAGCAGATGGCCGGCGCCGAGCCAGTCGAGCTGCTCGCGGACGGCATCCGCACGCGGGTGGACGCCCTTGAGCGCCTTCAGCGCGACGCCGTTGTCCGGCAGCGATTCGGCCGGATGGCGCGGGCTGTCCCACTGGATCAGCGACGGCACGAGGCCGTCGCCGGCGCCTTGCCATGCGGGGAACGCGCCGTCGTCGGGCACCGTGAGGCCCCAGCTCAGGTCGCCGCGCCGCATCGCGACGACCGGTGCGATGCGCGTCGGGTACTGGCTTTGCCACAGCGCGAGCCGGCGCGGGCGGTCGACGCGCGCGACCCAGTGCGCGAGGAACGGGCCCTGCGCGAGCCGCGCGTGCATCGCCGGATCGTCGAGGCCGAACAGCCGCGCGCGCGGCGGCGTGGCGTCGTCGCCTGTCGCGGGCGCGTCGGGATCGATCGCGATCACTTCGAGGTACAGCCCGCCCCACGCGCCAAACAGCGCGTTGTGGGTGCGCATCAGCGGATGGCGGCCGCCGCCGGCCGGTTCGATGCCGAGCGCGTCGGCGACGTGGCGCACGCCTTCGTCGAGCGTACGCGCGGCGATCACGAGATGGTCGAGGGTCAGGGAGCGGGCTGGCATGAACGTCGGTCGGGAAGCGAAAGTGTCATGGTGGGCGGGCGACGCGCGGGACGGTTGGGCGGCCGGCCGGTGCGCGGCCGCGAATGCAGGCCGGACGGGGCTGCGCCGCATACGGCAGGGCCGGAACGGCGGCCGCACGATCGCCATTCCGGTCAACTGTAATCGTCGGCACCGGCACAGTAACGGTACAATCGGCGCGATAGCCTTCGGTACAGTTGGAGCCGCCGCCCATGTCCACCGTCCCACTCGCCCAGATTCCCGCGCCGCACGATACGGCCACGCTCACGCTCGTCGACCAGCTCGTCCAGTGGGCGCGGCGCCGCATCGACGAACGCGTGTTCCGGCCCGGCATGCGGATGCCGTCGATCCGCAAGCTCGCGCTCGACAAGAGCGTGTCGCGCTTCACCGTGGTGGAAGCGTACGAACGGCTCGTCGCGCAGGGCTACCTCGACTCGCGGCGCGGCTCGGGCTTTTACGTGCGCGAGCGCACGGCCACCGGCCCGCTGCCGGCCGACAACGTGGTGCGCGTGGCCGAGGCCGCGCCGGTGCACAACACGATCGACGTGGTCTGGCTGCTGCGCAACATGCTGCATACCGCCAGCCCGGAAAAAGGGCCGGGTCTCGGCTACCTGCCGGGCCGCTGGCTCGACGGCGAGCTGATCACCGGTGCGCTGCGCGCGCTCGGGCGCCAGTCCGGCGCGCAGATGCTCGGTTTCGGCACCGCGCAGGGTTTCCTGCCGCTGCGCCAGCAGCTGCAGACGCGGCTCGCGGAAGTCGAGATCGGCGCGAAGCCCGAGCAGCTCGTGCTGGTGTCGGGCATCACGCAGGCGATCGACCTGATCTCGCGGATCTACGTGCGGCCCGGCGATGCGGTGATCGTCGGCGATCCCGCGTGGTTCCAGATGTTCGGCCGCTTCGCGTCGCAGGGCGCGCAACTGGTCGGGATGCCCTATACGCCCGACGGCCCCGATCTCGACGCGCTGGAAACGCTCGTGCAGATGTGGCGGCCGAAGATGCTCGTGATCAATTCGGTGCTGCAGAACCCGACCGGCACGTCGCTGTCGGCCGCGCAGGCGTTCCGGATCCTGAAGCTCGCGGAGGCGTACGATTTCCTGGTCGTCGAGGACGACGTGTACGGCGACCTGTGCCCGCCGAGCTATTCGGCCACGCGGCTCGCGAGCCTCGACCAGTTGAAGCGCGTGATCTACCTGGGCAGCTATTCGAAGACGCTCGCGGCGAATTTGCGGGTCGGCTATGTCGCCTGCGCGCCGGAGATCGCGAAGGCGGTCACCGACCAGAAGATGCTGGTCGGGATGACGACGCCGGAGCTCAACGAGCGCGTGTTGTACAAGATCCTGACCGAAGGGCACTACCGGCGCCACGTCGAGCGGCTGCGCGCGCGGCTCGACGGCGTGCGCGACAAGACCGCGCGGATGCTCGAGCGTACCGGGCTGCGGCTCTTCACGATGCCGGCGGCCGGGATGTTCCTGTGGGCCGACACGGGCGTCGATTCGGATGCGCTCGCGGCCGCCGCGCACGAGGAAGGCTTCCTGCTGACGCCGGGGAGCCTGTTCTCGCCGCAGCAGTCGTCGTCGACATGGACGCGCTTCAATGTCGCGAACTGCGGCGATCCGGCGCTGCCGGGGTTTCTCGCGCGCTATATCGAATCGGCGGCGCGGCGCGCGTCGTGACGCCGGGCGGCACGCCGCCCTTGAAATGCGCTCGCCCGTCCCCAGATACCCGCGCAAACCGCCTGCGCCAGGCGGTCGTCCTTGACGGGCCCGCCGGCATCGCGCGCCGGCGCACCCGCGCTACACCATTCAAGTTCAAGTAAGAGGAAACAGCATCCATGGCACACGAAACGATGAGCTTTCAGGCAGAGGTCAAGCAACTCCTCCACCTGATGATTCATTCGCTCTACAGCAACAAGGAAATCTTCCTGCGCGAACTGGTGTCGAACGCGTCCGACGCGGCCGACAAGCTGCGTTTCGAAGGGCTCGCGGACAACGCGCTGTACGAGAACGATCCGAACCTGCGCATCCGCATCGGCTTCGACAAGGCGGCACGCACGATCACGATCGAGGACAACGGCATCGGCATGAGCCGCGACGAGGCGATCGCGAACCTCGGCACGATCGCGCGTTCGGGCACCAAGGAATTCTTCACGAAGCTGTCCGGCGACCAGCAGAAGGATGCGGCGCTGATCGGCCAGTTCGGCGTCGGCTTCTACTCGGGCTTCATCGTCGCGGACAGGATCACCGTCGAGACGCGCCGCGCCGGCCTGCCGGCGAACGAAGCCGTGCGCTGGGAAAGCGCGGGCGAGGGCGATTTCACGATCGACGCGATCGAGCGCGCGCAGCGCGGCACGAAGATCACGCTGCACCTGCGCGAAGGCGAGGACGAGCTGCTGTCGTCGCACCGCCTGAAGTCGATCATCCAGAAGTATTCCGATCACATCGCGCTGCCGATCCTGATGCAGAAGGAAGAGTGGGATCAGGAAAAGGGCGAGATGGTCCTGAAGGACGAGGACGAGACGGTCAACCAGGCGAGCGCGCTGTGGACGCGCTCGAAGAGCGACGTCACCGACGAGCAGTACACGCAGTTCTACCAGCACATCGCGCACGACCACCAGGATCCGCTCACGTGGACCCACAACCGCGTCGAGGGCCGCAGCGAATACACGCAGCTGCTGTTCGTGCCGGCGCACGCGCCGTTCGACCTGTGGAACCGCGACTACCGCGGCGGCCTGAAGCTGTACGTGAAGCGCGTGTTCATCATGGACGATGCCGAGCAGCTGCTGCCGCAATACCTGCGCTTCGTGAAGGGCGTCGTCGATTCGGCCGACCTGCCGCTCAACGTATCGCGTGAAATCCTGCAGGAAAGCCGTGACGTGAAGGCGATCCGCGAAGGCGTGACCAAGCGCGCGCTGTCGATGCTCGAGGAGCTCGCGAACGCGGAAGAGGATGCCGGCAAGGAGAAGTACAAGACGTTCTGGAGCGCGTTCGGCCAGGTGCTGAAGGAAGGCCTTGGCGAGGATCACGCGAACCGCGAGCGCATCGCGAAGCTGCTGCGCTTCGCGTCGACGCACGGCGACACCAACGCGCAGGACGTGTCGCTCGCCGACTACGTGTCGCGCATGAAGCCCGAGCAGAGCAAGATCTACTACGTGACCGCCGATACGTGGCAGGCCGCGAAGAACAGCCCGCACCTGGAGGTGTTCCGCAAGAAGGGTGTCGAGGTGCTGCTGCTGACCGATCGCGTCGACGAATGGATGCTGTCGTTCCTGCACGAGTTCGACGGCAAGCCGCTCGCGAGCGTGGCGCGCGGCGATCTCGACCTCGGCGAGCTGAACGACGAGGAAAAGAAGGCGCAGGAGCAGGCGGGCGAGGCAATCAAGCCGGTCGTCGAGAAGATGAAGGAAGCGCTCGGCGACAAGGTGAAGGAAGTGCGCGTCACGTTCCGCCTGACCGATTCGCCGTCGTGCCTCGTCGCCGACGACAACGACATGAGCGGCTATCTGCAGCGGATGCTGAAGGCGGCCGGCCAGAACGCGCCGGCGATGCAGCCGATCCTCGAGATCAATCCGGAGCATGCGCTGGTGAAGCAGCTGAACGCCGATAGCGCCAACTTCGGCGACTGGTGCCATCTGCTGTTCGACCAGGCGTTGCTGGCCGAAGGCGGGATGCTCGACGATCCGGCGAGCTTCGTGAAGCGGACCAACGCGCTGCTGCTGTCGCGCAGCGCGTGAACGCGCGGATGCGATTCGACGGCGCACGGGCGGGCTGGCGCGACACGCCCCGGCCCGGCTGCACGCTCGACCAGCGCGACTGGCTCACGCGCGGCGGTTCGCTGACCGCGCATCTCGCGCGGCTCGGCAGCGTGAGCGTGCGCGTGACGCGCGAGGCCGTCGACTGTCCGTGGTTCGACGAGCCGGACGCGCTCGACAGTGCGCCGCGCGCGCCGATGTGGGTGCGCGAGGTGATCCTGTCGGTCGACGGCACGCCGTACGTCGCCGCGCACAGCATCGCGCCGCTCGCGGCCAGCAAGGGCGTGTGGCAGGCGATGCGGCGGCTGCGCACGCGGCCGCTCGCGGAGCTGCTGTACAGCGATCCGCAGGTCGAGCGCTCCGCGCTCGTCAGCCGGCGCGTGATCGCCGGTCATCCGCTGTATGCGCTCGCGAGCCATGCGCTCGGCGCGGGCGTGCGCGCGCCGCATGCGTTCGCCGCGCGGCGCTCGGTGTTCCAGCGGCGCGGCAAGCCGCTGATGGTCACCGAATGCATGCTGCCCGCGCTGTGGCGCCATCTCGATGCGCACGGCGACGGGCCGCGCTCCGTCGGACCACGCGGAGCAGCGTGATGCTGCAAGGCTTTCCGCCGGTCGTCGGGCCGCATACGCATACGATGATTCTCGGCAGCTTTCCGGGCGAGGCGTCGCTCGATGCCGCGCAGTACTACGCGCATCCGCGCAACCAGTTCTGGCGGTTGCTCGGTGCGGTGCTCGGCGAACCCGGGCTGCACGAACTCGTGTATGACGCGCGGCTCGAACGCGTGCTTGCGCACGGCATCGGCATCTGGGACGTGCTCGATGCATGCCATCGACAAGGCAGTCTCGATTCCGCGATCCGCAATGCGAAGCCGAACGACTTTGCTTCGTTGCGCGAGCATGCGCCGTTGCTGAAGAAAGTCTGCTTCAACGGCAAGACGGCAGGGCGGTTTGCCGATGTGATCGGCGCGGCGGGTTATGAAACGCTCGTGTTGCCTTCGTCGAGTCCGGCGAATGCGACGTTGTCGTTCGAACAGAAACTGGTGCTCTGGCGCGCCCTTCGCACCTGAGGCGCGCCGGATTCCGAGGATTCGGTGAAGCGGTATCAGGTGGGCGGCGGCAGGTGCCTGGCGCCCCTGGCCGCGGCAATGCGACCTTGTGCTGCGACGAGTTGGTCGTCGGTGGTCGCCACCAGCCACAGACGTGCGTGCTCCTCGATCCGGCGGTTGTGGTCCTTCAACGGACCCATCGCGGCAGCGGCCTTCCAGACCACCGGGCCGATTCGGCTACTCCTGCCCGACGGCGCGCCTACCAGCAGGCAGTAAGGTCCCAGCGGAAGCGATACGAACGGAAGTGCCGGACTGGCGCTCACGCGCCAGTCGATGAACGGTGTGTCGCTGATCAGCAGCGGCGTGGGCAAGCCGTAGAGCACACTGAAATCGTACAGCGCCAGCTGCTCTCGCATGGCGACGTACGTTCGCCGGATGTCGTCGACAACCGCCGCGCGGATCTCGTCGTCGAACATCGCTTCCTGCGCGTAGCGGGCAAATGCCTGTCGAGCCTCCCGTTGATACGCGCTGAACAGGCCGATCTCCACGCAGTCCTGCACCGCGCGCTGAACCTCCGCCACAGAACCGGCTTCCGCAGGCGTGCCCAGTTGCGCAGCCCGCAAAAAGCGTGCAAGTCCTTCCTCGTGGATCGCAGGACCCTCCGCGGATGCGTCGTCGTCAGGGTTCTTGCCCAGCGGCACGTAGATATATTTCTCGGCAGCGAAATGCGATTTCTTGCCTGCATCGAACTTGATTTCGCCATCGACGCAGTCGAGATAGCGCGTCCCGATCCGGCCGTGCTCCCAAACCCAATTCTTCAGGAACGGACGGAGTGGATGCAGTCTGTCGTGATCGGCCATCGCAACCTCCAGGTTTCCGTGTGTGAGCCATTCCGCCAACGCGCCGCACCCTCCGCGCCGTCGCAGGGGCCCGCACTACAACGCGAGCGTGCCCAGCTCCTCATAAGTACGATGCAGCCAGACCTTGACGCGCTGCCGCTCCAGCAAGCCGAGCCCCGTGGCGGCGCGGTCGGGATGATTGACCGCCGCCCAGAAGCTCGCGCTTTGACGATCGATCTTCTGCATCGTCGTGTCGGGCAGGCGGCGCAGCGTAATCACGCTGGCGCCGAGGGCCTCGGCCCGCTCGCGTTCGCCGGACGCCGCCAGAATCTCGAAGCGATCGCCGCGGACTTCATTCAGTACCAGCACCAGCCTGATGCGTCCACCGAATTCGTCGAGCCAATGCCGCAGCAGATCGACCGAATCGCGTCCGGTGTCCATCACGTGCCACCACGTCAACGTGAGGCCGTGTTCTTCGGCAAAATCCAGCACGTCCGAATCGTCGAGCCATCTTGCGAGCGACTGCCGCGTCTGGGCCGCGAGGTCGACCAGTATGCGCCGCTGCGGATCTTCGAGCGCCGATTCCATGACCGGATCGAGGCTGTCATGCTGGTCGAGCACGGCAGGCGCGGCAAAATCGGCATAGAACCGCAGTAGCGCGCCGTGCGATCGGTCGGTATCGAAGCCCATGAAGGGCACGCTCCGATCGATGAAATACTGGGCCAGCACACGGGCGGCGAGCGATTTGCCGACGCCGCCTTTTTCCCCGCCGATGAAGTGGATGTGACTCATGATTACGAAATCCCGTGTGATGGAGCCGGTATGGCCGGAACGGATGTTGGCAGGCTTCGATGACGTTACGGCGTATCAGGTCACGTCGAAAGAAAATGCAGGTGCGACAGCAGCATGCTGTCTGATCGACGCCGATGTCAAACTGAACAAAATGGCAGCGCCAGCATGCGCCATCTCTGAAGCGTGAACCTAGAAGCGCTCGACGCGCACCTCGACCGAATCCTTGGGCACGGTCAGCAGCGTGCGTTCGAGCAGGGCCTCCGCGGGCGCGGTGCCGTCCGGGTTCAGCGGCCTCACTTTGTTGAACACCACGCAAAAAAGCTCCGGCGTGACGGTGGCTGACGCATAGCCCTGTGCGTCGTGGTCGGCGTGGCGCAGATCGGGGTTGTTCGTCGTCAGGAAGGTGTCGAGTTTGGCCGGGGTGGAGGCCAGCGATGCAAACGGCGTGCCGCTCCATGCGGCTTTCAGGTAGGAATAGAAGGACGCGCTGCTGATGCCTGCGCAGACGAAGTCGACGGCCACGGGCGTGCCTTTTGCAGGGTCGGGGTCGTCCCGCACGACGCCGCACTGAAACGCATGCAGGTCCCCGCTGATCGCGACGACGTTGCGGATTCCCTGCTCGTTCAGGTATGAGAGCAGCTCGCGTTTGTGCGCCGGATAGCCGTCCCATGCGTCGCAATCGACCACGAGGCGTGCTGCCGGTGTCTGCGGCGCGCCTGGCATCACGGCCCACAGACGGTTCAACATCACCTCGTTGCCCCACACCTTCCAGGTCGCGGGCGAACCTTTCATCGTGGCCTTCCACCATTGCGTCTGCTCCGGGCCGAGCATCGACGGCGCGCGACCAAGCTGCGCGGCAGCCTGCGCCTCCAGGCGCTGCAGCACACCCTGGTTGACGAAGTAGCGCGAGCCGGCTGCGTCGTCGCCGTTGACCGGGTCGTGCCCGCGTGTACGCGCGACAGACGCCTCGCTGACGACATGGTCGTCGCGATACAGCCGCTCGTCCGTCATCACGAGATGCATCAGCGTGCCGAAGCGAAATTCGCGATAGATACGAATGTTGGTGTACGACGGATTGTCCGGTTCGAAGCGCACGTCGCTCCAGTCCACCGGCATGTACTCCGCCCACGCGCGACTGGCGCTGCGGCGGCGCTGCGTCTCCTGCCTTTCCTCGTTGGTGTAGACCTGGTGATCCTGCCAGCAGTCGTCGGAAAATTCGTGGTCGTCCCATATCGCGATCATCGGCAGGCGCTGGTGCAGCGTCTGCAAGCGCGCGTCGGTACGATAAGTGCGATAGAGCGTCCGATAGTCTTCGAGCGTATCGGCATACACGCGGCCATCGGCGAGCGGCTTTCCGTCAGGCAGGCGCAGCGGCGGGTGCGCCGCCTCGACCGTGCCGGGTCTCGAGGCCCCAACCGTCTCATAGATGTAATCGCCCACATGCACGACGAAATCGAGATCGCTTTCGGCTGCCAGCAGGCTCATGGCTTGCCAGTGATTGATGCTCCAGTCCTGGCAGGTGAGCCATGCGAAGCGAACGCGGTGGTTGGCCTCGTCGGCATCCGGAGCCGTGCGCGCGACGCCGGTGGCACTCACGTCGCCGCCGGCGACGAACCGGTAGTGGTACGTGAGATTCGGTGCGAGCTGCGTTACCTTCGCGCGCACGGTGAAGTCATAGGTGGCGCGTGCTCCCAACGAGACGCTGGCGACGAGCGTCGAGAAATCCGGCCGCGTCGATACTTCGAGTCGTAACGGGATCGTGTGCGCGACGCCTTTCGCGCGGTGCCGCGCGTTCTCGGCGACGGGCACGCAGCGCGTCCAGAACACGACGGAGCGATCGCGCGGATCACCGCTGGCGACGCCTTGCGGGAACCGATACCTGCCCTTGCGCGCGGTGCCGGCAGATCGGGCCGACAGCGGAACGACGAGCGTACCGGTGGCTGCCGCAACCGTGAAAAAGGTCGACGACTTGAGGAAATGGCGGCGATCCATCGATCCTCCCGATCGACATACCAAGGATGCCAGGAGAGGAGCGTCGCGACGCAGCAGTACGCGATCGCGTCGCTCGCCCTGCAATCCGGAACATCGGCACGACGTTGCCGTCAGGCGGCGAATACGACTTCGATGTGCCCTTCGACTTCGGACTGACGGTCAGGCCCGACGACGATCTGCACGTCGCGTCCGAGCTTCGCCAGACATTCGAGCATCTTCGTTTCGCTCACGCCGCGAAACTGCCCGCGCAGCATGTTCGACAGCTTCGGCTGCGTCATGCCGAGCAACCGGGCCGCCTGCTGCTGCGTCCATTTGCGTGCCTTGATGATCTCCGCGATCTTGGCGGCGAGTTGAGCCTTCACGCGCATTTCGTCGGCATCGCGCATGCCCAGATCAGCGTAGACGTTCCCGCTGCCCGGTTCGATTTCGATCATCGTCTTGCTCCTTGTGCGTGTGCTTCGGCTGCTTTCAGGCGTGCGCGGACGAGATCGCCGTCCGGCTTCGGCGTCGCGATGCCGCACGATGATTTCTTCTGGAAGCAGTGCAGCACGTAGACGCTGCTCCCGAGCTTCACCGTGTAGACGGCGCGGTACGTGCCGTTGTCTTCCGATTCCACGATCTCGAGCACGCCGGCCGATCCGAACCCTCGCAACGGTTTCGCCTGCTCGTGCTTGCGTCCGGTCTGCGCCAGATAGAGCGCATAACCGAACGTGTCCTGCACGGCTTCGGGCATCGCTTTGAGGTCCTTGCGCGCCGAGCCGAGCCAATACAGCGGTTTGATGTACGGATCCATCGATGAATTTATCCCTATTTGGGTATATTTTCAAGGTGCGCGCAGGAACCCGGTGCGACCGTTCGCATGCGGTGTGAGGGCGGGGCAGGCTGGAGGTGAACGCCGACGGGCGATGCCGGCGGCACCGCGGTGCGTGTTGACGAAGGCGAGCGCGCGCGTGATCTTCCGGCCGATGGCCGTTTCTTCACATCTTTGCGTCGCGGGGGACCGGGGCAATTCAGCCGTTCGACAGAGGGCGATCGATTTGGGGCGATGACAGCGGGAAGCGGGTTGTTCGTTGCCGAAGAACGGCGATCGTACGTGCGTGCGTGTCGCGCCGGACGATCAATCGTCCTTGCCCCATCGCCACCCGGGCTTCTCGCCCTTGAGCCAGCAAACGGCAGTCAGCAGCGCGACCAGTACCACGATGCAGGCACCGTATGCGATCGGCGATTGGTGCGGCGGCACCAGCCACGCGCTCGCGATGATCCCGGTCGCGAACAGCAGCAGCACGACCCAACCTTGCCATGCGACAGGCAAACCCCATCCCCAGCCGTAGCGCTTCGCGGGAAACCAGATCTTCTTGCCGTTCGAGGTCATGCGTCCTCCTTCGATCAATGAACGCGGCGTAGCGCCAACGGCGCGGTGAAGTCGAAGTCGTGCATCACCAGGCGTTCGGTACGGTTCCCACCGCCACCAATGCTATCCTCTCGTCCGCTCATCCAGCGTCACCCAGCGAGATTCAATCATGACCCGACTGATCAAGCGCGCGTCCGCCGAGGCGCGCGCGTTCAAAAAACGCAAGCCGTCCGCCTACAACGGCTCCGAACAGCTCCAGCCGCCGCGCGTGAAGCGCCGCCCGGAGATCGACGAACACGACGACGTGCCCGTCCTCGACGCACCGCGCAAGCCGCGCTTCGCGCCCGTCACGTTCTCGGAAGAGCGCGGCGTGCGCTTCCTGCACTTCGGTACCGAATGGGTGCAGGGCGCGATGCGGATTTCGAAGCCGCTCGCCATCGAGCTCGAATACGCGCAGCAGATGATGGCGTGGCTGCTGTTCCTCGAAACGCCCGAGCGGATCGTCCAGCTCGGGCTCGGCACCGGTGCGCTGACGAAGTTCTCGCACCGCTTCCTGCCGCACGCGAAGGTCGAGGCCGTCGAACTGAACCCGGCCGTGATCGTCGCCGCACGCACGATGTTCGCGCTGCCGCCCGACGACGCACGCCTCGTCGTGCACGAAGCCGACGCGTGGGACTTCGTCAACGATCCGGCCAACCGCGGCACGACGGGCGCACTGCAGATCGACCTGTACGACGCGACCGCACGCGGCCCGGTGCTCGACAGCGTCGCGTTCTACCGCGCGGTGCGCGGCTGCCTCGCCGACGCGGGCATCGCGACGATCAACCTGTTCGGCGACCATCCGAGCTTCGTGCGCAACATGAAGCACCTGAACGCGGCGTTCGACCATCGCGTGATCGCGCTGCCCGAAGTGCACGACGGCAACCGGATCGCGATCGCGTTCTCGGGCCCCGCGCTCGACGTGTCGTTCGCGCAGCTGGAAGCCCGCGCGAAACTGATCGAGGACACGCTGAAGCTGCCCGCGCGCAAGTGGGTGAAAGCTTTGAAAGAAACGATCGGCGCACGCGAATCCTCGTTCGCGATCTGACGCTCATGCGCCGGCCGCATGCCGGTGCAACCGCATGACTGGGGGCGGATCACCTCGGGTTCGCCCCCGCTTGACCGCGCGTTCGCGGCTCCTATACTGGCGCGAAGCCAGGGGAGCCGCAGCTTACCCGTTTTGCCGCTCCTCTCGCCGCCGCACCCGCTTGACAAGATCGATAACCGGGAAAGATGAGGAGACGTCATGGCTCACGATGCCGACGCCAATCGGGCCGCCAAGCGCTGGCTCTGGCTGCTGGTACTGCCGCTGATCGCGATGGTGTGGGTACCGTCGTACAGCAAGATCGAACCGCAATGGTTCGGATTTCCGTTCTTCTACTGGTACCAGCTCCTTTGGGTCTTCATTAGCGCGGTGATTACCGCGTTCGTCTATTTCAAGACCAAGAACGCGTGGAAGGCGAGCGGCCCGCAGGGAGGTGCGCGATGAATCTCGGCGCGACCTTCGTTTTCGTGCTCCTGTTCATCGGTGTCACGATCATCGGTTTCCTGGCCGCCAACTGGCGGCGCGGCGATCTCGCCCATCTCGACGAATGGGGCCTCGGCGGCCGCCGCTTCGGCACGATCGTCACCTGGTTCCTGCTCGGCGGCGACCTCTACACGGCCTATACGTTCGTCGCGGTGCCCGCGCTCGTGTTCGGCGCCGGCGCGATGGGCTTCTTCGCGCTGCCGTACACGATCCTGATCTACCCGTTCGCGTTCGTCGTGTTCCCGAAGCTGTGGAGCATCGCGAAGCGTCACGGCTACGTGACGGCCGCCGACTTCGTGAACGCACGCTACGGCAGCCGGATGCTCGCGCTCGCGATCGCGGTGACGGGCATCCTCGCGACGATGCCCTACATCGCGCTGCAGCTCGTCGGCATCGAAGTCGTGATCGGCGCGCTCGGCTTCGACACGACGGGCTTCGTCGGCGACCTGCCGCTGATCATCGCGTTCGCGATCCTCGCCGCGTACACGTACACGTCGGGGCTGCGCGCGCCCGCGATGATCGCGATCGTGAAGGACATCCTGATCTACATCACGATCGCCGCGGCGGTCATCGTGATCCCGGCGAAGCTCGGCGGCTTCGGCCACATCTTCGCGAGCGTGCCGCCCGCGAAGCTGCTGCTGAAGGCGCCGGACGCGGCGAGCCTGAACGGCTACAGCGCGTACGTGACGCTCGCGATCGGCTCGGCGCTCGCGCTGTTCCTGTATCCGCACTCGGTCACGGCGATCCTGTCGTCGTCGTCCGGCAACTCGATCCGCCGCAACATGGCGATGCTGCCCGCGTACTCGTTCGTGCTCGGCCTGCTCGCGCTGCTCGGCTACATGGCGCTTGCAGCGGGCGTGAAGGACATGCCGCAGTACGCGCCGTACTTCAAGGCGTTCGGCCCGAACTTCGCGGTGCCCGCGCTGTTCCTCGAGTATTTCCCGTCGTGGTTCGTCGGCGTCGCGTTCGCGGCGATCGGCATCGGCGCGCTGGTGCCGGCGGCGATCATGTCGATCGCGGCCGCGAACCTCTATACGCGCAACATCCACCGCGAGTTCATCAACCGCGACATGACGCACGACCAGGAGACGCACGTCGCGAAGCTCACGTCGCTGATCGTGAAGGTCGGCGCGGTCGCGTTCATCCTCGGGCTGCCGCTCACCTATGCGATCCAGCTGCAGCTGCTCGGCGGGATCTGGATCATCCAGACGCTGCCCGCGATCGTGCTCGGCCTTTACACGCGGCTGCTCGACCATCGCGGCCTGCTGGCCGGCTGGGCGGCAGGCATCGTGTGCGGCACGTGGATGGCGGTGTCGCTGAAGCTCGCGAGCTCGATCTTCACGATCCACCTGTTCGGCCTCGCGATTCCCGGCTACGCGGCCGTGTGGTCGCTGGTCGTGAACCTGGTGGTGGCGGTGGCGGTGAGCGTGCTGGTGCGCGCGATGGGCATGGCGCATGCGGAGGATCGCACGCGGCCGGAGGACTATCTCGACGTCGTCGAGGGTTGATGCGGGCGGCGCGGCCGCGTGTCGCGGGCCGCGCATCGCGCAGCGGCAACGACGCCCGTCACTGCGAAGTGGCGGGCGTTTTCGCGGGTGTCAGCCCTGCGCGCGTTTCACGAGATCCTCGCGTTGCGACAGGTCTTCGACGTTGACCATCCAGTGCACGCCGAAACGGTCCTTCGCCATCCCGAAGCCGAGCGCCCAGAACGTCTTGCCGAACGGCATCGTCACTTCGCCGCCGTCGGCGAGCGCATTGAACAGCTTCTGGCCTTCCTCGACCGTCGCCGGGTTCAGCGACAGCGAATAGCCGGCATGCGCGGCGCCGGCCGGCTGGCTGCAGTCGCCGTCCGAGCACATGATCATCGAGTCGCCGATCGTGAAGCTCGCATGCATCACCTTGTCGGCCATCTCGGGCGTGATCGCGTGTTCGGGATTCGGCGGCGCATCCTTGAAGCGCATCTTGAACATCGTCTTCGCGCCGAGCGCCTTTTCGTAGAACTGAAGGGCCTCTTCCGCGCGGCCGTAGAACGTCAGATACGGTTGGACTTGCATCGTTGTCTCCTGTTGACCGGGCCGGCGTGTCGGTGCCGGCGCGGGTACTTCCAAGATTGACCGGGAAGAGCACGCCGGGATGCGGCCGGCGCACTCGTGACGTGGATTGTAGTGCGCGCGTCTGACGATGGAATGAAAAATAAAAACGGCCGCGAACACGCGGTTCGCGGCCGTTCGTCACGCTGCTGACGGCTGTTGTCAGGGTTGCTGACAGTTCAACTGCCGGCCGTCACGTCAGGTGCGGCGTGGTTCAGCGCAGCCCGTCGATCAGCTTTTCGAGCTTCACCGCATCGGCGGCGAACACGCGGATGCCTTCGGACAGCTTTTCGGTCGCCATCGCTTCGTCGTTCAGCTGGAAGCGGAACGACGCCTCGTCGATCGCGACGCGCTCGGTCGGCTTGTCCTGCAGCGCGTCCGGCGACAGCTTGCGCGCCACCGTTTCGGTGCTGTCGTGCAGCTTCTGCAGCAAATCGGGGCTGATCGTCAGCAGGTCGCAGCCCGCGAGCTCGGTGATCTGGCTCGTCGTGCGGAAGCTCGCGCCCATCACTTCGGTGTTGTAGCCGAACGTCTTGTAGTAGGTGTAGATGCGGCGCACCGACTGCACGCCCGGATCGTTCGCACCGCCGTTCTTCGCTTCATCCCAGTCGGCGCCGGCCTGCTTCTTGTACCAGTCGTAGATGCGGCCGACGAACGGCGAGATCAGTTGCGCGCCGGCTTCCGCGCACGCGGCGGCCTGCACGAGCGAGAAAAGCAGGGTCATGTTGCACTTGATCCCTTCCTTCTGCAGCACCTCGGCCGCGCGAATGCCTTCCCACGTCGACGCGAGCTTGATCAGGATGCGCTCGCGGCCGACGCCGGCGGCTTCGTACAGTGCGATGAGTTCGCGACCCTTGTCGATCGAGCGCTGCGTGTCGAACGACAGGCGCGCATCGACCTCGGTCGACACGCGGCCCGGAATCAGCTTCAGGATCTCGGTGCCAAATGCGATCAGCAGGCGGTCGATGATGAAATCGGTGCTTTCGTTGCGATGATCGCGGACGGTTTTCTCGAGGATCGGCTTGTACGCGTCCTTCTGGACGGCCTTCAGGATCAGCGACGGGTTCGTGGTCGCATCCTGCGGCTTGTATTGCGCAAGCTGCTGGAAATCGCCCGTGTCGGCGACGACGGTCGTGTACTGCTTCAGCTGGTCGAGTGCGGTAGTCATGGCGATTCGGAAGAAGGGCGCGGCGCGCCGGGTTCTCACGGGCCGCGCGAGCGCGGCGGCGAAGCGAGGCGGCGCCGGGCGCCGCCTTCGATCCATCATTTTAGGCCCGATTCGTGTCGGGCACGTTTTGGCGGGTCCGGCGCCTGCTGTGGCGGGCGTCGCGCCGCATCACGCGGGGCGACGCGCGTTCAGGATCACCTGCGTGACGATCCCCGCGACGAGGCCCCAGAACGCCGAGCCGATCGACAACAGCGTCAGACCCGACGCGGTGACCATGAACGTGACGAGCGCGGCTTCGCGCTGCTTCACGTCCTGCATCGCGTTCGCGAGCCCGCTCATGATCGAGCCGAACAGCGCGAGCGCGGCGACCGACACGACGAGCGCCTTCGGCAGTGCCGCGAACAGCGCGGCGATCGTCGCGCCGAAGATCCCGGCGATCAGGTAGAACGTGCCGCACCACACGGCGGCCGTGTAGCGCTTCGCGTGATCCTCGTGCGCTTCGGGGCCCGTGCAGATCGCCGCGGTGATCGCCGCGAGGTTCACGCCGTGCGAGCCGAACGGCGCGAGCAGCAGCGACGCGAGGCCGGTGGACGCGATCAGCGGCGACGACGGGGTCGAATAGCCGTCCGCGCGCAGCACCGCGATGCCCGGCACGTTCTGCGACGCCATCGCGACGACGAACAGCGGAATGCCGATGCTGACGATCGACGCGATCGAGAACGCGGGCATCGTGAACACGGGTTGCGCGAGCGCGATGTGGAAGCGGCTGAAGTCGAGCAGACCGAGGCCGCCGGCCGCCACGGTGCCGACGAGCAGCGTCGTGACGATCGCGTAGCGCGGCGCGAGCCGCTTGACGATCAGGTAGGTGAAGAACATCGCGAGCACGAGCGCGGTCTGGAACTGCGCGGCGCGGAAGATCTCGATGCCGATCTCGAACAGGATGCCCGCGAGCAGGGCGGCAGCGATGCCGGCCGGAATGCGCCGCATCAGCGTGTCGAACAGCCCGCTCAGGCCGACCGCGGTCAGCAGCAGTGCGCACACGACGAACGCGCCGATGGCTTCGGGATACGGTACGCCGGGCAGCGACGCGATCAGCAGCGCGGCGCCGGGCGTCGACCATGCGACCACGACGGGCGCGCGAAAGCGCAGCGACAGGCCGATCGTCGTCAGCGCCATGCCGATCGACAGCGCCCAGATCCACGACGAGATCTGCGCGTCGGTCAGGTGCGCGGCGCGGCCGGCCTGGAACATCAGCACGAGCGAGCTCGTGTAGCCCGTCATCATCGCGACGAAGCCGGCGACGAGCGCCGAGACGGACGTATCGGTGAAAAAGCGGCGGCCGCCGGCGCGGCCAGCGCTCGCGGTGGGCGAAGGGTTCATGCTATCTCCGGGGGAGGCCGCCTGGACGCGGCCTTCGTGTCTGCAGGGTGGGTTCGTTACTTGCTGAGTGCGCGCATCGCGGTTTCGAGGCCCGCGAGCGTGAGCGGGTACATGCGCTGACCGAGCACGTCGCGAATGATCGAGACCGATTGCCGGTATTCCCATAGCCGCTCGGGCTCCGGGTTCAGCCATGCATGGTGGGGGAACTGGTCGGCGAGGCGGCGCAGCCAGACGGCGCCGGCTTCCGGATTGTTGTATTCGACCGAGCCGCCGGGCTGCAGCACCTCGTACGGGCTCATCGTCGCGTCGCCGACGAAGATCAGCTTGTAGTCGGGCGTGAACTTGTGCAGCACGTCCCACGTCGCGGTGCGCTCCGCGTGACGGCGGCGGTTGTTCTTCCACAGGTGGTCGTACACGCAGTTGTGGAAGTAGTAGAACTCCAGGTGCTTGAACTCGGCCTTCGCGGCCGAGAACAGCTCCTCGGTGCGCTTGATGTGGTCGTCCATCGAGCCGCCGACGTCGAGCAGCATCAGCACCTTCACGTTGTTGTGGCGCTCGGGCACCATCCGCAGGTCGAGCCAGCCGGCGTTCGCGGCCGTGCTGCGGATCGTGCCGGGCAGGTCGAGCTCCTCGGCCGCGCCTTCGCGCGCGAAGCGGCGCAGGCGCCGCAGCGCGACCTTGATGTTGCGCGTGCCGATCTCGACGGAATCGTCGTAGTCGCGATAGGCGCGCGCTTCCCACACCTTGACCGCGGTGCGGTTGCCGTTCGACGGGCCGCCGATGCGCATGCCTTCTGGGTTGTAGCCGCCGTGCCCGAACGGCGACGTGCCGCCGGTGCCGATCCACTTGTTGCCGCCTTCGTGGCGTTCCTTCTGCTCGTCGAGCAGTTCCTTCAGGCGCTCCATCAGCTTGTCGAGGCCGCCCATCGCTTCGATCTGCGCCTTTTCCTCCGGCGACAGCTCGCGCTGGAGGCGTTTCTCGAGCCAGTCGAGCGGAACGTCGAACGCCTCGGAAGGCAGGGCGGACACGCCGTGGAAATACGCGCCGAACGCCTGGTCGAACCTGTCGAAGTACTGCTCGTCCTTGACGAGCGTCATCCGCGCGAGGAAGTAGAACGCGTCGATCGACGGCGAGATCAGCCCGGCCTTCAGCGATTCGAGCAGCGTCAGGTATTCCTTCACCGAGACGGGCAGCTTGGCTGCGCGCAGCGCGTAGAAGAAATTGAGCAGCATGGCCGGGCCTTCGCGGGTGGGTTACCGGTTGTGCCGATTCATGTAGACGAGCCGCTCGAGCAGGCTCAGATCCTGCTCGTTCTTCAGCAGCGCGCCCGCGAGCGGCGGCACGATCTGCTTCGCGTCGACGCCGCGCAGCACGTCGGCCGGGATGTTCTCGGCGAGCAGCAGCTTCAGCCAGTCGAGCAGCTCGGACGTCGACGGCTTCTTCTTCAGCCCCGACACGGCGCGCAGCTCGAAGAAGCTCTCGAGCGCCGCGCGCAGCAGTTCCTCGCGGATGTCCGGGAAGTGGACCGCGACGATCTGCTGCATCGTCGACGGATCGGGAAACTGGATGTAGTGGAAGAAGCAGCGGCGCAGGAATGCGTCGGGCAGCTCCTTCTCGTTGTTCGACGTGATGATCACGAGCGGGCGGTGCTTCGCGCGCACGGTCTCGCGCGTCTCGTACACGTGGAATTCCATCCGGTCGAGCTCGCGCAGCAGGTCGTTCGGGAATTCGATGTCGGCCTTGTCGATCTCGTCGATCAGCAGCACGCTCGGGTGCTCGGCGTCGAACGCCTGCCACAGCACGCCCTTCACGATGTAGTTCGCGATGTCCTTCACGCGCGCGTCGCCGAGCTGCGAGTCGCGCAGCCGCGACACGGCGTCGTATTCGTACAGGCCCTGCTGCGCCTTCGTCGTCGACTTGATGTGCCACTGCAGCAGCGGCATGTCGAGCGCGGCCGCCACTTCCTCGGCGAGCATGGTCTTGCCGGTGCCGGGCTCGCCCTTGATCAGCAGCGGGCGCTGCAGCGTCAGCGCGGCATTGACCGCGAGCTTCAGGTCGTCGGTGGCGACGTAGTGCGAGGATCCTTCGAAACGCATGGCGGCGCTCTTTCCTGGTCGCAAAAAAACTCAGTATAAGTCAGAAGGGCTGTCCGGTTGGGCCGGGGCCGCGTATCGTTGCGGGGCTGCGGCGGGGCGGACCGGGGCGCCGTATGGACGCATTCCCCGCCGACGCGGTACAATCTGGCCGTTTTTTTTGGCCTGCGTGGCGACCGACAAGCAAAACGGCGCGGGCCGTTGCCGCTTCGGCGCCAGTTTCCCCTCAAGCTAGGTTACAAGAGCTATGAACAAATTCGTCGGCAAACACGTCGTTGTCGCAGCGCTCGTGGCGCTCGCGGGCAGCGCGCAGGCGGCCGGTGTGGTCGGCAACCCGAAGGACGGGGCAAGCAAGGCCGCCATGTGTATCGGTTGCCACGGCATCCAGGATTACCGCGCGGCGTATCCGGAGGTCTACCGGGTGCCCGTCCTCGGCGGCCAGAACCAGCAATACCTCGAGAACGCGCTGAAGGCCTACCGCAAGAAAGATCGTCACTTCCCGTCGATGAACGCGATCGCCGGTTCGCTGACGGACCAGGACATCGCGGATCTGGCGGCTTACTACGCCGTCCAGAAGGCCGACACGAAGGACAATCCCTACAAGTAAAGCGCGCGCCGCCGATCTGACCGGCGGGACAGGAGCATTCATGAACAACGCATTCAAGACGGCGGCGGTTGCACTGGCGGCCGGCCTCGCGATCGGTACCGCGCATGCGGCGGACATCACGAAGGGCAAGGAGCTGGTCGAGTCGCACAACTGCGCGGCCTGCCACGGCGCGCAGCTGAACAAGCCGATCAACGCAGAATATCCGCGCCTCGCGGGCCAGCACGCCGACTACCTCGTGTGGGCGATGCGCCAGTACCAGATGGGGCTGACGAACCCGCTGCTCGGTCGCAACAACGCGATCATGCAGGCGCAGGTGCAGAACCTGTCGGTCAGCGACATGAAGGACATCGCGGCCTACATCGAGTCGCTGAAAGAGACGGATCTCGTCTTCAAGAAGTAAGCGCGCCGGACCTTGCCGGTCCGTGCAGCCGGAATACCCCGCCGCGGCGGGGTATTTTTTTGTCCGCGGCGCTCAGTCGCGGGACGCGCGGCGCAGGATGCGCTGCAGGTACGCGTCCGTATCGGGCGGCGTGCCGGTGCGCTGCGCTTCCCAGATCGTCTCGCCGAGGCACTCCATGATCACGTGCTGCGCCTCGTGGGTCGAGTCGAGCTTCGCGGCCAGCTTGTCGTGCGCGGCGCGGATGCCGGGCGGCTGGTCGATCGACAGCTGCTCGCTGATCGCGAGGTGCATCGACAGATGCAGGAACGGGTTCGTGCGGCCTTCCTCGGGCGTGTAGTTGCGCGCGGCGGCGCCGTCGGCGTCCGCGAGGTCGTCGTGGTATTCCGGATGCTCGACGATCCAGTCGGCTGCCATCGCTTCCAGCGGCGTCAGGATCTCGCCGGCGCGCTGCTTGCGCCAGGTCTCGGTGAAAAAGCGACGGACTTCGTCGCGACTCGGATTGAACATGGTGGGGAAACGTCGTGATTCGGGCGGCGTCATGCCGCGTCGCGCATTGTACGCCGGGTCGGCGCGCGGCGCTGGCGGGGCGCTTGCCGCGCGCAGCGGGCGCATCGGCACATCGGCACATCGGCACATCGGGCACATCGGGCACATCGGGCGCGGTGCCGGTCGGTGCGGGCCGCCGCGCAACGGGTAAGCGCGGGCTAGGCTGCCGGCCGCCGCGCCGCTACACTCCGACGATTCCCGTCGTCGCGCTCGCACCGCTCCATCATGTCCGCCACCGTCCGCTCATCGTCCGCCGCGCTACAGGGCGCGCTCTATGTCGCGTTGTCCGCCGCCGCCTTCGGCGCGATGGCGATCTTCGGCCGCTATGCGTATGCGGCCGGCGTCGACGTGCTCGGGCTGCTGATCGTGCGCTTCGCGATCGGCGGTGCGATCCTTGCCGCGATCGCGCGGCACCGCCGCGTCGCATGGCCGCGCGGCCGCACGCTCGCGCCGCTCGTGGCGATGGGGGCGCTCGGCTACGTCGGGCAGTCGTTCTGCTATTTCAGTGCGCTCCAGCATGCGCAGGCGAGCCTCGTCGCATTGCTGCTGTACCTGTATCCGGCCTTCGTCACGCTGCTGGCCGCATGGTGGCTCGGCGAGCGCCTCACGCGCGCGAAGGCGGTCGCGCTCGTGCTCTGCGTCGCGGGCTCCGCGCTGATGGTCGGCGGCGGCCACGGCGAGCCGCTCGGCATCGCGCTCGCGCTGGCCGCCGCGGTGATCTATTCGCTGTACATCGTCGGCGGCACGAAGGCGACGCGCGGCGTCGATCCGCTCGCGACGACCGCCGTCATCTGCCTGTCGGCGACCGCGACGCTCGTCGCGATCGCGATCGTGCGGACCGCGGCGTTCGGTGCGCCGCCGCGCTGGCCGGCGACGGCTGCCGGCTGGGCGTCGATGCTTGCGATCGCCTTGGTGTCGACGGTCGCCGCGATGCTCGCGTTCTTCGCCGGGCTCGAGCGGCTGGGGGCCGCGCGCACGTCGATGCTGTCGACGCTCGAGCCGGTCGTGACGGTCGCGCTCGCGGCGCTGCTGTTCGGCGAGGCGCTGTCGCCGTTGCAGTGGATCGGCGGCGTCGCGATCCTCGCGGCCGTGCTCGCGCTCGTGCGCGCGGGCGGCGCGGCGGCCGACGACGCGACGGCGACGTCCAACGCATAGCAGGGCAGGGACAAGCCGCGGGCGCCGCAATGGCGTCCGCTGGTCGTGCCGTGCGCTGCCCTCGGCACGAGAGGCACGAGCGGCCGCGTGCAGTGCGTCAGCCGCGGCTGACGCTCACTCGTTCGGCGGCGGCGTCTTCGGCCGGAATTCGCACAGCGGCTCGATCACGCAGTGCCAGCATTCGGGCTTGCGCGCCTTGCACACATAGCGTCCGTGCAGGATCAGCCAGTGATGCGCGTCCTGCAGGAATTCCTTCGGCGTGAACTTCTCGAGCGCGGCCTCGACGGCTCGCACGTCCTTGCCCGGCGCGAGCCCCGTGCGGTTCGCGACGCGGAAGATGTGCGTGTCGACCGCGATCGTCGGCTGGCCGAACGCAGTGTTCAGCACGACGTTCGCGGTCTTGCGGCCGACGCCCGGCAGGCTCTCGAGCGCTTCGCGATCGGCCGGCACCTCGCCGTCGTAGCGCTCGAGCAGGATGTTGCACGTCGCGATCACGTTCTTGGCCTTGGTGCGGTACAGGCCGATCGTCTTGATGTAGTCGGCGACGCCTTCTTCGCCGAGCGCGACGATTTGTCGCGGGGTGTTCGCGACCGGGAACATCTTGCGCATCGCCTTGTTGACCGACACGTCGGTCGCCTGCGCGGACAGCATCACCGCGATCAGCAACTCGAACGGCGTCGTGTATTCGAGCTCGGTGGTCGGATGCGGATTGAGGCTTTGCAGCGTTTCGTAGATCGCGCGTCGTTTCGTGGCGTTCATGGACGGTTCTCGTCGGGCGGCGCGGACGCGCCGTTCCGGTCGTCGTGGTTCGGATCGTCGCGGGTGTCGCCGGCGGCCTCGGCGTCGCGCTGCGCCTGCTGTTCGGCGAGCCGCTTGCGGCGGGCTTCGGCCGCGTCGATCTGCGCCTGCACGGCCGCGCTCACGCCTTCGGTGTTCTTCGGCCCGGCGCCTTGCCCGGACAGTTCTTCCTTCTTCTTGCGTGCGCGTTCGAGCGCGGCGGCGATGATCGCGCGCTTCTTCGCGTCGGCGTCGTCGGCCGGGGCAGCGCCCGGTGCGCCCGGCTGTTCCGCGGCCGGCGCAGCCTTGGCCGCGCCGGCGCTGGCCGCGCGGCGGGCGGCGGCGCGCGCCTCGGCGGCCTCGCGTTCGCGACGCTGGCGCGCGAGCCGGCGGTCGTGGCGCTCGCGCGCGGCGTCCGCCTGTTCCTGCGACCACGCGTCCCAGCCGGTGCGCTCGTCGGTCACGGGGACCATCGCGATGCAGTCGACCGGGCAGGGCGGTACGCACAGGTCGCAGCCCGTGCACAGCGATTCGACGATCGTGTGCATCTGTTTCGGTGCGCCGATGATCGCGTCGACCGGGCACGCCTGCATGCACAGCGTGCAGCCGATGCACAGGCTTTCGTCGATGAACGCGACGGCGCGCGGATGCTCGGCGCCGTTGACGGGATTCAGCGGGATCACGGGCTTGCCGAGCAGGCGCGCGAGGCGCGCGATGCCTTCGGCGCCGCCGGGCGGGCACTGGTTGTAGTTCGCGTCGCCGGCGGCGATCGCTTCGGCGTACGGACGGCAGCCGTTATAGCCGCACTTCGTGCATTGCGTCTGGGGAAGCAGATCTTCGATGCGATCCGCGAGGGTCTTGGAATCGGTCACGGTGACAACGGGCGCAGCAGCGCCGAATGGCTCTCGGCCGCGTCTGGCGCGGCCGGAAAGGTTTGCCAAACCTTGATTATCGCCGATTTCCCGCATTGCGCTGGACGCTGTCTGTGCGCATAATCGAACCGCTTTTTTGCAGGGGCTCAGCAGGAGGGCGGCCGCATGCGGCGCGCTCGTTCCAGGGCAGCCGGCGCCGAGGCGGTGGGGGTGCCGGTCCGGATCAGGATCACGCGGCTCACATAGCAAAACGCCACCATGAATCAGCCAAAAATCAAAAGAGATCCTGAAGGTACACGCCGCCGCATCCTGATGGCGGCAGCCGAAGAGTTCGCGGGTGGAGGGCTGTTCGGCGCACGCGTCGACCAGATCGCGCGCCGGGCCGAGACCAACGAGCGCATGCTCTATTACTACTTCGGCAGCAAGGAGCAGCTGTTTACGGCCGTGCTCGAACACGCGTTCTCCGCGCTGACCGAGGCCGAGCGCGTGCTCGATCTGGATGGCGTGGCGCCCGTCGAGGCCGTCACGCGGCTTGCGCATTTCGTGTGGGACTACTACCGCGATCATCCCGAGCTGCTGCGGCTCATCAACAACGAGAACCTGCACGAAGCGCGCTACCTGCACAAGTCGACGCGGATCCGCGAGATGATGTCGCCGATCGTCGCGAAGCTCGGCAACGTGCTGATGCGCGGCCAGAAAGCCGGGCTGTTCCGCAGCGACGTCGATCCGCTGCGCTTCTACGTGACGCTGTCGGGGCTCGGCTATTACATCGTGTCGAACCGCTTCACGCTCGCCGCGACGCTCGGCCGCGACTTCAGCGAAGCCGACGAGCGCGCGGAGATGGTCAGGATGAACACCGAGTTGCTGCTCGCGTATCTGCTGCGGCGCTGAGTCGACGAACCGTCGAACCGACGCGCCGATGAACCGACGCGTCGATGAATCGATGAGTCGCCGCGAGCGCGACCGCCGGATAAAAAAACGCCGCCGTGCGCAAGCAACGGCGGCGTTTTTGCGTCGGGACGCGGTGCGTCAGGCGGCCTTGCGCGCCCGCGCGGGCTTGGCGCGCGTGCTGCCTGCGCGTTTCGCGGCCGGTGCGGCCTTCGCGACGGCCGTCCTGGCGGGGGCGACCGTCACGGCCGGCGCTTTCGGGCGCGTGCGTTTCGCGGCGGTGGCGCGCGCCGTCGTTTCAGGCTGCGGCGTGGCGGCCGGCACGGCGCCGATCGTGGTCGCGTCCTGTGCATCGGGAGGCAACTTCGTCGTGCCGTTCTTCGGTTCCGGCGCATGCTCGCGGATGAAGTCGCGCAACTGCGGATAGATGATCGTGCGCCAGCGGCGGCCCGAGAAGATCCCGTAGTGACCGCACTTCTCGGCGGTCAGGCTGCGGCGGTCGTCCTGCGGGATGCCCGTGCACAGCTCATGCGCGACGTGCGTCTGGCCGCTGCCCGAGATGTCGTCGAGTTCACCCTCGATCGTCATCAGCGCGGTGTGCTTGATGTCCTGCGGACGCACGCGCTCGCCTTCGACATCCCACGTGCCTTCCGCGAGCCGGAATTCCTGGAACACGACGCGGATCGTCTCGAGGTAGTACTCGGCCGCCATGTCGAGCACCGCGTTGTACTCGTCGTAGAAGCGGCGGTGCGCCTCGGCGTCGTCCTCGTCGCCGCGCAGCAGGCTCTGGTAGAAGTCCCAGTGCGATTGCGCGTGACGTTCCGGGTTCATCGCGACGAAGCCCGTGTGCTGCAGGAAGCCCGGATACACGTGGCGGCCTTCGCCCGGATAGTTCGCGGGCACCGTGTGGATCACGTTGTTCTCGAACCACGCGGTCGAGTGTTGCGTAGCCAGCGAATTCACCGACGTCGGGCTGCGGCGCGCGTCGATCGGGCCGCCCATCATCGTCATCGTGAGCGGCGTGTCCTCGCCGCGGCTCGCCATCAGCGAGATTGCCGCGAGCACCGGCACGGTCGGCTGGCACACGGAGATCACGTGCAGGTTGCGCGCGCCGATGTGGCGGATGAATTCCTGGATGTACGCGATGTAGTCGTGCAGGTGGAACGGGCCGACCTCGACCGGCACCATCCGCGCATCGATCCAGTCGGTGATGTACACCTTGTGATCCTGCAGCAGCGTGCGCACCGTGTCGCGCAGCAGCGTCGAGTGGTGGCCCGACAGCGGCGCGCAGACCAGCACGACCGGCTCGTCCTTCAGCTGCGTGACGGCATCGGCGTCGTCCGAATAGCGCTTGAAACGCAGCAGCCGGCAGAACGGCTTCTCGATGATCGTCTGCTCGACGATCGGGATGTTGTGGCCGTCCTTGACGATCTGGTGAATGTTGAATTCGGGCTTCTCGTAATCCTTGCCGAGCCGGTACATCAGTTCGTACGCGGCGGCCATCCGCGGTGCGCCGGGCATCAGCGAGAACGGGCTGGACGGATTGGCGAACGACTTGGAGGCGGCCTGGGCCCAGGCCGTGAGCGGGCTCAGCATCGCCCGCTGGAATTCGTGCAGTTGGTAAAGCATGCAGACTACTCCCGCTTGGGGGACGGTGCGCAGGGGCGTGTGGCGTCGCGGCGTGCCGTGTGGGTCAGCGACCGGCCATGTTGCAGTGCGGCCGGACAATCGAGTCGATCATATCGGACAACGATCAATGTTGCAATGCAACATTTTTCCGATTTTTCATCAAACGTTTGCGAATTGACGATCTCTGAAGAAGCCGCTCCACCCCCGGTCAGCGCCCCGTCGCCACGGCCGGCGCCGGCTGGCCGGCCGCGCGCGCCATCGCTTCTTCGTGGTGCATCAGGTTCATCGCGGTATGCACGAGCGCCACGTGCGAGAACGCCTGCGGGAAATTGCCGACGAGCCGGCCATCGACCGGATCGTATTCCTCGGCGAGCAGCCCGAGGTCGTTCGACAGCGCGAGCAGCCGGCTGAACAGCCGGTGCGCGTCGTCGATCCGGCCGAGCAGCGCGTAGTTGTCGACCAGCCAGAAGCTGCACGCGAGGAACGTGCCTTCGCCCGGCGGCAGGCCGTCGTCGTACTCGGTCGTGCGGTAGCGCATCACGAGGCCGTCGTGCAGCAATTCCCGCTCGATCGCGTCGACCGTGCCGACGATGCGCGGGTCTTCCGGCGGCAGGAAGCCGAGCAGCGGCAGCAGCAGCACGCTCGCGTCGAGCTCGTCGCTGCCGTAGCTCTGGGCAAACGCCTGTTTGCCTTCATGCCATGCGTTGTCGCACACGTCCGCGTGGATCCGGTCGCGCAGCGCGCGCCAGCGGTCGAGCGACGCGGGCAGCCGGAACATCTCCGCCGACTTGATCGCGCGGTCGAACGCGACCCACGCCATTACCTTCGAGAACGTGAAGTGGCGGCGGCCGCCGCGCGTCTCCCAGATGCCCTCGTCGGGTTCCCGCCAGATCTTCTCGAGATGGTCGAGCAGCGAGCACTGGACGGACCACACCGTGTCGTCGGCCTGCAGGCCGCCCACGCGCGCGAGGTGCAGCGCGGCCATCACTTCGCCGAACACGTCGAGCTGGAGCTGGTTCGCGGCGCCGTTGCCGACGCGCACCGGTTTCGAATCCTGGTAGCCGGGCAGCCAGTCGAGCTCCATTTCCGGCAGCCGGCGCTCGCCCGCGATCCCGTACATGATCTGGATCTGCTCGGGCGAGCCGGCCATCACGCGGCCGAGCCACGTGCGCCACGCGCGCGCCTCGTCGTAATAGCCGCCGCGCATCAGCGCGAGCAGCGTGATCGTCGCGTCGCGCAGCCAGCAGTAGCGGTAGTCCCAGTTGCGGTTGCCGCCGATCTTCTCGGGCAGCGACGTGGTCGGCGCCGCGACGATGCCGCCGGTCGGCTCGTACGCGAGCGCCTTCAGCGTGATCAGCGAACGGCGCACGGCGGCCGCGTAGCGGCCCTGCACCTGGCAGCGGCCCGACCATTCGAGCCAGTAGTTCTCGGTGCGCGCGAGCATCGACAGCGGATCGCGCGCGGGCGGCAGCCGCAGGTGCGACGCCGCATAGCTGAGCGAAAACGGCACACGTTCGTCGGCGCTCACCGTGAATTCCGCGAGCGTATGGAGGTTCTTGCCGGTGAGCGGCACCGGCGTGCGCAGCACGACGGTATCGGGGCCGGCGATCGCCTTCATGCCGTCCTCGCGCGTCAGCTGCGTGACCCACGGGATCGAGAAACCGTAGTCGAAGCGCAACACCAGTTCCATGCGCATCTTCATCGTGCCGTGGCGGCCGACGACGATCCTCACCAGTTCGGACCAGCCGTTGCCGGGCGGCATGAAGTCGATCACGGTGACCGCGCCGTCGGCGCTTTCGTAGTCGGTTTCGAGGATCAGCGTGTCGCCGCGATAGCGGCGCGTCGTGTGCGTGATCGCGGCGTCGGCGGCCGGCGCGAGCAGCCAGCGGCCGTGCTCGGGCGTGCCGACCAGCGCCGCGAAACAGGCGCCCGAATCGAAGCGGGGCCAGCACAGCCAGTCGACGGAGCCGTCTTTCGAGATCAGCGCGGCAGTGTGGCCGTCGCCGACGAGGGCGTAGTCTTCGATCAGGGCGGGCATGGGCAAGCGGTCCTTGGATATTCGAGTTCACGATGCAGGGCTGCGGCGCCCGGGCTTCACGCGCCGGCGTCGCGCCCCGTATACTCGCCCGGGCGGCGGAGCGCATGAACGGCCGGCGTTTCGTCCTATCTCAACACTTGAAGCGACTCGATGCAAGGAGGATTCAATGCCCAACCGTTTACGCGAGCGTGACGCGCGCGCTTCGACACGAGGGTTCCCGCTTAGGTTCGCTCACTGGATGAAAGGTTTCGCGCTCGTGCTTTCCTTGTCCGCGACCCACGCCTTCGCACAACAATCGCCGGCACCGGCCGACGGCGTCTACAACCTGCTCGTCGGCACCTATACGGGGCACGGCAGCGACGGGATCTACGTGTACCGCTTCGATACGAAAACGGGCAGCATCGCGCCCGTGTCGTCGGCGAAGACCGTGAACCCGTCCTACCTGTTGCCGAGCCGCGACGGTCGCACCGTCTACGCGGTCAACGAACTGCCCGGCGACAACGGGCCGGCCGCGCAGCGCGGCGGCATCAGCGCGTTCGGCTTCGATCCGAAGACGGGGGCGCTCACGTTCATCGACCGCGTGTCGTCGGAAGGGAACGATCCTTGCTATCTCGCGCTGTCACCGGACGGCAAGTACCTCGTCACGGCCAATTACTCGGTCGCGGCCGATCCGGGCGGCAGCTTCGCCGTGTTCCCGATCCGCGACGGCGGCGCGGCCGGCCCGGCCGTGCTGACGGTGCATCACGAGGGCACGGGGCCCGTGAAGGGGCGCCAGGATGGCGCGCACGTGCACTCGACAGTGTTCTCCCCCGACGGCCGCTACCTGTTCGTGCAGGACCTCGGCGCGGACAAGCTCTACGGCTACCGCTACACGGTGGACGGCAGCCGCGGGCTGATCAGCCCGACCGACACGCGCTACACGCCGGTGAAGGCCGGCTCCGGCCCGCGTCACATGGTATTCGGCGCCGACGGCCGGTTCGCGTACGTGACGAGCGAACTCAACGCGTCGGTCGAGGTGTTCGGCTACCGCGATGGCAAGCTGACGCCGGTCGAGACGCTGCCGATGACGGTGCCGGGCTTCAAGGGCAAGGTCGGCGGCGGCGCGCTCCACCTGTCGCCGGACGGCCGCTTCCTGTACGCGAGCAATCGCGGCGACGTGAACGAAATCGTGATCTACGCGGTGAACCAGGCCGACGGCCGGCTGAAGACCGTCGGGCGCCAGTCGAGCCTCGGCAGGACGCCGCGTGAATTCCTGATCGATCCGACCGGCAAGTGGCTGATCGTCGGCAACCAGGACAGCGACACGTTCTACGTGTTCAGCCGCGATGTCGAAACGGGGCAGCTCGGCGCGAATCCGCAGAAGGTCGTGGTCGGCAGCCCGGTCGACTTCAAGCTGGTGCCGGCGGCGCTGTAAATCGCCGTCCATGAAAAAAGGGCGCTGCCGAGGCAGCGCCCTTTTTCGTTCGGGCGGCCGCTTGCGCGGGGCGCCCGGATCGATCGTCGGCGGCCGTGCGGCCCGCCATGCTCAGTCGGCCGCCGCCGGCACGAGCACCTCGCGGCTGCCGTTGATGCCCATCGGCGACACCAGTCCGGCCGCCTCCATCTGCTCGACGAGGCGCGCGGCGCGGTTGTAGCCGATGCGCAGCTGGCGCTGCACCGACGAGATCGACGCGCGCCGCGTGCGCACGACGAACGCGACCGCTTCGTCGTACAGCGGATCGGCTTCCGCATCCGGCGCTTCGCCGAACAGGTCCTGCGTCGCACCGTCGGCGGCCGGGCCGTCGAGAATTCCTTCCTCGTACTGCGGCTCGCCGAACTGCTTCAGGTATTCGACGATCCGGTGCACTTCCTCGTCCGCGACGAACGCGCCGTGCACGCGCTGCGGGTAGCCCGTGCCCGGCGGCAGGAACAGCATGTCGCCCTGGCCGAGCAGCGATTCGGCACCCATCTGGTCGAGGATCGTGCGCGAGTCGATCTTCGACGACACCTGGAATGCGACGCGCGTCGGGATGTTCGCCTTGATGAGGCCGGTGATCACGTCGACGGACGGGCGCTGGGTCGCGAGGATCAGGTGGATACCGGCCGCGCGCGCCTTTTGCGCGAGACGGGCGATCAGCTCCTCGATCTTCTTGCCGGCGACCATCATCAGGTCGGCCAGCTCGTCGATCACGACGACGATCAGCGGCAGCTTCGACAGCGGCTCGGGATCGTCGGGCGTCAGCGAGAACGGGTTGCCGATCTTCTTTTCCTTCGCCTCCGCGTCGCGGATCTTCTGGTTGAAGCCCGCGAGATTGCGCACGCCGACGGCCGACATCAGCCGGTAGCGTTTCTCCATTTCACCGACGCACCAGTTCAGTGCGTTCGCCGCGAGCTTCATGTCGGTGACGACCGGCGCGAGCAGGTGCGGGATGCCTTCGTAGACCGACAGCTCGAGCATCTTCGGGTCGATCATGATCAGCCGCACGTCCTCGGGCGTCGCCTTGTACAGCAGCGACAGGATCATCGCGTTGATCGCGACCGACTTGCCCGAACCCGTCGTGCCGGCGACCAGCATGTGCGGCGCCTTCGCGAGATCGGTGACGACCGGGTGGCCGGTGATGTCCTTGCCCATCGCGATCGTCAGCTGCGACGCCGAATGCTGGTATTGGCGCGACTCGAGGATTTCCGACAGGCGGATCATCTGGCGTTTCGCGTTCGGCAGCTCGAGGCCCATGCAGGTCTTGCCGGGAATCGTCTCGACGACGCGGATCGACGTGAGGCCGAGGCCGCGCGACAGGTCCTTCATCAGGCCGACGATCTGGCTGCCGCGCACGCCGAGCGCGGGTTCGATCTCGAAGCGCGTGATCACCGGGCCGGCCGATGCGCCGACCACCGTCACCGGCACCTTGAACTCCTGCAGGCGCTGCTCGATGACCTGGGCCGTCTGCGCGAGGTGTTCCTCGGTGATCGTTTCGACGTCGTCGGACGCGGGCTCGAGCAGGTCGAGCGTCGGCAGCTCCACGTTGAACGACGCGGGTGCGTGGAATTCGAACGCGTTCGGGCGCGGCTGGCGCGCGGGCGCCGCCGATGCGTCGGCGGCCGGGGCGCCCGATTCCGCCGGTGCCGGCGGCACGGTGGCCGCGGGAGGCGTTGCGGTCGGAAGCGGCACGGTCGTGGCGGCCGGGATCGTGATGCCGGTTGTCGCGGGCGTCGTGCCGATGTCGGACATCGACCAACTCGCCGGCGCAGCGGCGGGAGCCGGCAGGGTGGTGAACGACGGGGCCTGCGGCTGCGGTGCGGACGCGATGGATTGCGCCGGTGTCGCCGTGTCGACGGATCCGCCCGGCGCGGAGTAGGTCGGCAATGCCGAGACCGACGGGGGCGCGGAAGTCGGCGACGCGGCCGGTGCCGTCGCGGCCGGGGCAGCGGCGAAGGAGGCCGGTGCGCCATTTGTCGCGGCAGGCGTGGCGCCGAACGCGGCGGGCGCGGCGGGCGCGGCAACGGCGACCGTGTTCATCGGGGCGAGTGCGCCGGAAGACGGTGTCGGGGCGATGGCAGTGGCAGCGACAGGCGCGGCGCCGGTTGTCGTCTGCGTCGCTCCAGTCGTCGCGGCCGGCACACCGAATGCCGAACCGTCAGGCATGCGGGTGGTCGATGCTGCCGAAGGCGTCGCCGATGCGGTCGACGCTGCGGCCAATGCGCTGCCCGACGAGGCGAAAGACGCGGCGGCAGGCGACACCGGCGTGCGTTGCGCAGGTTGCGATCCGGTTGCGCTGAAGGACGTGCCGGTCGATGCGGGCGCCGTGGCGGCTGCCACGGTCGGCGCGGATGCGAAAGGCTGCGCGGTGGCCGGGCCGGAAGCGCTCGCCGCAGACGTCAGGCCGGAAGCCGCAGCCGCTGCGTTTTGCGCGGCCGCAAAAGGTTGTGCCGTCGTCAGGTCGGAGACGCCAGTCACGGGCATGGGGGCGGATGTCGCCGCTGCCGCGGTCGGAGCGGATGCGGACGCCTGCGCGGCGGACGGGGCGGCGGCACTTGTCGAGGGCGTCCGGGCAGGCGTCGTCGGTGCGGGCGCCGGGGTGACCGTGCTCGATGCCGGATCCGTGGCGTCGATCGTCGACGCTGCGGCAGCCGGCACGCGAACGCCGGAACCGTACGCAGTACCCGTGACACTCACCGGCGCGGACGGTGCAACGGGCGCAGCAGGCGCAACGTGTGCAACGTGTGCAACGGGTGCAACGGGTGCAACGGGTGCAACGGGTGCAACAGGCGCAACAGGCGCAACAGGCGCAACAGGCGCAACAGGCGCAACAGGCGCAACAGGCGCAACAGGCGCAACAGGCGCTGCCGATGCGGCCGGTCGCGACAGCGAACCGGCGGCCGGGTTCGTCATGCCGGCAAACGCAGGCGCTGCGGCGACAGGCGTGCTGTTCGGCGTGTTCGCGGGCACCGGCGCGGCAGAACCGGATGCGCTGCCGACGGGCGACGACGCGTCAGCTGCCGAGGTCGTCTGCGCACCAGCGAAGGGCTCAGCGGACAACGGCTTCGACCATGATGCGGAGGAGGCAGCGGCGTCGACGGACGCAGGTTGCATGGCCGCGGCGGCCGGTGTCACCGTTGCCGCCGCCGCCGCCGCCGCCGGTGCCGGTGCCGGTGCCGGTGGCGTGGCGCGTTGCATGCCTGCAGGCAACGGAGCGGTTTCGCTACCGTGCTTTGCTGCCGCGTGCCAGACCGTTCCCGTCACGGCGCCGGCCGGTGCCGTGTTCGACGCGGCCGAGGCTGCCGTCGTCGCTGCTGCGACGGGCACTGCATCGGCACGCGGCTGCGTCGGCGTTGCCGCGATCGACGAAGCGGAGAGGGGAGGCGGCGTGACCGGCTGGACCGGCTTCACGACATCCTGCGTCGCGTGCGCGTGTTCTTTCGCGACGACCGATACGGCGGTATCGGCAAGCGCCGTAGCTTGCGATTGGACCTGGGCGGCAATTCCGGCGGCCGTTGCCGCATCCTTCGCATCGACGGTGCGGCCCGTGGCGCTCACGGTCGACGTGACAGCGGCCGAAGGCGTACCGACCGCTGCGCTCGCGGCCACCGACTCATCCGCGTCCGACGGTGGTGCGGCAATCGGGCTTTCATGCGGCGCGCCGAGCCTGGAAACCGGCGGGCTGACGATGTCTTCCCAAGGCGCAAAGTCGATCGGGGCATCGAATGCCGGCGCGGCTGGTGCATCGGCGCCATGCCGATGCTCGCGGTCCGCGTGACGCGTCGGCGCATCGGTTTCGACGCCCGGATCCGGCATGGCATGCCGCACGGCCTCGTCGAACGCCGGAGTACCCGTATCGACAGCGGGCACGCGCACGCCCGGCTCGGCCGGCATGAACCCATCCAGCACGATCGGTGCGTCGTCGGATGGCGTCACGGCCTCGTCGAATGCCACGCCATCCGTATCGACAGCAGGCACGCGCATGCTCGGCTCCGCCGGCATGAATGCATCCAGCACGATCGGTGCGTCGTCATAGGCCGGCGCGGCTTCGTGCGCGTCCGGACGGACTGCGTCGCGGGGCGAGGCCTGATGCGCGTCCGCAACGATCCCGGCCGGTACGGCCGTCGACGCCGACGCGGCGACGCTGCCCGCCGCTGCAACCGCGCCGGCCACGGTCGCCGCGGCGGCCGGCGCCGACGACGCGTCGGCCTGCCGCACACCGTCCAGCGTCGCCCACTGCGCGGTACTGGCTTCGATCGAGCGCAGCGTGTCGTGAACGCTCGGTGCCGGCGTGATCGGCTCCGCGGGCTGTTGCACCCACGCGTAGAGCGGCGCGCGTGCGGGGGCCGGCGGCGCGGGGCGGCGTCGTGCTGCGTCCGGCGACTGGCCGGCGGCGCCGGCGCCCGTCATCGGGCGGGGGGGCGGGCGCGGGGGGGGGGGGGGGGGGGGGGGGGGGCCGGGGGGGGGGGG
>NZ_QTQN01000020.1:0-145242 GCF_003853755.1 Burkholderia sp. Bp8984
GCCGCGATCTTCGCGAGCGAGCCGCCGAATTTGCCGACCGCGGTCCGCGCGGCCGATACGATCACTACGTCCGTCATGTTTTGTTCCTGCATCGAAATCAGTGGGTCGATCCGTGTTGCATGCTGTATCGCGTGCCGGGGCCGGGCGGCACGGCGGCCGACGTCGGCGCTTGAGCGCCATACGACCCGCGATGCGGCTCGGGGCTCGCGCTTTCATGCGCGCCGCCCATTCGCCCGCTCCAGCCGGGCCCGGACACGCTGCGGCGAGCCGGACGCCGCCGGCCACCACGCGGCACACGCGGCGGCCGGCGCCCGCCGGCGCCGTTCGATCAATGGTGTCGCGCCTGCGCGCGACGCCCGCTCATGCAGCCGATTCGCGCGAAGCGGCTTCCTTGCGTGCGGCAGCCGCCGTCTGCTTGGCACCGCGCGTCGCCGTTTCGCTAACTGCGTCGAAACCGCTTTGCGCGGCTTCGATTGCCTGACCCGTCGCTGCGCGCACGGAGTCTGCCGCGGCAGTCGCCGCGGACAGCGCCGAATTCAGCGCGGCGACCACCGCGCCCGAACCGGCCGGCGCATGCTTCGTCAGCTCGCCGACCACCTCCTTCACGCGCTTGTCGTTCTGCTCGTATTGCGCCTGCGCGACCTTCGCCCACTCCGCCTGCGTCGACACCGCGATGTCGAACAGATGGCGACCGTACGCGACGGCCTTGCCGGCCGCTTCCTGCGGTGCGGCGACTTGCTGCGCGAAGCCCGCAGCCGGGTTGCTCGCGTTGAACGCGTTCTTCAGCTTGTCCTCGTATTCGTCGAGCGCCGTCTTGGCCGCTTGCAGGTTGAGTTCGACGACGGCCTCGAAACCATTGATTGCCGGACGCGCAATCGCGAACCAGGCGGCAATTCCGGACTGATAATCGGCGGCGAATTTTTCGGGGGCAAATACGGACATCGGGCACGCTCCTGTTAGCAATGCGAGAGACGAACGAAAAAATGGAAGCCAGATCGAGGTCCGCTTCCTTATTCACAACCCGCAGGCACGATTGACTGCGGGGAGTTGAAGATTGCCATTCTAGATGGATTAATTGTCAATTAAATGGCATTAATAGTAGGTAAAAACCCTGATCGATCGGGATGATCTCCTCGCAATCTGCGCCCGCACACAATGGGGCCGCGTCGCAACGCCTTGTCCCGAAATGATTTTTACTTTTTTACGGCATGGCGCACCGCGACGTCCGTAACATTTACCCCGTCATTATTCCGGTTATTTGAAAAACAGGTGCGCATTGGAAAATAGGGCAGATTCCCCTGTAATCGTTTTTCCAGATTTATTTTGAAATCGTTACCGGGATTATTAATGACGAATTCAATGATCGTATATAAACCACCGGGCCGGGCCAGCGCCGACACTCTCACCCGACCAGTTCGCGATGCAGCGCGCGAAACTCCTGCGCGAGCTTGTGTGCCGGCTCGAGATGGATCACCGGCGTCGACTGCTGATGCGATTCGCGGATCTTCACCGATGCCGAGAGCCGCGACGCCAGCACCGGCAGCCCTTCCTCGACGAGTTCGTCGACCAGCCGCTGCGGCAGGCTCGCGCGCGGCTGGAACTGGTTGATGACGATCCCTTCGACCTCGAGCGCCGCGTTGTGGTCCTGCTGGATTTCCTTCACGTTCTCGAGCAGCGTGTACAGCGCGCGGCGCGAGAAGTCGTCGCAGTCGAACGGAATCAGGCAGCGCTCGACCGCGATCAGCGCCGAGCGCGTGTAGAAGTTCAGTGCGGGCGGCGTGTCGATGTAGACGGCATCGTAGGTGTCGAGCTCGTTGAGCGCGTCGCGCAGCTTGTAGATCTTGTAGCGCGACTCGAGCTTGCCGTGCAGCGTGTCGAGGTCCGGATGCGCGGGCATCACGTCGAGCCCGTCGAACGGCGTCGGATGGATGAACGATGCGACGTCGACCGGCCGGAAGTTGAAGGTCAGCGCGGTCTCGAAGAATTCGGCGACGCCGGGATGCGCGTCGGTCGCCCGGTCGCCGAGCAGGTAGTGCGTGGAATTCGCCTGCGCGTCGAGGTCGATGACGAGCGTGCGCAGCCCTTCGCTCGCGCTGATCGCCGCCAGGTTGCAGACGATCGTCGACTTGCCCACCCCGCCCTTCTGGTTGAATACGACCCGCCGCATTGTGTCTCCTTCGATCGAAACGTCGAAAAATCGAGCTTAGCCGTTCAATCGTGGCGGCCGCGTGACATCGATCAGATACACGAACCGCCCGGGAGATTTGCTGAGCGGCGCGACGAACGACTGGAAATCACGACGGAAGACGCGCGCACGAGGAACGGGCACAAGGGTTAATGTTGCGACGCAACATCCGAACTGTTAAACTAGGGAAAACCCGTAGTTCAAGCTTGCGAAGGAGCAGTCGTGTACCCCGTATTTTCGTTCCTGATGGATCTGCTGCCGGGCCGCAGCGCGGCTTCGTTTTCGCCGTCGGCAAAGGTAAACCGTGTCACGTTCACGGGTGCCGTGGACCGCAGCGATGGCGTGATCCTGTCGATCAACGGTAGCGACGCGCTGGTCCGCTGGCCGAAGGGTGGAAAATCCGTCGAGCGCGTCAGCAATCTGGTCGCGATCGTCACGGAAGCGTAAGCGGTTCTGTTCTGCGGCGGCCACGGCGCCGCTTTTGTCATGGTTCGCACCGTCCGAAGCAGGCGACTCGGGCGTGAATGCCACGGCCCCCATGTCGGGAATGCGCCGCTGCAGGGCTTCAGGAAACCTGCTCACCGGCGCGGTTGCGTCGGTTGAAGTTTGCGGTCGGCATGCTCGCCACGTAAGCACAACAGACGTCAGGGCCATCGCGCCCGCGACGACGAACGTCCGCTGACGGGGGAGTCCATTCTCAAGTCTCGCCCATCCGACGCGGCCGGCGCCAGCGGCTTCTCCCCGCCTTGCACGACGCCACCACGACGCTCCTCACGCCCGATCGGGCACGTTCCGCCCAAACCCCAAAAAACGCGTAAACGAAAAAAGGACCCGAAGATCCAGGCTGAACCAGTGATTCAGCGTGGAGATTCGGGCCCCTCTTTACATCGGGAACCGGCGTTCCGCTTAGAACGGAATATCGTCGTCCATCTCGTCGAAGCCGCCGCCTGCCGGCGCGCTCGGACGGCTCTGGCCGCCGCCTGCACCGCCGCGCGGCGCGCCGCCGGCACGACCGCCGCCGCCGCGTTCCATCTGTTCGCCGCCGCGGCCGCCGCCACCACCACCGTAGCCGCCGCCGTAACCGCCTTCGTCACCGCCGCCACCGCCGCCGCCCGAACCGCCGCGGCCGCCGAGCATCTGCATCTGGTCGGCGACGATTTCGGTCGAGTAGCGATCCTGGCCGTCCTGGCCCTGCCACTTGCGCGTGCGGATGCGGCCTTCGATATAGACCGACGAACCCTTCTTCAGGTACTCGCTGACGATTTCGGCGAGACGGCCGAAGAACGCGACGCGGTGCCACTCGGTCATTTCCTTGAAATCGCCGCTTGCCTTGTCCTTGTAGCGATCGGTCGTCGCGAGACGGATGTTCGCAACCGCGTCGCCGCTCGGCAGGTAACGGACTTCAGGATCGGCGCCGAGATTGCCGACGAGGATGACCTTGTTGACGGATGCCATGTGTTTCTCCAGTAAATTCGATGCCGGGCCGCCCGCGAATGTCGTCGGAGCGGCCCGCCGGGCAAGCCGGCGAGCGCCGCCGGTGCCTGCCCGAAAAGAAGGTTCAGGCCTTGCGCGGCGGCGCTTTCATGCTGGCCGCGATTATAAGCCACGCCGCCACGAGCCCCGAGCACGCGTAGAAGACGGTGTTCGCGCCGCCGTGCTTCAGCAGCCAGCCGCCCACGATGCCGCCGAGCGCGAGCCCGATCGATTGCGTGGTGTTGTAGACGCCCGTGGCCGCGCCCTTGCGCGAACCGGGCGCGAGCTTCGACACGAGCGACGGCTGCGACGCTTCCAGGATGTTGAAACCCAGGAAGTACACGAACAGGATCGCCGCCACAATCAGGATGGTATGCGGAGCGCTGCCGAGCAACAATTGGCCGATCAGGATAGCCAGAATGCCACCGAGCAGCACCGGCTTCATCTTGCCCCGTTTTTCCGCGACGATGATCGCCGGGACCATCATCACGAACGCGAGCCCCATCACCGGCAGGTAGACCTTCCAGTGCGCGGCGACCGGCAGCCCGCCGTCGACCAAGAGGCGCGGCACGACGAGGAACAGCGCCGTCTGCGTCGCGTGCAGCACGAGCACGCCGAAGTTCAGGCGCAGCAGCTCGCCGTTGTGCAGCACCTCGCCGAACGGCGCCGGCACGTGCACGGGCTTCGCCGCGTCGGGCACGATCCACACGACGACCCCGATCGCGAGGATCGACAGCACGCCGACGATCGCGAACAGCCCGCTCATCCCGACCCAGTGGAACACGATCGGCGCGCCGACGATCGCGACCGCGAACGACACGCCGATCGAGCCGCCGACCATCGCCATCGCCTTCGTGCGGTTCTGCTCGGAGGTCAGGTCGGCGATGAACGCGAGCACCGCGGACGACACGGCGCCCATCCCCTGGATCACGCGGCCGACGATGATCCACGTGATGTCGTGCGCGAACGCGGCGACAAAGCTGCCGAGCGCGAAGATCAGCAGGCCGGTGGCGATCACGGGCTTGCGGCCGAACTTGTCCGACGCCCACCCGTAGAAGATGTACAGCAGCGACTGCGTGACGCCGTACGCCCCGAGCGCGATGCCGACGAGCAGCACGTTGTCGCCGCCCGGGATGGTTTTCGCGTAGACCGAGAACACCGGCATGATCATGAACAGGCCGAGCATGCGCAGCGCGAAGATCGCCGCGAGCGACGTGGTCGCGCGCAGTTCGGGCGCACTCATGCGGGAAGACGTGGCGGACGGATTGGACATCGGGAATGAATTTCGAATGATCGGAATGTCCGCCCGGCGGCGGGCGGCGGAAGATCAGGGCCACCGGCCCGGCAGGCCTGGCTGGCGCTTTCCGGGGCCGCTTTCCGGGACGTCGGGCAGGCAGCCTGCGGGGCCGCCTCGCGCCGTGCGGCGCGGCCGCCTCCCCGGCGTGGACACCGCCTTGCTGCCAGCTGCTGCAAAGGCTGGGGGCCCCCAACGACGGCCTCGAAAAGCCGTTATAGTAGCAGGTTTGGTTCCCTCCATTTTCGCCAGGTTCATGGAACAGATCCGTATCCGTGGGGCACGCACCCACAACCTGAAAAACGTCAATCTCGACCTGCCGCGCCACAAGCTGATCGTGATTACCGGGTTGTCCGGGTCGGGCAAGTCGTCGCTCGCGTTCGACACCCTTTATGCCGAAGGCCAGCGCCGCTACGTCGAGAGCCTGTCCGCGTACGCCCGCCAGTTCCTGCAGCTGATGGAGAAACCCGACGTCGACCTGATCGAGGGCCTGTCGCCCGCGATCTCGATCGAGCAGAAGGCGACGTCCCACAACCCGCGTTCGACCGTCGGCACGGTCACCGAAATCCACGACTACCTGCGACTTTTGTTCGCACGGGTCGGCACGCCGTACTGCCCCGACCACGACATCCCGCTCGAGGCGCAGAGCGTGTCGCAGATGGTCGACGCGGCGCTCGCGCTGCCCGAGGAAACCAAGCTGATGATCCTCGCGCCGGTCGTCGCGAACCGCAAGGGCGAGCACGCCGAGCTGTTCGAGGACATGCAGGCGCAGGGCTTCGTGCGCTTTCGCGTGCGCTCGGGCGGCGGCACCGCGAACGAAGGCGTCGCGAAGATCTACGAGGTCGAGTCGCTGCCGAAGCTCAAGAAGAACGACAAGCACACGATCGACGTCGTCGTCGATCGTCTCAAGGTGCGGCCGGACATGAAGCAGCGCCTCGCGGAATCGTTCGAGACCGCGCTGCGCCTCGCCGACGGCCGCGCGATCGCGCTGGAGATGGATACCGACCACGAACACCTGTTCAGCTCGAAGTTCGCGTGCCCGATCTGCTCGTACTCACTGCAGGAACTCGAGCCGCGCCTGTTCTCGTTCAACAACCCGATGGGCGCGTGCCCGGAATGCGACGGCCTCGGCCAGATCACGTTCTTCGACCCGAAGCGGGTCGTCGCGCACCCGTCGCTGTCGCTCGCCGCGGGCGCCGTGAAGGGCTGGGATCGCCGCAACCAGTTCTACTTCCAGATGCTGCAGAGCCTCGCGGCGTTCTACGAATTCGACATCGACGCCGCGTTCGAGGACCTGCCGGAAAAGATCCGCAAGGTGCTGCTGTTCGGCTCGGGCAAGCAGACGATCCCGTTCTCGTACATCAACGAGCGCGGCCGCACGACGATCCGCGAGCACGTGTTCGAAGGGATCATCCCGAACCTCGAGCGCCGCTACCGCGAGACCGATTCGGTCGCGGTGCGCGAAGAGCTCGCGAAATACCAGAACAACCAGCCGTGCCCGTCGTGCGACGGCACGCGGCTGCGCCGCGAGGCGCGCCACGTGCGGGTCGGCACCGGCGACTACGCGCGCGGCATCTATGAAATCAGCGGCTGGCCGCTGCGCGACGCGCTCGGCTATTTCGACGGCCTGTCGCTTGACGGCGCGAAGCGCGAGATCGCCGACAAGGTGATCAAGGAAATCGTCGCGCGCCTGACCTTCCTGAACAACGTCGGCCTCGACTACCTGTCGCTCGAGCGCAGCGCTGAAACGCTGTCCGGCGGCGAGGCGCAGCGGATCCGGCTCGCGTCGCAGATCGGCTCGGGCCTGACCGGCGTGATGTACGTGCTCGACGAGCCGTCGATCGGCCTGCACCAGCGCGACAACGACCGCCTGATCGCGACGCTCAAGCACCTGCGCGACCTCGGCAACTCGGTGATCGTCGTCGAGCACGACGAGGACATGATCCGCACGGCCGACTACGTCGTCGACATGGGCCCGGGCGCCGGCGAGCACGGCGGCGTGATCGTGGCCGAAGGCACGCCGAAGCAGGTGCAGTCGAACCCGCAGTCGCTGACGGGCCAGTATCTGGTCGGCAAGCGCACGATCGAATACCCGGACGAGCGGCTCGCGCCCGACCCCGAGCGGATGCTGCGCATCGTCGACGCGCACGGCAACAACCTGAAGCACGTCGATCTCGAACTGCCGGTCGGCCTGCTGACCTGCATCACCGGCGTGTCGGGCTCCGGCAAGTCGACGCTGATCAACGACACGCTGTATCACGCGGTCGCGCGCCACCTGTACGGCTCGTCGGCCGAGCCGGCGCCGCACGAGGCGATCGAGGGCCTCGAGCACTTCGACAAGGTGATCAACGTCGACCAGTCGCCGATCGGCCGCACGCCGCGCTCGAACCCGGCCACCTACACGGGCCTGTTCACGCCGATCCGCGAGCTGTTCTCGGGCGTGCCGACCGCGAAGGAGCGCGGCTACGATCCGGGCCGCTTCTCGTTCAACGTGAAGGGCGGCCGCTGCGAGTCGTGCCAGGGCGACGGCGTGCTGAAGGTCGAGATGCACTTCCTGCCGGACGTCTACGTGCCGTGCGACGTGTGCCACGGCAAGCGCTACAACCGCGAAACGCTCGAAGTGCAGTACAAGGGCAAGAACATCAGCGAAGTGCTCGACATGACGGTCGAGCACGCGTACGAATTCTTCAGCGCGGTGCCGGTGATCGCCCGCAAGCTGAAGACGCTGCTCGACGTCGGCCTCGGCTACATCCGCCTCGGCCAGTCGGCCACGACGCTGTCGGGCGGCGAGGCGCAGCGCGTGAAGCTGTCGCTGGAGCTGTCGAAGCGCGACACGGGTCGCACGCTGTACATCCTCGACGAGCCGACCACCGGCCTGCACTTCCACGACATCGCGCTGCTGCTCGAGGTGATCCACCGGCTGCGCGACCAGGGCAACACGGTCGTGATCATCGAGCACAACCTCGACGTGATCAAGACGGCCGACTGGGTGATCGACCTCGGCCCCGAAGGCGGGGCCGGCGGCGGCCAGATCATCGCGCAGGGCACGCCCGAGCAGGTCGCGAAGACCAAGGCGAGCTTCACCGGCAAGTACCTCGCGCCGCTGCTCAAGCGTCCGGCCCGCAAGGCGGCGGCCGGCTGACACTTTCTGTTCCCGCGCGCGGCTGCCCGGCCGCGCGCGCCCGGCAGCGGGGCGGCGCCGACCTCCTCGTTTTCCCTTCTGCGGTTTTCCCCTCTGCGTTTACACCACGAGCCAAACAGCCCCGTGGCGGACCATAATGGCAGCTATACTTTACGGTCGTAAGGTTCGCCATCCGCACCAATCCGGTGCGGCGCCGGGCGATCGCCGCCGTGTCGCCCACCGCGCGGCACGGCACACGAACGACAGGAATCCATGATGGAGAAGCAACAAGAGTCGCGCGACGCGCAGAACCGCGAGCCGCACCTGCGCAGCGTGCGGCTGACGAGCGACTTCAGCCTGCCGAAGCTGTCGGCGATCGAGATCGGCAGCTACCTGTTCGCCCTCGTCGCGATGGTGCTCGTCATCGAACTCAAGCTGCTGGGCGGGCTGCTGGCCGGCATGCTGGTCTATCAGCTGATCCACACGATCGCCCCGGTGATCGAACGCCACACCACGAGCATGCGCGCGCGCTGGGTCGCCGTCGTGCTGCTGTCGATCGCGATCGTCGGCGGGCTCACGGGCCTGACGATCGGCATCATCGAGCACTTCGAGCACACGGTGCCGAACCTGCAGAGCCTTCTTGGCCAGCTGATGCAGATCGTCGAGCAGACGCGCGCCCGCACGCCGGCCTGGATCGCGAACCTGCTGCCGGTCGACGTCGAACAGATGAAGACCAAGGCGGCGCTGCTGATGCACTCGCACATGGACCAGCTCCAGCAAGGCGGCAAGAGCGTCGCGCGCGGCTTCGGCCACGTGGTGTTCGGGATGATCATCGGCGCGATGATCGCGATCGGCGTCGAGCACGGCAAGGTGCGTCGGCCGCTGTCGACCGCGCTCGTCACGCGCGTGTCGCGCTTCGCCGAATCGTTCCGCCGGATCGTGTTCGCGCAGATCAAGATCTCGGCGATCAACGCGACCTTTACCGGCATCTACCTGCTCGTCGCGCTGCCGATCTTCCACCAGCGGCTGCCGCTGTCGAAAACACTGGTGCTCGTCACGTTCATCGTCGGCCTGCTGCCGGTGATCGGCAACCTGATCTCGAACACGCTGATCGTCGCGGTGTCGCTGTCGGTCAGCATGGGCACCGCGATCGCGTCGCTCGCGTTCCTCGTCGTGATCCACAAGCTCGAATACTTCCTGAACGCAAAGATCATCGGCGGCCAGATCGAGTCGCGCGCGTGGGAGCTGCTGCTCGCGATGCTGATCATGGAAGCCGCGTTCGGGCTGCCGGGCGTGATCGCCGCGCCGATCTTCTATGCGTACATGAAGCGCGAGCTATACATGCTGCGGCTGATCTGACGCGCCGTACCCGACGCAACCCGATCCCCGCGCATCACGCGAAAAAAACGCCGCGCCCCGTCAAGGGCGCGGCGTTCTTGTTTGCGGCAACCGACGGCCTGCGCAGGCCGGCCGGCGCGCATCACCGATCAGCCGATCAGCGGAACACGACGGTCTTCGTCCCGTTCAGCACGATCCGGTGCTCGACGTGCCACTTCACCGCACGCGCGAGCGTCACGCACTCGACGTCGCGGCCGATCGCGGTGAGCTGGTCGGGCGTCATGCTGTGGTCGACGCGCTCGACTTCCTGCTCGATGATCGGGCCTTCGTCGAGGTCGGTCGTCACGTAGTGCGCGGTCGCGCCGATCAGCTTCACGCCGCGGTCGAACGCCTGGTAGTACGGCTTCGCGCCCTTGAAGCTCGGCAGGAACGAATGGTGGATGTTGATCGCGCGGCCGGCGAGCTGCTGGCACATGTTCGGCGACAGGATCTGCATGTAGCGCGCGAGCACGACGAGATCGGCCTGGTGTTCGTCGATCACTTCCAGCACCCGCGCTTCCTGCGCGGCCTTCGCCGCATCGGACGAACCGCCGACGAGCGGGAAATGATGGAACGGGATGTTGTAGCTGGCGGCGAGCTGGTAGAACTCCTTGTGGTTCGACACGATCGCCGGAATCTCGATCGGCAGCTGGCCGGTGCGGTAGCGGAACAGCAGGTCGTTCAGGCAGTGGCCGATCTTCGACACCATGATCACGACGCGCGGCTTCACGGCCGCGTCGTGCATTTCCCAGCGCATCCCGAACTGCTCGGCGAGCGGCGCGAATTCCTCGCGCAGCGTGTCGAGCGCCGACGCGGCATCCGCGCCGTCGCCGTCCTGCACGAAGTGCACGCGCATGAAGAACTCGCCGGTGCGGCTGTCGCCGAACTGCGCCGAATCGAGGATGTTGTTGGCGCGCTCGAACAGGAAGCCCGAGACCGCGTGGACGATGCCATGCCGGTCGGGGCACGACAGTTTCAAGATAAAGCTGTGATCGGTCGACATGACCGCTACTCCCTTCGTTTCGGTATTCGTCAAATAGGCCGTTCGTCCGGCCTCACCCTGGGGCCCAAGCCCGGGCAGGCAGGCGGCGCCTTCAGGTGGCTCGCCAGGTGGCGCGTCAGGCGGCCGGCGCGAACAGCGCGTCGATGCCCGCGGCGTCCGCCGCCGATAGCCAGCGGTGGCGCAGCAGCGTGTCGAGCATCGCGAGGCTCGCATCCATCGTCGCGCGGCCTTCGCGCAGCCAGCCGATCACCTCGGGCACGCCGGCCAGCAGGTGCTCGGCCACTTCGCCGTCCTGGTTGTGCGGCGCGAAGTCGCGCGGCAGCGGCAGGTCGTACACGAAGATCAGTTCGGACTGCGTGCCTTCCGGCAGCGAACACAGTACCTGCACCGCGCGGCCCGCGATCGCGCGTGCCGCCAGTTCGGCCGGCATGCCGGCCTCTTCCCAGCATTCCTTCGTGAGCGTCTCGTGAACGCCCAGGCCCCAGCCGATGCCGCCCGCGACGACGTTGTCGAGCATGCCGGGGTCGGTGGCCTTGGTCGCGCTGCGGCGGCCGAGCCACATCTGCGGCGCGGCGGACGAACCCGGCGCAGCCGCATATTCTACGATGCCGTTCAGGTGCACCGCATAAGTCTGCGTGCCGAAGAAGCGCGACGCGGCGCGCTCGATGTACGCGAGCGGCGGATCGTCGAAGCGGTTGCGGATCGCATAGATCTCGTCGCGCCAGCCGGGAATCGCGCCTTCGGCCGCCAGCGCGCCGATCGCGCTCGCGAGCGCCATGCTGCGCGCGTCGACCGTGTCATAGCGCGCCGACAGCACGACGCGCGCGTCCGTCAGCTCGAACACGTCGGGCCAGCGCGCGAGCTTCGCGATGTCCTGGCGGCGCACCCAGCCCACGGCCACGCCGGCGATCTCGAAACGCAGGTGCGCGGCCGGATCGAAGCGGCGCGCGGCCGCAATGCACGGAAACGTCATCGGGCTCAGTCCTTCAGCGCGACGCGGATGCCGATCGCGATGAAGGTCGCGCCGGCGATCCGGTCGAGCCACACACCGGCCTTCGGGCGGCGCTTCAGCCATGTGCCGATCGCGCCCGCGCCGACGCCGAACAGCGAGAAGATCGCAGCCGTCTGCAGCATGAACAGCGCGCCGAGCTCGAACATCTGCAGCGTCACGCCCTGCACGCCGTGCGGATCGACGAACTGCGGCAGGAACACGACGAAGAACAACGTGACCTTCGGGTTCATCAGGTTGCCTATCACGCTCTGCCGGAAGATCGCGCCAAGCGGCTGCGGCGGGCGCGCGTGCGCGTTCGCGAGGCCCTGGCTGCGCAGCGCCTTGATGCCGATCCACACGAGGTACGCGGCGCCCGCGAGCTTCAGCGTCTGGAACGCGACCGGCGACGAGCGCAGCACCGCCGCGACGCCGAGCGCCGCGAGCGTCGTATGGAACAGGATTCCGGCCGTGAAGCCGAGCGCGGCGACGAAGCCGGCCGCGCGGCCCTGCGAGATGCCGCGCGCGAGCACCTGCAGGTTGTCGGGACCCGGTGCGAACGTGATCGCAATCGACGTGGCGAGAAACAGCATGAAGTTGGGCATCGTGACCTCGCGGCGTGGGCCGGCTCCAGTGGTTCAGTGGCCGGCGAATTCGGTGACGGTATAGACGGGCAGCCCCGCGTTGCGCAGCAGCGTCGAGCCGCCGAGATCGGGCAGGTCGATGATCGCCGCGCCTTCGACGACGACCGCGCCGAGCCGCTGCAGCAGGTTGCGCCCCGCCATCATCGTGCCGCCGGTCGCGATCAGGTCGTCCATGATGATCACGCGGTCGCCGGGGCGGCACGCGTCTTCATGGATCTCGACGGTCGCGCTGCCGTATTCGAGGTCGTACGATTCCGAGCGCGTCTTGTACGGCAGCTTGCCGACCTTGCGGATCGGCACGAAGCCGACGCTCAGCTCGTACGCGACGATCGGCGCGATGATGAAGCCGCGCGCGTCGAGCCCCGCGACGTAGTCGAGCTTCGCATCGACGTAGCGTTCGACGAACAGGTCGACGAGGATGCGCAGCGCCTTCGGGCTCTGCAGCAGCGTCGTGATGTCGCGGAACTGCACGCCCGGCTGCGGCCAGTCGGGCACGGTGCGGATCTGGCTGTGGATGAAGGCGACCGGATCGAGCGGTGCGCCCGGCGACGAATGCGGCATGAAACTCTCCGAAAAAAACGGTGCGCGAAGATCGGGCACCGTTTCGAATAAATACGGGTCAGGTTATCGAAGCACGACTCAGGCGAGCGCGGCCGGCGGCTCGCGCCGATGCCGCGACAGCCGTTCCTCCGCGAGCGCGAGCGCTTCGGGCAGCCCGCGCAGCACGACGATGTCGCTCGCGCGCAGCTTGGTCTGCGGGTCGGGTTCGACGCCGCGGATGCCGTGCCGGCGGATCGCCGTGACTTCCAGCCCGAGCGCATACAGCCCGAGTTCCTCCAGCGAGCGCCCGACCGCATCCGCGCGCGCGTCGACCGGCACCGATTGTAGCCGCACCTGCTCGTGATCGTCGTCGTCCGTGTCGTCGGCGCCGCGGAAATAGCCGCGCAGCAGGCTGTAGCGCTCGTCGCGCATCTCCTCGACGCGCCGCACGACCTTGCGCATCGGCACGCCGACCAGCACCAGCGTGTGCGACGCGAGCATCAGGCTGCCCTCGACGATCTCCGGAATCACCTCGGTCGCGCCCGCCGCGAGCAGCTTCTCGAGATCGGCATCGTCGACCGTGCGCACGATCGCCGGCAGCGTCGGCTCCAGCTCGTGCACGTGGTGCAGCACGCGCAGCGCCGACGGCGTGTTCGCATACGTGATCGCGACGGCCGCCGCGCGATGGATACCGGCCGCGAGCAGCGACTCGCGGCGCGCCGCGTCGCCGAACACGACCGATTCGCCGGCCGTCGCGGCCGCGCTCACGCGATCGGGGTCGAGGTCGAGCGCGACGTACGAAATGCCTTCCTGCTCGAGCATGCGCGCGAGGTTCTGCCCCGCGCGGCCGTAGCCGCAGATGATCACGTGGCCGCGCTGCTTGAGGCTTTGCGTCGCGATCCGCGTCATCTGCAGCGACTGCTGCATCCATTCCGTCGACGACAGCCGCATCACGATCCGGTCGGCGTTCTGGATCAGGAACGGCGCGGCGAGCATCGACAGCAGCATCGACGCGAGGATCGCCTGCAGCAGCGTCGAATCGACGAGATGCCGGTCGAGGATCAGGTTCAGCAGCACGAAGCCGAATTCGCCGGCCTGCGCGAGGCCGATGCCGGTGCGCATCGCGACGCCCGGCGTCGCGCCGAACAGCCGCGCGAGCCCGGCGATCATCGTCCCCTTGAACAGGATCTGCCCGACGAAGAAGCCGAGCACCAGCAACGGATGCTCCCAGATCACGCGCGGATCGAGCAGCATCCCGGTCGTCACGAAGAACAGGCCGAGCAGCACGTCGCGGAACGGCTTGATGTCCTCTTCCACCTGATGGCGGAACGGCGTCTCGGAGATCAGCATCCCCGCGATGAACGCGCCGAGCGCGAGCGACAGGCCGAAGCGGTCGGTGATGAACGCGGCGCCGAGCGTGACGAGCAGCAGGTTCAGCACGAACAGTTCCTGCGAGCGGCGCCGCGCGACGACGTTGAGCCAGCGCGTCATGAAACGCTGGCCGACGATCAGCAGCAGCGCGAGCGCGATCACGATCTTGACGGCCGCGAACCCGAGCGTGAGCGCGAGATCCTTCGACGACTCGGCGCCGAACGCGGCGATCACGATCAGCAGCGGCACCACCGCGAGATCCTGGAACAGCAGCACGCCGAAGATGTTGCGGCCGTGCGCGGTCTCGATCTCGAGCCGCTCGGCGAGCATCTTCGACACGATCGCCGTCGACGACATCGCGAGCGCGCCGCCGAGCGCGACGCTGCCCTGCCACGTGATGTGCACCCAGCGCTCGAACAACGCGCCGAGCACGACCGCGAGCGCGAGGGTCGCGACCACCTGCAGCAGCCCGAGCCCGAACACGAGCCGCTGCATCGCCCGCAGCTTCGCGAGCGAGAATTCGAGGCCGATCGAGAACATCAGGAACACCACGCCGAATTCCGCGAGATGCTCGGCCCGTTCGAGGTCCGCGGCGATGCCGAACGCGTGCGGGCCGACCAGGATGCCGACGGTCAGGTAGCCGAGCATCGGCGGCAGGTTCAGCGAGCGAAATACGACGACGCCCACTACCGAGGCCAGCAGCAGCAGCAGGGTCATTTCGAGCGGGGAAATCACGGGCGAAGCGTCCTCGTTCGTCGGGGCCACGGCAAGGCGGGCGCGGGTGGTGGCGGTAGGCAAGCGGCATCGGACGAGTCCGAAGGCGCGGCGCGGCGAACAAACGCCTTTGCTATACTCCGCGCATGATAGCGAAAATCAATGATGATCGGGCGCTCGCGCTCGCCCGCGACGTGCTCGACATCGAGGCGGACGCCGTGCGCGCGCTGCGCGACCAGCTCGACGGCGACTTCGTCCAGGCCGTCGCGCTGCTGCTCGGCTGCCGCGGCCGCGTCGTGGTATCCGGCATCGGCAAATCGGGGCATATCGCCCGCAAGATCGCGGCCACGCTCGCCAGCACCGGCACGCCGGCCTTCTTCGTCCACCCGGCCGAGGCCAGCCACGGCGACCTCGGCATGGTCACGTCGGACGACGTCTTCATCGGCATCTCCTATTCCGGCGAATCGGAAGAACTCGTCGCGATCCTGCCGCTCGTGAAGCGGATCGGCGCGAAGCTGATCGCGATCACGGGTCGTGCGGAATCGAGCCTCGGCACGCTCGCCGACGTGAACCTGAACGCCGCGGTGTCGAAGGAAGCCTGCCCGCTGAACCTCGCCCCCACCGCGAGCACGACTGCCGCGCTCGCGCTCGGCGACGCGCTCGCCGTCGCGGTGCTCGACGCGCGCGGCTTCGGTTCCGAGGATTTCGCGCGCTCGCATCCGGGCGGCGCGCTCGGCCGGCGCCTGCTCACCCACGTGCGCGACGTGATGCGCTCGGGCGACGACGTGCCGCGCGTCGGGCTCGACGCGACGCTGTCGGACGCCCTGTTCCAGATCACCGCGAAGCGGCTGGGCATGACCGCCGTGGTCGGGCCCGACGGCCGCGTGGCCGGCATCTTCACCGACGGCGACCTGCGCCGTGTGCTCGCGCGCGACGGCGATTTCCGCACGCTGCCGATCGTCGACGTGATGACGCGCGAGCCGCGCACGATCGGCCCCGACCATCTCGCGGTCGAGGCCGTGGAACTGATGGAGCGCCACCGGATCAACCAGATGCTGGTGGTCGATGCCGACGGCGCGCTGATCGGCGCGCTGAACATGCACGACCTGTTTTCGAAGAAGGTGATCTGATGAGCGCAGCGCTGACTGCGGCCGAACGCGCGAGCCGCGTGAAGCTGATGATTTTCGACGTCGACGGCGTGCTGACCGACGGCGGGCTGCTGTTTACCGCGGCCGGCGACGCGATGAAGTCGTTCAATTCGCTCGACGGCCACGGCGTGAAGCTGCTCGGCGAGGCCGGCATCGCGACCGCGATCATCACCGGCCGCCGCTCGGAAATCGTCGCGGCGCGCGCGAAGGAAATGAAGATCGCGCACCTGTTCCAGGGCGTCGAGAACAAGCTCGCCGTGTTCGCCGACCTGATCGCATCGCTCGGCATCACCGCCGACGCCTGCGGCTACATGGGCGACGACTGGCCCGACCTGCCGGTGATGCTGCGCTGCGGCTTCGCGACGGCACCGGCCAACGCGCACCCCGAGGTGATCGCGCGTGCGCACTGGGTGGCCGAGGCCCGCGGGGGCCACGGCGCGGTGCGCGAGGTCTGCGACGCGATCCTGCGCGCGCAGCGCCGCTACGACGCGCTGCTTGCGGCTGCCTGTGGAGCCTGACGGATGAACACGCATTTCCGCTGGACCCAGCTGCTGCCGCTCGTCGCGGTCGCCGCGCTCGCGGGCATCACGTGGTGGCTGCTGCAGGCGACGCTGCCGCCGCCCGGCGAGGGTGCCGTGCGGCCGAAGCGCCACACGCCCGATTATTTCGCGGACAACTTTTCCGTCACCGAGCTCGACCAGTCCGGCTCGACGCAATACCGGCTGACGGCCGCGAAGCTGATCCATTACGAAGACACCGACAACAGCGACCTGACCGATCCGGCCATGCGCGCGTTCCAGCCCGGCAAGCCGGTCGTGACGACCACCGCGAAGCGCGGCACCGTCAACGGCGACGTGTCGATCGTCGACTTGTACGACGATGCGCGCATCCTGCGCGTGGCCGGCGGCGGCGATCCGCAGATGCAGGCCGATTCCCAGCATTTCCGGATCTTCGTCAATGACGATGTGATCCAGACCGAAAAGCCGGTTAAACTTCAGCGCGGCCTGTCGCTCGTCAACGCGACCGACGGCATGAAGTACAACAACGTCACCCGGGTCATCGAGCTTTACGGCAACGTGCGCGGCACGATCGCCGCGGCGGACACGTCCGGCGGCTCGAAAGGTCAATCCAGGTGACGCATCCCTCACGTGACTGCATGAACGAACCGTTCCCTCGACAGAATTCCGGCGGCGCTGCGCGCGCCGTCCGCGCCGCGCTCGCCGCGACGCTCGTGGCGCTCCCGCTCGTCGGGCTGGCGCCGCTCGCCCATGCCGAGAAGGCCGACCAGAACAAGCCGATCAACGTCGAGGCGGACAACCTGACCTATGACGACCTGAAGCAGGTGACGGTCGCGACCGGCAACGTCGTGATCACGAAGGGCACGATCATCATCAAGGGCGACCGCGTCGAAGTGCGCCAGGATCCGGAAGGCTATCAGTACGCGACGTCGTTCGGCAGCGGCAAGAAGCACGCGACGTTCCGCCAGAAGCGCGAAGGCCTCGACGAATACATCGACGGCGACGCCGAGCGCATCGACTACGACGGCAAGCAGGACCTGACGACGCTGACGACCGCCGCGACCGTGCGCCGCCTGCAGGGCACGTCGACGATCGCCGACACCGTGCACGGCAGCGTGATCACGTACGACGGCCAGCGCGACTTCTACACCGCGAAGGGCGGCAAGGACGTCGCGGCGCCGGGCAACCCGAACGGCCGCGTGCGCGCGATGCTGTCGCCGAAGAACGGCGGCCCCGGGCAGCTGAACGGCGCGCCGGCGAAGCTGTCGCCGTCGACCACGATCCAGGGAGCGCCGGCCCAATGAACGCGCTTCCGAACCGCCAGCCGGCCGGCACGACGAGCTCGCTCGTCGTGCGCAACCTGAAGAAACGCTACGGCTCGCGCACCGTCGTCAAGGACGTGTCGCTCGACGTGAAGAGCGGCGAGGTCGTCGGCCTGCTCGGCCCGAACGGCGCCGGCAAGACGACGTCGTTCTACATGATCGTCGGCCTCGTGCCGACGGATGCGGGCGAAATCTCGCTGAACGGCAGCTCGATCGGCCTGCTGCCGATCCACAAGCGCGCGTCGCTCGGCCTGTCGTACCTGCCGCAGGAAGCGTCGGTGTTCCGCAAGCTGACCGTCGAGGAAAACATCCGCGCGGTGCTCGAGCTGCAGCACGGCGAAGACGGCAAGCGGCTGTCGAAGGACGCGATCGCGTCGCGCACCGAGGCGCTGCTCGACGAATTGCAGATCGGCCACCTGCGCGAGAACCCGGCGCTGTCGCTGTCGGGCGGCGAACGCCGTCGCGTCGAGATCGCGCGCGCGCTCGCGACCAATCCGAACTTCATCCTGCTCGACGAGCCGTTCGCCGGCGTCGACCCGATCGCGGTGCTCGAGATCCAGAAGATCGTCAAGTTCCTGAAGCAGCGCAACATCGGCGTGTTGATTACCGATCACAACGTCCGCGAAACGCTCGGCATCTGCGACCACGCTTACATCATCAGCGACGGTTCGGTGCTCGCCGCCGGCGCGCCGAGCGAAATCATCGAAAACGAAAGCGTGCGCCGCGTGTACCTCGGCGAACACTTCCGCATGTAAATCCCCCGTGGCTGGCCGCCCCCGCCCGGCATCGCCGCGCGGGGCGCGCCCGCGTGTCCTGCGGCCCTGCCGCGGCCGGGCGCCGCGCCGCGCGTAATCGCGGATGGCTCAAGGCGCCTGGGTCGTGGCAAACTGCCGGTATGACTCCCTCTCTGCCATGAAAGCCAGCCTTCAACTCCGCCTGTCGCAACACCTGGCGCTGACACCGCAACTGCAGCAGTCGATCCGGCTCCTGCAGCTGTCGACGCTCGAACTGCAGCAGGAAGTCGCGATGGCCGTCGCGCAGAATCCGCTGCTCGAGAACGACGACGAATGGATCGCGAGCCCGCTGCGCGTCGCGGCGGACGGATCGCTGATCGCGCAGACGCCGCCCGGACAGAACACCGAACCGGGCATCACGAACGGCAGCAGCCAGTCGAGCGAACGCGCCGAGCGCGACGAGCCGGCCGGCGCCGACGAATACGACGGATACGCATCGGGCGACGCCGGCGACGGCCCGCAGTGGAATCTCGACGAGTTCGGCCGCTCGAGCGGCGCCTCGGACGATGACGATCTCCCGCCCCTGCAGGTGCAGGAAGCCGCGACGTCGCTGCGCGACCACCTGTCCGCGCAATTGCGCGTCACGCAGGCCGGGCCGCGCGACCGCGCGCTCGTGATGTTCCTGATCGAATCGCTCGACGACGACGGCTACCTGACCGCCACGCTCGACGAAGTGCTCGCCGACCTGCCGCCCGAACTGGAAATCGACTGCGACGAACTGAATGCGGCGCTCGCGCTGCTGCACAGTTTCGATCCGGCCGGGGTCGGGGCCCGCTCGGCGTCCGAATGCCTGAAGCTGCAGTTGCTGCGCCTCGATCCGTCCCCCACCCGCACGCTCGCGCTGGAGATCGTGTCGCAGCACCTCGAACTGCTCGCCGCGCGCGACTTCACGCGGCTGCGCAAGCAGCTGAAGGCGAGCGACGACGCGCTGCGCGACGCGCACGCGCTGATCCGCTCGCTGGAGCCGTTCCCCGGCGCTGCCTACGGCAAGGCCGAGGCCGACTACGTCGTGCCCGACATCATCGTGAAGAAGGCCGGCCAGGGCTGGCTCGCGGAACTCAATCCGGAAGTGATGCCGCGCCTGCGGATCAACAACCTGTACGCGAACATCCTGCGCAACAGCCGCGGCGACCCGTCGGCCGGATCGTTGAAACAACAGCTCCAGGAAGCACGCTGGCTGATCAAGAACATCCAGCAGCGATTCGACACGATCCTGCGTGTCGCGCAGGCTATTGTCGAACGTCAGAAGAACTTCTTTGCGCATGGCGAAATTGCCATGCGCCCCTTGGTTTTGCGGGAAATAGCTGATACGCTGGGCCTACACGAGTCGACTGTCAGCCGTGTGACAACCGGGAAGTACATGCTGACCCCGTTCGGGACGCTGGAATTTAAGTACTTCTTCGGATCACACGTTTCGACCGACACCGGAGGCGCCGCATCGTCGACCGCCATCCGAGCCCTGATCAAGCAACTGATAGGAGCTGAAGACCCAAAATCGCCACTTTCGGACAGCCGCATTGCCGAGCTGCTGGCAGAACAGGGATTCGTGGTTGCGCGCCGCACGGTTGCCAAGTACCGCGAAGCCCTCAAGATCCCGGCAGTGAATCTGCGCAAGTCTCTTTAAGCCTGCTGCCTGCCCGGCGGCAGGCGTGTTCCGGCCACCGCGCACTCGGGGAACAGGCCGGGCGACTTGTCCGCGAATTTGCCGCGCCATGCGGCAGGGGCAAGTCGACCGGAGCGCCGCCTCGATGCGGCCGGGTGGTCACTCGCTTGGAGAAGCACTATGAACCTGAAGATCAGTGGACATCATCTCGAAGTCACGCCTGCAATTCGCGAATACGTGATCACCAAGCTGGACCGGGTGCTACGGCATAGCGATCAGGTGATCGATGGCACTGTGATCCTCTCGGTCGACAATCACAAGGAAAAGGACAAGCAGCAGCGCGCGGAAATCAACCTGCATCTGAAGGGCAAGGACATCTTCGTCGAAAGCGCAAACGGCAACCTGTACGCTGCGATCGATCTGCTGATCGACAAGCTGGATCGCCAGGTCGTCAAGCACATGGAGCGTCTGCAGACCCATGCGCACGACCCGATCAAGCTGCAGCCGTCGATCGACCAGATCGAACTGCCGCCGCAATAACGTTCACCGCAACACACACGCCGCCCGGTTCGCCGGGCGTTTTTTTTGCGTCCACGCGGCAGTGGTGCGACCGGTCCGTCCATGCCGCGCCACGCACGCGGCTGTGCTCTATAATGTTCCGGTTATCGCCGGGGGGCGTTGGGTGCGGTAGCTGTCGTGCAGGTTTCCGATGCCGAACGCCTTGATATCGCCGAACATGGAAAATCAGTCTGCCGCCGCAAGGAGACCCCAGGCCGCCCAATCGCCTGCCAACATGAATCGCCTAGCCAAAATCCTGCCCATAGAGAACGTCGTCATCGACCTCTCCGTCACCAGCAAGAAACGCGTCTTCGAACAAGCCGGGCTGATGTTCGAGAATCAGAACGGCATCGCCCGCAGCACCGTCACGGACAACCTGTTCGCGCGCGAGCGCCTCGGCTCGACCGGGCTCGGCGAAGGCGTCGCGATTCCGCACGGGCGCATCAAGGGGCTCAAGCATCCGCTCGCCGCCTTCGTGCGGCTCGCCGACGCGATCCCGTTCGAAGCGCCCGACGGCCAGCCGGTCGGTCTCCTGATTTTCCTGCTCGTCCCCGAGCAAGCCACCCAGCAGCACCTCGAGATCCTGTCGGAAATCGCGCAACTGCTGTCCGATCGCGACGCGCGAGAGCGTCTGCACAACGAAACGGATCTCGCCGAGTTGCATCGCCTGCTCACTCAGTGGCAACCTTGAGTTGATCCGGGCGGATTATTTTCCCGAACGAGGCGGCACACGCCGCCGACCAGGGCCGCCCGGCGCCGGTCCGGCATGGCGACGCCCGTCGCCGCGCGCATGCACCGGCTCATTGGAGTGACGAGAGTCATGGATACGTCCAGCATCAACGCCCAGAGCATCTTCGACGACAACGCGGCCACGCTGAAACTGAGCTGGCTGACGGGGCATGAAGGCTGGGAGCGCGGTTTTTCGGCCGACACCGTCGGCAACGCGACGTCGAGCGCCGACCTCGTCGGCCACCTGAACCTGATCCACCCGAACCGGATCCAGGTGCTCGGCGAAGCCGAAATCGACTACTACCAGCGGCAGACCGACGAAGACCGTTCGCGCCACATGGCCGAGCTGATCGCGCTCGAACCGCCGTTCCTCGTCGTCGCCGGCGGCGCCGCCGCGCCGCCCGAGCTCGTGCTGCGCTGCACGCGCTCATCCACGCCGCTGTTCACGACGCCGATGTCGGCCGCCGCCGTGATCGACAGCCTGCGGCTCTACATGTCGCGCATCCTCGCGCCGCGCGCGACACTGCACGGCGTGTTCCTCGACATCCTCGGGATGGGCGTGCTGCTCACCGGCGACTCCGGGCTCGGCAAGAGCGAACTCGGCCTCGAACTCATCAGCCGCGGCCACGGCCTCGTCGCCGACGACGCGGTCGACTTCGTCCGACTTGGCCCCGATTTCGTCGAAGGCCGCTGCCCGCCGCTGCTGCAGAACCTACTGGAAGTGCGCGGCCTCGGCCTGCTCGACATCAAGACGATCTTCGGCGAAACCGCGGTGCGCCGGAAAATGAAGCTGAAGCTGATCGTCCAGCTCGTGCGCCGCCCGGACGGCGAATTCCAGCGGCTGCCGCTGGAAAGCCAGACGGTCGACGTGCTCGGTCTGCCGATCAGCAAGGTCACGATCCAGGTCGCGGCCGGCCGCAACCTCGCGGTGCTGGTCGAGGCGGCCGTGCGGAACACGATCCTGCAGTTGCGCGGCATCGACACGTTGCGCGATTTCATGGATCGGCAACGACTCGCGATGCAGGATCCCGACAGCCAGTTCCCCGGCAAGCTCGTGTAACCGCCCCGCGCCGGCCTCGCAGCGCCGACGCGTCGAGCCGGTGCTATGATGAAACGTCAGGATTCTCTGCTTCCCATGCGCATCGTCCTCATCACCGGCATCTCCGGCTCAGGCAAGTCCGTCGCGCTGAACGCGCTCGAAGACGCAGGCTACTACTGCGTCGACAACCTGCCGCCGCACGTGCTCCCCGAACTCGCCCGCTACCTGGCCGACGGCGGCCAGCACCGGCTCGCGGTCGCGATCGATGCGCGTTCGAGCGCATCGCTGGACGAAATGCCCGGCCTGATCCGCTCGCTGTCGCTCGAGCACGATGTCCGCGTGCTGTTCCTCAACGCAAGCACGCAGGCGCTGATCCAGCGCTTCTCCGAAACGCGCCGGCGCCACCCGCTGTCCGGCTCGCCGTCGCACGACGCGAACGTCGGGCTGCTGTCGTCGCTCGAGGAAGCGATCGAGCGCGAACGCGAGCTGGTCGCGCCGCTCGCCGAATTCGGCCACCAGATCGATACGAGCACGCTGCGCGCGAACGTGCTGCGCACGTGGGTCAAGCGCTTCATCGAGCAGAAGAACAACGACCTGATGGTGATGTTCGAGTCATTCGGCTTCAAGCGCGGCGTGCCGCTCGATGCCGACCTGATGTTCGACGTGCGCGCGCTGCCGAACCCGTACTACGACCATGAGCTGCGCCCGCTCACCGGGCTGGACCAGCCGGTCATCGCCTTTCTCGACGCACTGCCGATCGTCCACCAGATGATCGACGACATCCATGCGTTCCTGATGAAATGGCTGCCGCACTTTCGTGAAGACAACCGCAGCTACCTGACCGTCGCCATCGGCTGCACGGGCGGTCAGCATCGCTCGGTGTTCATCGCGGAAACGCTCGCCGCGCGCCTCGCGCACGATGCGAACGTGATCGTGCGGCATCGTGACGCGCCGGTGGATGTCGACGCGTCGTCGCGGCTCGTCACCGAGGTCGAACGACCTTAGCGACACCGCCCTCTCGCCGGCGCGCCATGTCCACCCTATCGACCACCCTGATCGACCTGCCGCTGTTTCCGCTGCATACGGTGCTGTTCCCCGGTGGCTTGCTGCCGCTCAAGGTATTCGAGGCGCGCTATCTCGACATGTCGCGCGCGTGCCTGCGCGACGACGCGCCGTTCGGCGTGTGCCTCCTGAAGAGCGGGCCCGAAGTCGCGCAGGACGGCGCCGTGTCGGTGCCCGAGACGATCGGCTGCATGGCGCGCATCACCGAGTGCGACACCGGCGAATTCGGGATGCTGTACCTGCAGGCGATCGGCACGCAGCGATTCGAGTTGCTGTCGTATCGCGTCGAAAGCAACGGGCTGCTGGTCGGGATCGCGGAGCCGCTGCCCGACGACATCCCGCTCGAAGGCGAACAGGCGCTCGCACAATTCGGCTCGTGCGCCGAGGTGCTCGAGCGCATCATCGAAGCGCTGAAGAAGTCCGAACCGGACAAGATGCCGTTCGGCGAACCGTTCCGCCTCGACGACCCGAGCTGGGTGTCGAACCGACTCGCGGAACTGCTGCCGCTCGACCTGCGCGCACGGCAGAAGCTGATGGAGTTTCCGGATGTCGGCGCGCGGATCGACGCCGTGCACCACGTGCTCGACCGGCACGGCTGGCTGTAAGGCGCGGCCGGCCAGCCGCGTCGCACCGGCGTCGCCGGGCGGATCATCCTGACGGGCGAGCCGACCGCGTCGGCGCGGCACTTCCGTAAGCACGGCCCGCGCCGCGCCCTTTCCCCATCGTTACAGCAGCGACCCGCTCAGCGCATCGAGCAGCTTGCGCACGGGCGCCGGTACGCCGTACGCATCGAGCCCGGCGAGCGGCACCCACGCCGTCTCGGCATCCCGTGCATGCGCGAGCGGAAGGCCGCCGTTCGTCATGTCGCTCAGCCGCGGCTCGATCTCGAGCCGGAAATGCGTGAACGTGTGCGTGAACGGCGCGAGCGGCACCGGGCCGCCGCCGCCGAAGCCACGCGCGAGTTCCGCGAGCGCCGCGTCGCCGTCCGCCTGCGGCAGGCACCACAGGCCGCCCCAGATGCCGGCCGGCGGACGCCGTTCGAGCAGCACGGCGTCGCCGTCGCGCAGCACGAGCATCCAGGTCTTGCGCGTCGGCACGGCCTTCTTCGGCCGCGCGGCCGGCAGTTCGCGCTGGCGGCCCGTGGATTGCGCGACGCAGTCGCCCGCGAACGGGCAGCGCGCGCAATCCGGCTTGCCGCGCACGCACAGCGTCGCGCCGAGATCCATCAGCCCCTGCGTATAGGCACTCACGTCGGCCGCGTTCGCGGCATCCGGCAGCAGCGATTCGGCCAGCGCCCACATGTCGTTCTCGACGCGCTTCTCGCCCGGAAAGCCCTCGACGCCGAACACGCGCGCCAGCACGCGCTTCACGTTGCCGTCGAGGATCGTCGCGCGTGCACCGTATGCGAACGACGCGATCGCCGCGGCCGTCGAACGGCCGATGCCGGGCAGTTCGGCGAGCGCTTCCGGCGTCGACGGGAATACGCCGCCATGCTCGGCGACGACGACCTGCGCGCAACGGTGCAGATTGCGCGCGCGCGAGTAGTAGCCGAGCCCGGCCCACAGCGCCATCACGTCGTCGGACGGCGCGGCCGCGAGCGCGGCGACGTCGGGAAAGCGCTCGAGAAAGCGCGTGTAATACGGGACGACGGTCGAGACCTGCGTCTGCTGCAGCATGATTTCCGACAGCCAGATCCAGTAGGGATCGCGGGTGTTCTGCCACGGCAGGTCGTGGCGGCCGTGCTCGCGCTGCCAGGCGATCAGTCGCGTGGCGAACGTGCGATGCAGCGGCGTGACGGGGAACGGAGCGGGGGCGATGCGGGGCGGCTTCAAGTGTTCGAATCTTCGGAAAAAGGTTGCAACGCGGGGCTCAACGCTGGCAGGTCGGGCAGTAATAAGTCGAACGCTGACCCTGCACGATCTGGCGGATCGGCGTGCCGCAGACGCGGCAAGGCAGCCCCGCACGGTCGTAGACGAAGCAGTCGAGCTGGAAATAGCCGCTTTCGCCGTTGCTGCCGACGAAATCGCGCAGCGTACTGCCGCCGCGCTCGATCGCGTCGGCGAGCGTCGCGCGCACCGCGTCGGCCAGCCGCTCATAGCGCGGCAGCGACACCTTGCCGGCCGCGGTCGTCGGCCGGATGCCCGCGCGAAACAGGCTCTCCGACGCATAGATGTTGCCGACGCCGACGACCATGTCGCCCGCGAGCAGCGCCTGCTTGACCGACACCGTGCGGCCGCGCGTGCGTGCGTGCAGCAGCGCGCCGGTGAACGCCGGCGAGAACGGCTCGACGCCGAGGCTCGCGAGCAGCGGATGCGCATGCACGTCGCCGGCTTCGCGCGGGTGCCACAGCACGGCGCCGAAACGGCGCGGATCGCGGAACCGCAGCACGAATTCGTCGAAGATCCAGTCGATGTGGTCGTGTTTCGCAGCCACCGGCACGCCGGCCGCGGGCAGCACGCGCAGCGTGCCCGTCATCCCGAGATGGACGATGAACCAGCCTGCGTCGACCTCGAACAGCAGATACTTGCCGCGACGCTCGACGGCAAGCACCTCGCGCGCGCGCAACTGCTCGGCGAGCCCCGCCGGCACGGGCCAGCGCAGCATCGCGGTACGGACGTCGACACGCTCGACGCGGCGGCCCGCGACAAAGGGCTCGATGCCCCGGCGCGTGACTTCGACTTCTGGCAACTCTGGCATGTTCTACGGGTCTGAAACTGGATTCACGATCGTGCGTGTATTGTAGCGAGCGCGTTACAATCGGTTGAAACATCGAACGGATTTCCATGACCCTGCCCTCGAAGCTGCTTCTGAAGCGCCCCGCCGCCGAGCGCGGCGTGCGTGCCTTCCCGGTCCGCCGTGCGCTCGGCGCCGCGCTGTTCGCCGCCTGGACCCTCACCGCCATCCCGGCTCACGCGCAGGATCCGGCATCGGACGACGCGGAGCCGCAGGGCGCGTTCGAGCACGTGATGCCGGACGAGCAGAAGAATCTCCCGGGCGTCCCGCTGACGAGCCAGATCGTCTACCAGGTACTGGCCGCCGAAGTCGCGCTTCAGCGCAACCAGCCGGCGCCGGCCTACCAGACCTACCTCGCGCTCGCCCGCGACACGCGCGATCCGCGCATGGCGCAGCGTGCGACCGAGATCGCGCTCGGCGCGCAAAGCCCGGCCGACGCGCTGTCCGCGGCCAATCTCTGGCGCCAGTACGCACCGGATTCGAACCGCGCATCGCAAGTCGACGCCGCGCTGCTGGTGCTCGCCGGCAAGCCGGCCGACGCGCAGCCGATGCTCGCGCGCGAACTGGCCCGCGCGACCGGCGAAACGCGCGGCCCCGCGATCCTCGCGCTGCAGGCGCTGCTGGTGCGCGGCGCGGACCGCGTCGGCGGCCTCGCGGTGCTGAAGGACATGCTGAAGAACGACATGAACCGTCCCGAGGCGCAGCTCGCGATCGCGCGGCAGCAGCTCGCGGTCGACGACAAGGAAGGCGCCGCGCAGTCGCTGAAGCAGGCGCTGCAGATCCGCCCCGACTATCTGCCGGCGGCGCTGATGCTGTCGCAGATGGGGCCTGCCGAGCGCGCAGCCGGCATCACGTCGTTCGAGAAATATGTTCAGCAGAATCCGAAGTCGCGCGATGCGCGCCTCGCACTGTCGCAGCTCTACCTCGCCGACGACCGCCTCGACGACGCGCAGAAGCAGTTCGAGACGATGCGCAAGCTCGACGCGAAGGACCCGACGCCGCTGATGGCGCTCGCGCTGATCAAGATTCAGCAGAAGAAACTCGACGACGCGAACGCATACCTGAAGCAGTACGTGCAGCTCGGCAACAAGCAGCCGAACCTCGACGTCGGCCAGGGCTACATCTACCTCGCGCAGATCTCGATCGAACAGGGCAATGACGCGCAGGCGTCGCAATGGCTCGACAAGGTCGACCAGACGAGCCAGCACTACCTGCCCGCGCAGATCACGCGCGCGCAGCTCCTGCAGAAACAGGGCAAGACCGACGAGGCCCGCAAGGTGCTCGACGACCTGCCGATCAGCGATCCGCGCGATGCGGCCGTGGTCGCACGCACCGACGCGTCGATCCTGTTTACCGCGAAGCGCTATCCGGAAGCCGAGGCGCGACTCGCGCAGGCAGTCCAGGACTTCCCGGACGATCCCGACCTGCGCTACGACTACGCGATGGCCGCCGAGAAGACGGGCCACTACGCGGCAATGGAAAAGCAGCTGCGCGAGCTGATGCGCACGCAGCCCGACAACCCGCAGGCGTACAACGCGCTCGGCTATTCGCTGGCCGATCGCAACCAGCGCCTGCCCGAAGCCAGCAAGCTGATCGACAAGGCGCTGTCGCTCGCGCCGAACGACGCGTACATCATGGACAGCCTCGGCTGGGTGAAGTACCGGATGGGCGACGCGGCCGGCGCGGCGAAGGTGCTGCGGCGCGCGTACGAGCTGCAGCCGAACGCCGAGATCGGCGCGCACCTCGGCGAAGTGCTGTGGAAGAGCGGCGCGCAGGACGACGCGCGCACCGCGTGGCGTGCCGCGCAGAAGCTCGAGCCCGACAACGACACGCTCGTGCAGACGCTCAAGCGCCTGCAGATCAACGGCCTCTGATGCGGATGTTCCCGATGCTTTCCCTGTCTTCCCGCGCGCTGCGCACGCTGGCCGCGGCCGGCGCCGCGCTCGCGCTCGCCGGCTGCGCGAGCACGCCGCCGTCGGCGAATGCGCCGGCGGGCACGGTGCTGCAGACGGCCGCGACGCACGCGTACCACGGCCGTTTCGCGGTGCAGTACAACGATCGCCTCGGCCGACCGCAGAACGTGTACGGCAACTTCGACTGGCAGGAGTACGGCGACGACGTGTCGCTGGAGCTGCGCAGCCCGCTCGGCCAGACGCTCGCGGTCGTGAAATCGACACCGCAGGCCGCGTCGCTCGAACTGCCGAACCGCCAGCCGCAATACGCGACGGACGTCGGCGAGCTGATGCAGAACACGCTCGGCTTCTCGCTGCCGCTGGCGGGCCTGCGCTACTGGCTGCTGCCGACGCCCGCGCCCGCGACGCCCGCGCAGACGGTGCGCGACCCGGCCGACACGACGCACGTCAAGCAGATCCGCCAGGACGGCTGGACGATCGACTATCTCGCCTACGCGGACGCACCGGCCACGGGCGTCAAACGCGTCAACCTCGTGCGCGCGACGCCGCCGCTCGACATCAAGCTCGTGCTCGACCAGTAAGCACGTGAACCTAGCCCCGACATACGCATGACCGATTCGATCCGCTCGCTGCGCAACTGCCTTGCGCCCGCGAAACTCAACCTGTTCCTGCACATCACCGGCCGCCGCCCGAACGGCTATCACGATCTGCAGAGCGTGTTCCAGCTGCTGAACTGGGGCGACACGCTGCATTTCACGCTGCGCGACGACGGTCGCGTCGCACGCGTCACCGACGTGCCGGGCGTGCCCGAGGAAAGCGATCTCGTCGTGCGCGCGGCCAACCTGCTGAAAACGCACACGGGCACCGCGGCCGGCGTCGACATCGAGATCGACAAGCGCCTGCCGATGGGCGCGGGCCTCGGCGGCGGCAGCTCCGATGCGGCAACGACGCTGCTCGCGCTGAACCGTCTGTGGCAACTGAACCTGCCGCGCGCGGAACTCCAGTCGCTCGCGGTGAAACTCGGTGCCGACGTTCCGTTTTTTGTTTTTGGAAAAAATGCGTTCGCAGAGGGTATCGGAGAAGAATTAGCTGAGGTAGAATTGCCGACTCGCTGGTTTTTGGTTGTGACGCCGCGAGTTCATGTCCCCACCGCTGAAATTTTTTCAGACGAGTTGTTGACAAGAGATACAAAGCGAGTCACAATTACAGACTTTCTTGCACAGCAAAACAGCGATGCGGGATGGCCAGATAGCTTCGGCCGGAACGATATGCAGCAAGTTGTGACAAGTAAGTACGCGGAAGTTGCGCAGGTGGTCAAATGGTTGTATAATGTGACCCCCGCGAGGATGACCGGCTCCGGAGCAAGCGTGTTTGCAGCGTTTCATAGCAAGCGCGAGGCAGAAGCGGCGCAAGCCAGGCTGCCCACCGGTTGGAACGGTGCAGTTGCCGAGAGCCTGAACGAGCATCCGCTCTTCGCTTTCGCGTCATGAAGTTTTGCTTTGCCGGATGGCCTACAAGTCCGGTGAAGTTATCAGTTGAGTGTAGGGGAGTCGCCAAGTTGGTCAAGGCACCGGATTTTGATTCCGGCATGCGAGGGTTCGAGTCCTTCCTCCCCTGCCAAAAATTTTCCCGCATTTCCCGCCTAAGCCTGAAGCAGGTGCACGATGAGCAGCCACAGCCATGATGGCTTGATGGTCTTTACTGGCAACGCGAATCCCGCGCTCGCCCAGGAAGTCGTCAATATCCTTGGAATCCCCCTCGGCAAAGCAATGGTCAGCCGTTTCTCCGACGGTGAGATCCAGGTCGAGATCCAGGAAAACGTGCGCGGCAAGGACGTCTTCGTCCTGCAATCCACGTGCGCGCCGGCCAACGACAACCTGATGGAACTGATGATCATGGTCGATGCGCTCAAGCGCGCATCCGCCGGCCGGATCACCGCTGCCATCCCCTACTTCGGCTATGCCCGCCAGGACCGCCGCCCGCGTTCGGCGCGCGTCGCGATCTCGGCGAAGATCGTCGCGAACATGCTGGAAATCGCCGGCGTCGAGCGGATCATCACGATGGATCTGCACGCCGACCAAATTCAAGGCTTCTTCGACATCCCGGTCGACAACATCTACGCAACGCCGATCCTGCTGGGTGACCTGCGCAAGCAGAACTACTCGGATCTGCTCGTCGTGTCGCCGGACGTCGGCGGCGTGGTCCGCGCCCGGGCACTCGCGAAGCAACTCAACTGCGATCTCGCGATCATCGACAAGCGTCGCCCGAAGGCGAACGTCGCCGAAGTGATGAACATCATCGGTGAAGTCGAAGGCCGCACCTGCGTGATCATGGACGACATGGTCGATACGGCCGGCACGCTCTGCAAGGCCGCGCAAGTGCTGAAGGATCGCGGTGCGAAGCAGGTGTTCGCGTACGCGACGCACCCCGTTCTGTCGGGTGGTGCCGCCGAGCGTATCGCCGCATCGGCACTCGACGAGCTGGTCGTCACCGATACGATCCCGCTGTCGGCCGAGTCGCTGTCCTGCTCGAAGATCCGCTCGCTGACGAGCGCGAGCCTGCTGGCAGAAACGTTCTCGCGGATTCGCCGCGGCGACTCGGTGATGTCGCTGTTCGCGGAATCCTGATCGCGGAACGACACGATATAGCATGCGCAGAAAGCGAAGCGGCAACGCTTCGCTTTTTGCACAATCGGACGGGATAGACGAAACCCCGTCCGTTTCATCGGGGGCCGCCATTTCGCCGGCCCCGTTTTACTGCCTGGTCGCGGGCAGCAAATGGAGAATCACATGAAAGTCGTCGCTTTCGAGCGCCAACAGCAAGGTACGGGTGCGAGCCGCCGCCTGCGCAACGCCGGTAAGACCACGGGTATCGTCTACGGTGGCGAAGCAGCCCCGCAAAAGATCGAACTGGATCACAACGCGCTGTGGCACGCCCTGAAGAAGGAAGCCTTCCACTCGTCGATCCTCGACCTGGAAGTCGCTGGCCAGTCGCAACAGGTTCTGCTGCGCGACGTGCAATACCACCCGTTCAAGCAACTCGTGCTGCACGTGGACTTCCAGCGCGTCGACGCGAAGAAGAAGCTGCACACGAAGGTGCCGCTGCACTTCCTGAACGCTGAAGTCAGCCCGGCAGTGAAGCTGTCGAGCGCAATCGTCTCGCACGTCGCGACGGAAATCGAAGTCGAGTGCCTGCCGTCGGCCCTGCCGGAATTCCTCGAAGTCGATCTGTCGAAGATCGAAGCAGGTCAGTCGCTGCACGCGAAGGACATCGCACTGCCGAAGGGCGTGACGCTGGTCGCGCACGTCGACGCGGAAAACCCGGTTGTCGCATCGGCGACGGTCCCGGCTGGTGCCGTGTCGGACGCAGCAGGCGAAGGCGAAACGCCGGCTGCCTAAGCGGCTGCCCACGCGCCATTCGATCCGTTTCACGAAACGGTCGATGCAACCCGCCGCGGCTTGCCCGGCGGGTTTTTCTTTTTCTGCGCCCAGGCGGGCGCTGCCGCCTACGAAACGTCATGATCAAACTGATCGTCGGCCTCGGCAATCCCGGGGCGGAATACACCGCGACGCGCCACAACGCCGGCTTCTGGCTGATCGACCAGCTCGCCCGCGAAGCCGGCGCGACGCTGCGCGACGAGCGCCGCTTTCACGGCTTCTACGCAAAAGCGCGCCTGCACGGCGAGGAAGTCCACCTGCTCGAGCCGCAAACCTACATGAACCGCTCCGGCCAGTCGGTCGTCGCGCTCGCGAATTTCTTCAAGATCCTGCCCGACCAGATCCTCGTCGCCCACGACGAACTCGATCTGCCGCCCGGCACCGTGAAGCTGAAGCTCGGCGGCGGCAGCGGCGGCCACAACGGCCTGAAGGACATCTCCGCGCATCTGTCGTCGCAACAGTACTGGCGCCTGCGCATCGGCATCGGCCATCCGCGCGACCTGATCCCGGAAGGCTCGCGCGCCGGCGCGAAACCCGACGTCGCGAACTTCGTGCTGAAGCCGCCGCGCCGCGAGGAGCAGGACGTGATCGACGCATCGATCGAACGCGCGCTCGCCGTGATGCCGATGGTCGTCAAGGGCGAGCTCGACCGCGCGACGATGCAGCTGCATCGCAATTGAACCCGCGTTGCACCGGTGCGGTGCAATGTGCCGCCCGGTTGCGCCGGGCAGCCCCGCCCTGCCGCGCAATTGCGCACTGCAACGCCCACATGCGGTAATCTGGTCGCTTTTGCCCGTCAGGAGCCAAGCGGTGAGCCGTTACTGGAGCGACGTCGTTCAGCAACTCGTGCCTTACGTGCCGGGCGAACAGCCCGCGCTCGCACACCCCGTCAAGCTGAACACCAACGAGAATCCCTATCCGCCTTCGCCGCGCGTCGTCGCGGCGATCGCACGCGAACTCGGCGATACCGGCGACACGCTGCGCCGCTATCCCGATCCGCTCGCGCGCGCACTGCGCGAGACGGTCGCGGCCCATCACCGCATCAAGCCCGAACAGGTCTTCGTCGGCAACGGCTCCGACGAAGTCCTCGCGCACGCATTCCAGGCCCTGCTCAAGCATGACCGGCCGCTGCGCTTTCCCGACATCTCGTACAGCTTCTACCCGACCTACGCGCGCCTGTATGGCGTAGAGACTGCGATCGTGCCGCTCGCGGACGACTTCTCGATCCGGGTCGAAGACTATCTCGACGACGCGGGCGGCGTGCTGTTCCCGAACCCGAACGCGCCGACCGGGCGCGCGCTGCCGCTCGCGGACATCGAGCGGATCGCGGCCGCGAACCCGTCGTCGGTCGTGCTGATCGACGAGGCGTATGTCGATTTCGGCGCGCAATCCGCGATCGCGCTGATCGACCGCCATCCGAACCTGCTCGTCGTGCACACGACGTCGAAGGCGCGCTCGCTCGCGGGCATGCGCGTCGGCTTCGCGTTTGGCGATGCCGCGTTGATCGACGCACTGAACCGCGTGAAGGACAGCTTCAATTCCTATCCGCTCGACCGGCTCGCGCAGGCCGCGGCGCAGGCGGCATACGAAGATACCGACTATTTCGGCGCGACCTGCCGGCGCGTGATCGACAGCCGCACGCGGCTCACGCACGCGCTCGAGGCGCTCGGTTTCGACGTCGTGCCGTCGGCCGCGAACTTCGTGTTCGCGCGCCATCCCGCGCACGATGCGGGCACGATCGCGGCACAGCTAAAGGATCGGGAAATTTTCGTGCGGCACTTCAGGGCGCCGCGCATCGACCAGCACTTGCGCATCACCGTCGGTACCGACGCCGAATGCGACGCGCTCGTCGCGGCATTGCGCGAGCTGATCGGCTGAAACGGTAGCGGAAGCTGAAACGGAAACGGAACCGGCGCCGAACGGCGCCGGCCGAGGAAATCGTGACGTCGAGACGCGCGACGTCAGCAGGGCGTCACTGCACGTCGTCGCCCTTCGCGGCGGTCAACGCGTGATACTTCGCCATCAACTGCGCGTGCGATTCGTCGTGCTGCGGATCGCGCGGAATGCATTCGACCGGACACACCTGCTGGCACTGCGGCTCGTCGAAATGGCCGACGCACTCGGTGCACTTGTTCGGGTCGATCACGTAGATATCCGGGCCCATCGAAATCGCGCCGTTCGGGCACTCGGGCTCGCACACGTCGCAATTGATGCACTCGTCGGTAATCATCAAAGACATACTGATCTCACTTCTTCAGGCCGGCGGCCGGCTTCACGACGAAACCGGCCGGCCCCGCGTCACGCGGCCGGGCCTCCCATCGCAGTGACTTTCTCGGTCAGCCACTTCTCGACGGACGGGAACACGAACTTGCTGACATCGCCGCCCAACTGCGCGATTTCGCGCACGATCGTCCCCGAGATGAACTGGTACTGATCGGACGGCGTCATGAACATCGTCTCGACGTCGGGCAACAGATAGCGGTTCATCCCCGCCATCTGGAACTCGTATTCGAAATCGGACACGGCACGCAGGCCGCGCACGATCACGCGCGCGTTGTTGATGCGGACGAAATCCTTCAGGAGGCCCGTGAAACTCATGACCTTCACGTTCGGATAATGACCGAGCACCTCGTTCGCAATCGTCAGACGTTCTTCCAGCGAGAAGAACGGCTTCTTCGCGCGGCTGTCGGCGACACCCACCACCAGCGTATCAAAAATGCTCGACGCACGCCGCACGAGGTCTTCGTGCCCGCGCGTCAGCGGATCGAACGTACCGGGATACACGGCGACTACCATGTCGCTCCTCCTGTCATCACGCAAACGGGGTGGCAGCCGTGCGACGCGCACGCCACTGCCGAGATGGGCATGCGTCGCCTTTGCCGCGCGCCGCCTCGTATGGAACGCGCATTATTCATCATTTTCGCGCCGCAGCAAATGATAGTGAACCGCACCTGCCTTGCCGTGCTTCACCACCTGCCAGCCGGCCAGTGCTTCGTGCGCGGCCGGGTCGAGCTCCGCCCCCGTTTCGACGTACAGCGCGCCATCCGGCGAGACGAGCGGCGCCGCCAGCGCGATCGCGCGATCGAGCACGGCCGGCTCGCCGAACGGCGGATCGAGGAACACGACGTCGAACGCGCCCGGGGTCAGCCCGGCCGCGAGCCGCAGCGCGTCGGCTTCCGCGACCTCGACCGAGCGTGCGCCGAGCTTGTCCTTGATCGTGCGCAGCTGCTGCGCCGCGCGCGGGTGGCGCTCGACCATCACGACGCTCGTCGCGCCGCGCGACGCGGCCTCGAAGCCGAGCGCGCCGGTGCCCGCGAACAGGTCGAGGCAGCGCCGGCCTTCGAGATCCTGGCCGAGCCAGTTGAACAGGGTCTCGCGCACGCGATCGGGCGTCGGCCGCAGGCCGTCGAGATCGAGCACGGCGAGCGGCGTGCGTTTCCAGTCACCGCCGATGATGCGGATCGTGTGCGGCTTGCCGCGGCCGGCGGGGGCCGCCGGGCGGCCGGAAGAGGAACGGGACATACGGAATATCGACAACGGAGGGAACGGGTGCGCACGCGGGCGCACCGCCAAACAGGCGCACGTTACCACAGCGGCGGCACCGACTGACGCGAGTGCCTCGCCGCACTGATAAAATGCACGGTTTCGGCCGTCGTGCGCACGCGCGCCGGCCTCTCCGGCGCTCCGCCCTGGCGGCGCCCCGCCCTCTTCCCGACGTCAGACCATGTTCAGCTTCTTCAAACGATTCAAGAAAACGCAGGAGCCCGACTCCGCGGAATCGCAATCAGCCGACGCGCCGCAACCGGACGAGCCGTCCGACGCGCCCGCGCCCGCCCCCGAGCCCCGCCGGGCGGTCGAAGCACCGCAAGCGCCCGCGCAACCGCGACAGGCCGCGCCGGCCGTCGTGATGACGGTCACGCCGACCAACGACGGCAGCGACGAAGTCGTCGAGGCGGTCGAGATCGTGCCGCCGCCGACGCAGGACGCGTCCGCGAAGAAGTCGTGGCTCGCGCGCCTGAAGTCGGGGCTCGCGAAGACGGGCTCGAGCATCACCGGCGTGTTCGTCAACACGAAGATCGACGAGGATCTGTACGAGGAACTCGAAGCCGCGCTGCTGATGTCCGACGCCGGCGTCGACGCGACCGAGTACCTGCTCGGCGCGCTGCGCGAGAAGGTGCGCGCGGGCCGGCTCACCGATCCGCAGCAGGTGAAGGGCGCGCTGCACGACCTGCTCGTCGAACTGCTGACGCCGCTCGAGAAGTCGCTGATGCTCGGTCGCGCGCAACCGCTCGTGATGATGATCACGGGCGTGAACGGCGCGGGCAAGACCACCAGCATCGGCAAGCTCGCGAAGCACCTGCAGAGCTTCGACCAGTCGGTGCTGCTGGCCGCGGGCGACACGTTCCGCGCGGCCGCGCGCGAACAGCTGGCGGTCTGGGGCGAGCGCAACAACGTGACGGTCGTCCAGCAGGAAAGCGGCGATCCGGCCGCGGTGATCTTCGACGCGGTCAGCGCCGCGCGCGCACGCAAGATCGACGTAATGATGGCCGACACGGCCGGCCGCCTGCCGACGCAGCTGCACCTGATGGAAGAGCTGAAGAAGGTGAAGCGCGTGATCTCGAAGGCGCACGACGGCGCGCCGCACGAGGTGCTGCTCGTGATCGACGCGAACACGGGCCAGAACGCGCTCACGCAGGTGAAGGCCTTCGACGATGCGCTCGGCCTCACGGGCCTGATCGTCACGAAGCTCGACGGCACCGCCAAGGGCGGGATCCTCGCCGCGATCGCGCGGCAGCGCCCGGTGCCCGTCTACTTCATCGGCGTCGGCGAGAAGGTCGAGGACCTGCAGCCGTTCAACGCAGTGGAATTCGCGGACGCGCTGCTCGGCTGAACGCCGCCGGCCCGCATCGCACGGGGCGCCTTCGGGCGCCCTTTTTACATGCGCGGCCGGAAGCCGTCAGCCGGAAGCCGGCGGCCCCGCGACGTCGTTCGATGTCATTCGGCGTCGGGCTGCACGCCAGGCTCGGCGGCCTTGAACGCATCGAGCGTCGACGCATGATCGGCGATCCGCTGGATCGTCGGAAAGCGCGTCGTGTCGATCGAGAAACGGTTCGCGTTGAACACCTGCGGCACGATGCAGATATCGGCGAGCGTCGGCGTGTCGCCGAAGCACAGCTTGCCGGTGCGCGGATCGCTCGCGAGGCGCGTCTCGAGCGACGCGAAACCCGCCTCGATCCAGTGCCGGTACCATTCGTTCTTCGCTTCCTCCGGCACCTTCAGCGTGTGCTTCAGGTATTTCAGCACGCGCAGGTTGTTCAGCGGATGGATCTCGCACGCGACCTGCAGCGCGATCGCCCGCACATACGCGCGGTCGACCGGCGCCTTCGGCAGCAGCGCGGGTTCGGGATGCGTTTCCTCGAGATATTCGATGATCGCGAGCGATTGCTGCAGCGTGGCATCGCCGTCGATCAGCGTCGGCACGACGGCATCCGGATTCACCGCGCGATACGCGTCCTTCAGTTGCTCGCCGCCGTCGCGCAGCATGTGCACGGGGACCGTGTCGAACGGCAACTGCTTCAGGTTCAGGGCGATCCGCACGCGGTACGACGCGGAACTGCGGAAATAGCTGTAAAGCTTCATGGGTGTCTCTCTGTTGGTCGTATTCGGCCGGTAACGGCGCCTGCAGCGCACGCACGGCACCGCCGGGAACCCGAGTTTAGCGCGCCGCGCGGCGGTGGCGCGCAGCCGCGCTTGGGCGAGCCGCGCCCATGCGATACTCGGGGCATTCCTTACCGCTTACCGCGCGGCCCGATGCCGGCCGCCCGCCCCACGCCCCGATGACCGCTCCCCACGACTCCGCCGCCTCGCCGTTCCCCTGCGCCCGCTTCATCAAGGAAATCGGCCGCGGCCCGAACGGCGCACGCGCGCTGTCCGCCGAAGACACGTTCGAGCTCTATCGCGCGATGCTCGACGCACGCGTGTCGGACGTCGAACTCGGCGCGATCCTGATCGCGTATCGCCTGAAGGGCGAAAGCGCCGACGAACTGTCCGCGATGCTCGCCGCCGCGCAGGCGTCGTTCGAACCGGTGCACGTGCAGGATGCCGCCTTCCGCCCGGTGTCGATCCCGAGCTACAACGGCGCGCGCAAGCAGCCGAACCTGGTGCCGCTGCTCGCGCTGCTGCTCGCGCGCGAAGGCGTGCCGGTGCTCGTGCACGGCGTCGAACGCGATCCGGGCCGCGTGACGAGCGCGGAGATCTTCTCGGCGCTGTCGATCGCGCCGTCGAAGTCGCACGACGCGATCGAGGACATGCTCGCGGAGCGCCGCGTCGCGTTCGCGCCGATCGACGCGCTGGCGCCGCGCATCGCGCGTCTGCTGGCGCTGCGCGGCGTGCTCGGCGTGCGCAACTCCACGCACACGCTCGTGAAGATCCTGCAGCCGTTCGCGCCGGCCGGGCTGCGGCTCGTCAACTACACGCATCCGCCGTACCGCGACAGCCTCGCAAAACTGTTCCGCGATCATCCGGACGCCGCGCTCGGCGGTGCGCTGCTCGCGCGCGGCACCGAAGGCGAAGCGGTGGCCGACACGCGGCGCCAGGTGCAGGTCGACTGGCTGCACGACGGCATGTGCGACACGCTGATCGAGCCCGAGCGCTCGTCGAGCGACGCACCGCCCGTCGCGCTGCCCGAATCGCGCGACGCGGCGACCACGGCCGCGTGGACGGACGCCGTGCTGCGCGGCGAAGTTCCGGTGCCGGACGCGCTTGCGCGGCAGGTCGACACGATCGTGCGGATCGCCCGGATCGCACCGTGACCGGCATCCCGGGCCGGCGTGCTGTCGCGCCGGCCTTTCAACCGACCATTTGACACGCACCCGCATCCTGGCATAGAGTTGTCGCCATGCGTTCCTTTCCGAACACCCTCCGAATTACCTCCGGCCGCCTAGCGCGGTCGCTATCGCTACGACTAGCCTAAGGCTGTCTTAGCGCCGTGTGCTGTCCGCACGGTCCCTCCCTGCAGTTCCTCGCAGCACCCTTCTCGCAGTTTTTACAACCCGAAGTCGTCAGCATTCGTCCGTCTATCCGTCGGTCGATTCGCGAAGATCATCCGCATCCGCAGCGCGTTTCCGGCGCCACGGTGCGAGGCAGCGCCTACCGTCGCCCATGCCGCCCGTCTTCGCTCGCGACTTGAGACCCGAGGTCCAGAAGATGAAGCGCAACCCGCAAGACAAGTATCGTCCGTTCGAACCCGTCCGCATCAATGGCCGCCGCTGGCCGACCCGCACCATCGAGCGTGCGCCGGTCTGGATGAGCACCGACCTGCGCGACGGCAACCAGTCGCTGATCGAGCCGATGAGCATCGAACAGAAGCTGGAGTTCTTCGACATGCTGGTCGCGATCGGTTTCAAGGAGATCGAAGTCGGGTTTCCGTCGGCGTCGCAGACCGACTTCGATTTCGTCCGCAAGCTGATCGACGAGAAGCGGATCCCCGACGACGTGACGATCGAAGTGCTCGTGCAGTCGCGCGAAGACCTGATCGCGCGCACCTTCGACGCGCTCGACGGCGTGCCGCGCGCGATCGTGCACCTGTACAACGCGATCTGCCCGTCGTTCCGGCGCATCGTGTTCGGGATGTCGAAGGACGACGTGAAGGCGCTCGCGGTCGAGGGCACGCGTCTCATCAAGGAACACGCGGCGGCCCACCCGGACACGCACTGGACCTATCAGTACTCTCCTGAAACCTTCAGCATGACCGAGCTGACGTTCGCGCGCGAAGTATGCGACGCGGTCGCGCAGGCGTGGCGTCCGACCCGCGATCACAAGATGATCGTCAACCTGCCGGCGACCGTCGAAGCCGCGAGCCCGAACGTGTTCGCCGACCAGATCGAGTGGATGGACCGCAACCTCGCGTATCGCGACAGCATCGTGCTGTCCGTGCATCCGCACAACGATCGCGGCACCGCGGTCGCCGCCGCCGAACTCGCGCTGCTCGCGGGCGCCGACCGCATCGAGGGCTGCCTGTTCGGCAACGGCGAGCGCACCGGCAACGTCGACCTCGTCACGCTCGCGCTGAACCTCTATACGCAGGGCATCGACCCGGGCCTCGATTTCTCCGACATCGACGCGGTGCGCCGCGTGGTCGAGCGCTGCAACCAGATTCCGGTGCATCCGCGCCATCCGTACGCGGGCGACCTCGTGTTCACCGCGTTCTCCGGCTCGCACCAGGACGCGATCCGCAAGGGCTTCGCGCAGCAGCGCCCCGACGCGGTGTGGGAAGTGCCGTACCTGCCGATCGACCCGGCCGACCTCGGCCGCAGCTATGACGCGGTGATCCGCGTGAACAGCCAGTCCGGCAAGGGTGGCGCGACGTTCCTGCTCGAACGCGGGATGGGCTTCACGCCGACGCGCCGCGTGCAGATCGAATTCAGCCACGCGGTGCAGACGCTCGCCGACGCATCGGGCGAGGAAGTGACCGGCGACGCGATCTGTGCGCTGTTCGCGCGCGAATTCTTCGAGACCGACGGCCCGGCCGCGCGCCACGGCAACGGGGCGCGCTGGCAGAACCGCGACATCGCGAGCGCGCCGCCGGCCGATGCGACGCCCGAAGACGCCGTGCAGCGCATGGCCGCGGCCTTCGCGACGGCAGCCGGCGCGACGATCGACGTCGCCTCGTGCGAGCACGCGCGCACGACGGACGGCCGGATCGCGGTATCGGTCGGCTGCCGGGTCGGCGACGCGCCGCTGCGGCATGGTGTCGGGGTGCACGACGACGCGGCGAGCGCCGCGCTCGATGCGGTCGTCAGCGCGATCAACCGCTCGGCCTGGCATTGCGCCGACCGCCGTGCGGCGGCCTGACGGCAGGCTTCGCTTCAGGGTTCGAACGTCAGCGAGCGGTGCGTGACCGCCCGTGCGCCGCGCGATCCGCGCCGCACGGGCCAATGAAAAGCGGCCCAGAAGGCCGCTTCGGTCGGGACATGAAAAGGAGCGCCAGGCGCGCTCATGTCTCGGTCGCGCACCGCGTGGCCTGCCACGCGAGCAGGCGCCAGTGGCCCTGCTCATGCGTGTGGACGGCCGTATAGGCGATCGGAAACACCAGCCCGCCGTTGTTCGTTTCCATCTCGATCAACGCGCGCCCGGTGACGACGCAGGTCGCGTCGCCGACGGGCAGCAGGTCCTGCGACTGGATTTCGATCTGGCGATAGCGGCGGCGGCCGGCGACGATGGCGTCGATGAACTGCTGCTTGGTTTCGCGTTTGCCGTTGGTGTGCACGAAGAACACCTTGTCCGACAATTGCGCGTCGAGCGCCTCGCCGTCTCCGTCGACCATCGCCCGGAACCGATCGCGCTCGAGCGCGCGAATCGCATCGACCACCTTCGCCATCGCCTGACTCCTCGGCAACGCGCCCGCCGTGCGCCGGCGTGCGGATCAGAAGTTGTACTGCACGTAGAACTGGTGGAAATTTATACCAGGATTCGGCTCTTTGATACCCGCGTTAGACACATGTTGAAAACGGTAACCGACCTGATACTGTTGCCGTTCTCCGAACTGGGCGCCAACGCCGGCGACGTCCACGAACTGGAACGACGTCGCCAGCGACAGATTGTTGGAGATCGTCGGGGAAGTCAGGAAGCGGATGCCGGCACCGGCCTCGATGAACGGACGCACCTGGCCCGCGCTCTTGATGAAGCGGAACATCGGCTGCGCGCCGAATTCGCCGATGCTGCCATGAACATTGCCGCCCGTATGCCAGTAGCCGGCGTGCCCTTCCACCACGAACGCGAAGTGCCAGCCGCCGATTTCCCACCAGTTCCAGCCCGGATCCCATACGACGCCGAGATCGCCCTTGTCGATCCCGTGGCGATCGGAAAACCCGCCGCCGGCCTGGATTCCCCATCGATCCGCGAACGCGGCACCCGATCCGCCCAGCAGCGACGCCGCCAGCAACGCGTGCAGCGCAAGCCGACTATGGGGCCGGCGATTCTTCTTATTGTTCATCTGACACTCCAACTTTGTGGGTTGAATGGAGCCTTGCCGCAGCGGCCGGGCCCGAGCGAACTGAATGGTATGGTAAAGGACTTTTCGGATCGGCATCGCGAAGCGAAATTGTTTGCTTCCAAAACTACAAAAATCGAAATCGTCTACTGATTACCATCAGAAACAATGGCTTACGGAACTTCCCTCCGCCACCCCGGTCGCAAATTAGACTATCGACTCGACAAGTTCGATAGAAAACTGGGAACTTGGATGCCCCCGTGCCCTCTAAGGAATTAGCACTCGGATTACGGGAGTGCTAAGATGGGCCCCGGAATCTCATCCGAGACCAGGGGTTTGTCCCTGATTCCAAAGGAGTTTTTTAGTGAGCCACGCCCTGACCCTTCCGAATACCCTGAGCCCGACGCCGGCCAAGGCCGAATCGGCAGGCTCGCTGGCGCTCGCGACTCAATCGATGTTGCCGGGCCAGCTTGGCAACATCGACGCGTATATCCAGGCCGTCAACCGGATCCCGCTGCTGAGCGCCGAAGAGGAACGCCAGTACGCGACCGAATTCCGCGAAGACAACAACCTCGACTCGGCACGCCGCCTCGTGCTGTCGCACCTGCGGCTCGTCGTGTCGATCGCGCGCAACTATCTCGGCTACGGCCTGCCGCACGGCGACCTGATCCAGGAAGGCAACATCGGCCTGATGAAGGCGGTGAAGCGTTTCGACCCGGCGCAAAACGTGCGTCTGGTGTCGTACGCGATCCACTGGATCAAGGCCGAGATCCACGAGTACATCCTGCGCAACTGGCGGATGGTGAAGGTCGCGACGACGAAGGCGCAGCGCAAGCTGTTCTTCAACCTGCGCAGCCACAAGAAGAGCATGCAGGCGATGACGCCCGAGGAAATCGACGGCCTCGCGCACGAGCTCAACGTCAAGCGCGAAGACGTGACCGAGATGGAAACGCGCCTGTCGGGCGGCGACATCGCACTCGAGGGCCAAGTGGAAGACGGCGAGGAGTCGTACGCGCCGATCGCCTACCTGGCCGATTCGCACAACGAGCCAACCGCCGTGCTCGCCGCGCGTCAGCGCGACATGCTGCAGACGGACGGCATCGCGCAGGCGCTCGAGGCGCTCGACGCCCGCAGCCGCCGGATCATCGAGGCGCGCTGGCTGAACGTCGACGACGACGGCTCGGGCGGCTCGACGCTGCACGATCTCGCGGCCGAGTTCGGCGTATCGGCGGAACGCATCCGCCAGATCGAAGCGAGCGCCATGAAGAAGATGCGCACCGCACTTGCCGAATACGCCTGAATCCGCAATTTAGAGCGCTTCACCCAAAACCGCTGCCCGCCCGGCAGCGGTTTTTTTTCGTCTGTCGTTTTTAGCCTCGATCGTGTCTGATTAATCGACCTTGTTGATCGGGTATCGGGCGAATTCCGGCCCCTTCCGCATAACCTTGATCTGCCTCAAGTTTCGGCACGCGCTTCGCGACGGTCTGCCGCATCGCCGCACTCGGCATCGGAAAGCCGGCATTTTAAAATTGGCATGTCGGCTCAAAAGGATTAAAACAGCTTAACTGCCGTCATAAATCCGACGTAAAGTCGCCCCAAAACCGATGTAAATCGATTCAGGATAATCACCTTGATCTCGATCAATAAAGCGCCTGCGCCGCGTCCCCCGCAGGCCACAGGCAGCGGCTGGCGCGCACGCATCGCCGCGTGGGCGCGCGGGCCGACCCTCATGCGCGACATCACGCTGGTGCTGATCGTCAAGCTGATCCTCCTGATGTCGCTCAAATACGCATTCTTCAATCATCCGCAGGCCGAGCACATGTCGCTGCCGCCTGCCGTCGTCGCCGAGAAGCTGCTCTCGGTGCCGGCGCCTGCATCTACCGAGGGAGACCACCATGATAAGTAGCGAAGTCGTCGATCTGTCGCGTCTGCAGTTCGGCATCACGGCGCTCTACCACTTCCTGTTCGTGCCGCTGACGCTCGGCCTGTCCTGGCTGCTCGTCATCATGGAAGCCGTCTACGTGATGACCGGCAAACAGGTCTACAAGGACATGACGCAGTTCTGGGGCAAGTTGTTCGGGATCAACTTCGCGATGGGCGTGACGACCGGCATCACGCTCGAGTTCCAGTTCGGCACGAACTGGTCGTACTACTCGCACTATGTCGGCGATATCTTCGGCGTGCCGCTCGCGGTCGAGGGCCTGATGGCGTTCTTCCTCGAATCGACGTTCGTCGGCCTGTTCTTCTTCGGCTGGAACCGCCTGTCGAAGGTCAAGCACCTGATGGTCACGTTCCTCGTCGCACTGGGCTCGAACCTGTCCGCGCTGTGGATCCTCGTCGCGAACGGCTGGATGAACAACCCGGTCGGCGCCGAGTTCAACTACCAGACGATGCGCATGGAGTTGACGAACCTGTTCGACGTGCTGTTCAACCCGGTCGCGCAGGTGAAGTTCGTGCACACCGTGTCGGCCGGCTACGTGACGGCCGCGATGTTCGTGCTCGGCATCTCGTCGTGGTATCTGCTGAAGAAGCGCGACACCGATTTCGCGCTGCGCTCGTTCGCGGTCGCGGCCGGCTTCGGTCTCGCGTCGACGCTTTGCGTGATCGTGCTCGGCGACGAGTCGGGCTATACGACCGGCGAAGTGCAGAAGATGAAGCTCGCCGCGATCGAATCGGAATGGGAAACCCAGCCGGCGCCGGCGTCGTTCACGCTGATCGGCATCCCGAACCAGAAGGAAGAGCGCACCGACTACGCGATCAAGATCCCGTACGCGCTCGGCCTGATCGCGACGCGCTCGATCGACGAGCCGGTGATCGGCCTGCGCGAGCTCGCGAAGCGCAGCGAGGAACACATCCAGAGCGGGATGGTCGCGTACGGCGCATTGCAGAAGATCAAGCAGGGCGACACGAGCGACGCGACCCGCGCATTGTTCGACCAGCACAAGCAGTATCTCGGCTACGGGCTGATGCTCAAGCAGTTCACGCCGAACGTGACCGATGCGACGCCGGATCAGATCAAGGCCGCCGCGAAGAAGACCATTCCGCCGGTCGCGCCCGTGTTCTTCTCGTTCCGGATCATGGTGTTCCTCGGCTTCCTGTTCCTCGCGACCTTCGTCGCCGCGTTCTGGTTCTGCGCGCGCCGCGAGCTGCTGCAGGACAACCGCCGCTGGTTCCTGCGCTATGCGGTGTGGGCGATCCCGCTGCCGTGGCTCGCCGCGGAATTCGGCTGGGTCGTCGCCGAGCTCGGTCGCCAGCCGTGGACGATCGCGGGCATCCTGCCGACGCATCTGTCCGCGTCCAGCCTGACGTCGACGGACCTGTACCTGAGCCTCGCCGGTTTCATCGCGTTCTACACGGCACTGTTCGTCATCGAGATCAAGCTGATGTTCAAGTACGCGCGCCTCGGCCCGTCGTCGCTGCATACCGGCCGCTATCACCACGAACTCGCCGCAGCCGGCGAGCGTGCCGCGGTTTGAGCACGCCCCCGCAACGGAACAAGGAATCGCTATGGACTATGCAACTCTCAAGCTGATCTGGTGGCTGCTCGTCGGCGTGCTGCTGATCGGCTTCGCCGTCACCGACGGCTTCGACATGGGCGCGACCGCGCTGCTGCCGTTCCTCGGCAAGACCGACGAGGAGCGCCGCATCATCGTCAACACGGTCGGTGCGACGTGGGAAGGCAACCAGGTGTGGCTGATCACGGCCGGCGGCGCGATGTTCGCCGCCTGGCCGCTCGTCTATGCCGCGTCGTTCTCCGGCTTCTACTTCGCGATGCTGCTCGTGCTGTTCGCGCTGTTCTTCCGGCCGGTCGGCTTCGACTATCGCAGCAAGCGGCCCGACCCGCGCTGGCGCGCGGGCTGGGACTGGGGCCTGTTCGTCGGCGGTTTCGTGCCCGCGCTGGTGTTCGGCGTCGCGTTCGGCAACCTGCTGCAGGGCGTGCCGTTCAAGTTCGACAGCGACCTGCGCGTCACCTACTACGGCGGCTTCTGGGCGCTGCTGAACCCGTTCGCGCTGCTCTGCGGGCTCGTCAGCCTCACGATGCTGGTCGCGCACGGCGCGGCATTCATCAAGATGAAGACCGACGGCGTGATCGCACGCCGCGCGTCGATCGCGCTGCGGGTGTCGGCGCTCGTCGCGGTCGTGCTGTTCGTGCTGGCCGGCGTGCTGATCGCGTCGACCATCGGCGGCTTCCACATCACGCACGCCGCGCCGACCGACACGGTCGCGAACCCGCTGCTGAAGGACGTGGCGGCCGGCTCGGGCCTGTGGCTCGCGAATTACGGCGAGTATCCGTGGATGATCGCGGCGCCGGTCGTCGGGATCGCGGGCGGCCTGCTCGCGCTGCTGCTCGCCGGCTCGGAGCAGGAAAAGACGGCGTTCTTCTGCACCGGCCTGATGATCGCCGGCGTGATCCTGACCGCGGGTTTCTCGATGTTCCCGTTCATCATGCCGTCGTCGCTCGACCCGCGCAGCAGCCTGACCGTGTGGGATTCGACGTCGAGCCACATGACGCTGCAGGTGATGCTGTTCGCGGTGATCGTGTTCCTGCCGATCGTCCTGCTCTATACGAGCTGGGTGTACCGCGTGATGCGCGGCAAGGTCACGCACCAGTCGCTCGAAGAGAACAAGCACTCGATGTATTGAACCCGGCCGGGGCGCGCACGCGCCCTCGCCCACCGTTTCGCAAGGAGTCGGATCATGTGGTACTTCAGCTGGATTCTCGGTATCGGCGTCGCGCTGTCGTTCGGCATCGTCAACGCGATGTGGCTCGAAGCGCGGCAGAAGCCGCAGGAAGCGCCGGTGCGCGCACGCCGCGACTGACAGCTCATTACGCGGCGGCGGCTGAGCGCCCCGCCGCGCGCCATCGGGAACGAACCTCGCTACGTGCGAGGTTTTTTTCGTCCGGGTCATTCGTTCGGCACGCGCGGCACGTCGATGCCAATTGAGCGCGATGCCGATGCACGCATCGCGCCCGCGCGCCGACAGAGAAAAACGGCTTGCGACACACGCGTCGCAAGCCGTTTTCGTTTTACCGACCGGCGGCCCGCATCCGCGAGGCGGATCGGGCCGGTCTCATCGCATCATGCCGGTTGCATGGCCGCACCACCGCCCGTCGACGTCAGGCGCGCGCCGAGCTGTTCGGCATAGCGTGCCGCCGCGTTGCCGCAGACGATATGGAACGTGTCCGGCGCCACCCATGCGACATCGAGCGCGCCGAGCCGATCGCGATCGACCGCCGCTGCATCGCGCACGACGACGCGCAGGCGCGTGGTCGCGATCGCATCGAGCGATGCGACGTTGGTCGCGCCGCCGAACACCGCAAGCCAACGCAGCGGATCGGGATCGAGCGGACCGGCCGCAGCGCCCGTGACCGGCTGCGCGGCCGCGACCGCGGCCGCCGCCGCGGCACCGGCCGCACCGCTGCCGATCGCCGAACGCATCTCGTCGGCGATGATGTCCGCCTCCGGCCCGATGATCACCTGCACGCTGTTGCCGCCGCGCTTGAGCACGCCGCGCGCGCCGATCGACTTCAGTTCCGGCTCCGACACCTTCTCCGGATCGACGACGCTCAGGCGCAGGCGCGTCGTGCAGGCGTCGACGACCGTCAGGTTGCCCGCGCCGCCGAGCGCGGCGATGTAGCGCTGCGCACGCGGCGCTGCCGCCGCGGCACCGGCCGCCGGTGCGACGAAACCGCCCGACGCGAACGACTCGGTTGCCGAGTCGACCGAGGCCGGCTCGCGACCGGGCGTCGCCATGTTGAACTTGCGGATGAAGAAACGGAACAGCCCGTAGTACGCGACGCCGTACGCAATGCCGAGCGGCACCGCGATCCAGCCCTTCGTCGACAGCCCGTAGTTCAGCACGTAGTCGATCGCGCCGGCCGAGAACGTGAAGCCGAGCTTCACGCCGAGGATCTGGCAGATCGCGAGCGACAGCCCGGTGAGTACCGCGTGGATCACGTACAGCACCGGCGCGAGGAACATGAAGCTGAATTCGATCGGCTCGGTCACGCCGGTCAGGAACGACGTGAGCGCCATCGAGAACAGCAGGCCGCCGACCATCGCGCGGCGCTCCTTCGGCGCTTCGTGCAGCATCGCGAGACACGCGGCCGGCAGGCCGAACATCATGATCGGGAAGAAGCCGGCCATGAAGGTGCCCGCGGTCGGATCGCCCGCGAAGAAGCGGTGCAGGTCGCCGTGCACGAGCTCGCCGCCGGCCGGCGGCGTGAAGTTGCCGAACACGAACCATGCGAGCGAGTTGATGATGTGGTGCAGGCCCGTGACGAGCAGCAGGCGGTTCAGGAAGCCGAACACGAACGCACCGATCGCGCCCGCCGTCGTCAGCCACTGGCCGGCCGCGTCGATCAGATGCTGGACCGGCTGCCACACGTATCCGAACACGATGCCGAGTACCACGCACACGAGCCCGGTGATGATCGGCACGAACCGCTTGCCGCCGAAGAACGCGAGGTAGTCGGGCAGCTTGATGTCCTTGTAGCGGTTGTACAGCAGGCCCGCAACGACACCCGCGATGATCCCGGACAGCACGCCCATGTTCAGCTTGGGATCGATGTCCTTCATGATCGCGGTTTCGATCAGGTAGCCGATCGCGCCCGCGAGTGCCGCCACGCCGTTGTTGTCCTTCGCGAAACCGACCGCCACGCCGATCGCGAACAGGAGCGGCAGGTTGTCGAAGATCGCGCCGCCGGCGTCGGCGATCATCTTGATGTTGAACACGTCCGGCTGCCCGAGCCGCAGCAGGATGCCGGCGACCGGCAACACCGCGATCGGCAGCATCAGCGCCCGGCCCAGGCCCTGTATCTTCAGAAACGGATTCCCGTCCATTCAATCCTCCAATCCATGTCTCGTCATTAAGCGTCGTTGACCTAATTGCTTGCGTAGTGAAACGGGTCGCGCGCCCGCCGTCGACGTTCAGTCGAGCGGCCAGACCTCGCGGCTTGCTGCCCTTACCGCCTGTGCCGAGTCGAGTGCGAGCAGATCCTGCGCACGCTGGCGACACAGCTGGTAATCGAGACGGCGCACGCGCGCCTTGATGCCCGGCACCGACACCGGGTCGACCGACAGTTCGGTCACGCCGAGGCCGACGAGAATCGGCACGGCGAGCGGATCGCCGCCCAGCGCGCCGCACACGCCGACCCACTTGCCGTGCTTCGCGGCGCCGCGCACCGCGATGTCGATCAGGCGCAGCACGGCCGGATGCAGGCCGTCGGACTGCGCGGCCAGATCGGCCTGGCAGCGATCCATCGCGAGCGTGTACTGCGTCAGGTCGTTGGTGCCGATCGACAGGAAATCCGCGTGCTGCGCGAGCTGGTCGGCGAGCAGCGCCGCCGACGGCACCTCGATCATCACGCCCACCTCGATCGGCTCGGTGCGGCCCTGCGCCCGCGCGAATTCGTCGATGCGCTGGCGCAGCCGCACGAGTTCCCCGGCATCCGTCACCATCGGCAGCAGGATGCGCACCGCGCCGAACGGCTTCACCGCGAGCAGGCCCTGCAGCTGATCGTCGAGCAGATCGGGGCGCACCTGCGCGAGGCGGATGCCGCGCAGGCCAAGCGCCGGGTTCGGCTCGGGCGGCAGCGTCAGGTAGTCGACTTCCTTGTCGGCGCCGACGTCGAGCGTGCGGATGATCGCCGTGCGGCCCTGCAGCGCATCGACGATCGACTGGTAGCTCTGCTGGTGCTCGACGACGCTCGGCGCGGCCTGGCGATGGATGAACATCAGCTCGGTGCGCAGCAGGCCGACCGCGTCCGCGCCGTTGTCGACCGCGGTGTTCGCGTCGTCGAGCGTCGCGATGTTCGCAGCGACCTCGATGGCGCGGCCGTCGACCGTCGCGGCGGCGGCGCCGGCCAGCTTCCGGTTCGCCTCGCGCACGCCGTCCAGGCGCTGGCGCTCGTGGCGCGCGCGTTCGACGTCGAGTGCGGTCGGTGCATGTTCGAGACGGCCCGCGCTCGCATCGACGACGACCTGCGTGCCGTCGGGAATCGCATACAGCGCGTCGCCGACCGCGACGAGCGCCGGAATGCCGAGCTGGCGCGCGATGATCGCCGCATGCGACGTCGCGCCGCCGCGCGCCATCACGAGCGCGGTCACGCGCTGGCGATCGAGCGACGACAGGTCCGACGGCGTGAATTCCTCGGCGGCGAGCACGGCCTCGGCGGGCAGCGTGCGGGTCGCGCCGCTCGTGTGGCCGAGCGCGCGCAGCACGCGCTTCTCGATGTCGCGCAGGTCGGCCGCGCGCTCGGCGAGCAGCGCATCGTCGAGCTTCGACAGCGTGTCGATCTGCGCGCGGATCGTCGCGCGCCACGCGAAGCCCGCGCTCTTGCCGAGGCTGATCTGGTCGCGCGCCGCGTCGACCAGCGTCGGGTCTTCGAGCAGCACGCGATGCACCGCGAAGATCCCCGCCTCGCCGACCGCGCCGCGCGCCGATGCGTTGCGCACCGTTTCGTCGAGTTCGGCGTCGACCGCCGTCAGCGCCTGGTCGAGCCGGCGGCTTTCCGATGCGGGCGTGCCGCTCGCCTGTTCGGGCGGCACGATCTCCGCATCGTCGAGACGCACCAGCGTGCCGACCGCGATGCCGGGCGCCGCGCACACGCCCGCGAGCGTGTTCGGATCGAGTGTCGCGCCGGTGTCGTGCACGATCGGCTGCGGTGCGGGCGAACGCAGCCGCGCCGGCTTCTCCTCGACTTCGCCGTGCGCTTCGCGCAGCAGCTCGTGCTCGACCGCGTCGACGGCCTGCTGCGCGTGCGCGCCGCGACCGATCAGCTCGATCGTCGCGCCTTCGCCGGCACCAAGGGCGAGCAGGCCCACGACGCTCGCGATCGACGCCTTGCGGCCGTCGAACTGCACGTCGACCGTCGCGTCGAAGCCGCGCACGGATTCGCGTGCGCGTGCGGCCGGCCGGGCATGCAGGCCGCCCGGCTGCGTCAGCACGAGTTCGCGACGCACTTCGTTCATCGCCGCGGCGCCGGCCTGCGCCGCCTGCGCGGCCGCTTCGCCCTTGCCGCGCAGCGTCAGGATCGGCGTCTCGCCGGCCGTCGCGAAACCGCTCGCGCGCTCGACGACGTCGAACGCGTCGGAGTTCGCGATCGCGATCACCGAAACCAGCGAATGCGCGCTGCGCGCGACCGCGTCCTGGTCGAACTCGATCAGCAGGTCGCCCGCGTCGACGCGTGCGCCGGCTTCGACGTGGGCGGTGAAGCCCTGCCCGTTCAGCTCGACGGTGTCGATGCCGATATGCAGCAGCACTTCCGCGCCTTGCGGCGTCGTGATCGTCACCGCATGGCCGGTGCGCGCGAGATGCGACACGACGCCGGCGCACGGGGCGACGAGCTGGCCCGCGAGCGGGTCGATGCCGATGCCGTCGCCGAACATCCCGCCGGAGAACACCGGATCGGGCACATCGGCCAGCGCGACGATCGGCCCGGTCAGGGGGCTGAGCAGGACGATCTGATCATGGGTGGAACTCTTCAACTGGGACTCCTCGGCGCGTCTCATCGGCTGTCTCGGCTATCAGTGCGTTTCGGTGACTTTGTTCAGGTGGCGCGGCGTGTCGGGATTGCGGCCGCGCGCGACGGCGAGATCCGCCGCCATCACGTAGAACGAAAGAATGGCGGCGATCGGGTCGAGCGCCGAATGGGCGGACTGCGCGAGCGGCAAGGTCGCGCCGGGCGTGCCGGCGGGCGCCGCGAGCAGCACGGCCGCGCCGCGTGCGCGCATGTCCTGCGCGAGCTGCAGCAGCCCGGCCTGCTCGGGCCCCGGCGGCGCGAACACGAGCAGCGGATAGTCGCGGTCGATCAGCTCCATCGGGCCGTGCCGGACTTCGGCGCTCGAGAATGCCTCGGCCTGGATGCCGGAGGTTTCCTTCAGCTTCAGCGCGGCTTCCTGCGCGATCGCAAGCCCGAGGCCGCGGCCGATCACGATCATCCGCTCGACGCCCGCGAGCGCGGCGACGGCCGGCGACCAGTCGAGGCGGCCGGCCTGCGCGAGCACGTCGGGCAGGCCGCGCAATGCCGTCATCAGCGCGGCGTCGCGCTGCCAGTACGCGACGATCTGCGCGGACAGCGACAGCATCGCGATGTAGCTCTTGGTCGCGGCGACCGACAGCTCGGGGCCGGCCAGGAGCGGCAGCTGGTGCTCGCACGCGTCGGCGAGCGGCGACGGCAGCACGTTGACGGCGGCGACGGTGCGCGCGCCGGCTTCGCGCAGCGCGGCCATCGTGTTGACGAGATCGGGGCTCTTGCCCGACTGGGAGAATGCGAGCGCGAGCTGGTCCTGCACCTTCAGCGGCGCCTGCTGCAGCGTCGCGACCGACATCGGCAGCGACGCGACGGGCACGCCGAGGCGGCTCATCGTCAGGCTCGCGAAATAGCTGGCGGCGTGATCCGAGCTGCCGCGCGCGACCGTCAGCGCGACGGCCGGCGGGTGATCGAGCAGTTGCGCGGCGAGCGTTTCGACGCGCGTCGTGTCGGCGAGTTGCGCGGCGACGACCTGGGCGGACTCGCGCGCTTCCTTAAGCATATTCGACAATCGATTCTCCTTCGACGTAGGTCGCGGTGAGGTTCAGGTCGCGATCGAACACGACGAGGTCGGCCCATGCGCCGCGCTCGAGGCGGCCGCGATCGGTGACGCCGAGGTAGTCGGCCGCATAGCGCGACATCCGGTTCGACACGTCGGCGATCGGCAGGCCGAGCGACACGAGGTTGCGCAGCGCCTGGTCCATCGTCAGTGTGGAGCCGGCGAGCGTGCCGTCGGCGAGCCGCACGCCGCCGAGGCACTTGGTTACGTGCTGGCTGCCGAGCCGGTATTCGCCGTCGGGCATGCCGGTGGCGGACGTGCTGTCGGTCACGACGTACAGGCGCGGAATCGCGCGCAGCGCGGCACGAATCGCGCCCGGATGCACGTGCAGCAGGTCGGGGATGATTTCCGCGTACTCGGCATGCGCGAGCGCGGCGCCGACGAGGCCCGGGTTGCGGTGATGCAGCGGCGACATCGCGTTGAACAGGTGCGTGAAACCACACGCGCCGTGCTTGAGCGCGGCGACGGCATCGTCGTAGGTCGCGAGCGAGTGGCCGAGCTGCACGCGCACGCCGCGCGCGGCCATCTCGCCGATGATCTCGATGTGGCCGGCGATTTCCGGCGCGAGCGTGACGACGCGGATCGGCGCGATCGACAGGTACTTCAGCACTTCGTCGAGCACGGCCGACACGGCCGCGTCCGGCTGCGCGCCGAGCTTTCCGGGGTTGATGTACGGTCCTTCGAGGTGCACGCCGAGCACGCGCGCGCCACCCTGCGTGCGGGTGCGGGCGACGGTGCCGAGGTTCGCGACGACCTGCATCAGTTCGTCGCGCGGCGCGGTCATCGTCGTCGCGAGCAGGCTCGTCGTGCCGAACTGCGCGTGCGTGCGCGCGATCGTCTCGATCGCGTCGCCGCCTTCCATCACGTCGGCGCCGCCGCCGCCGTGCACGTGCAGGTCGATGAAGCCGGGCAGGATGTACGGCGCGTCGTTCTTCGCGGGATCGGCGGGCGTGCCGTCGAGCGTGGTGATGCGGCCGTTCTCGCTGTCGAGCGAGCCGTGAATCCAGCCGTCGGGGGTGAGGATGTTTCCAGTCAGCATGACGTTTCTCTTGATGATCTGGTGACGCGGACATCCGCGTCGCGATTTGCAAATGCGTTGTGCTTCATTGCACGTGGCGCGCGGGCAGTCTCGCGCGTCAGCGTTTCAGTTCGGCGACGAAGTCGTAATAGTCGTCGCGGCAATACGTTTCGGTCACTTCGATCGCGCGCTGGTCGACGCCGTAGCCGATGCGCGTGATCACGAGCAGGGCCGAGCCCGGCTTCACCGCCATCCACTTCGCGATGTCGTGCGTCGCGTTCGACGCGCGAAAGTGCTGCAGCGCGCGCACGACGGTCATCCCGCGGGCGTCGAGGTATTCGTACAGCGACGCGCCGAGCGCCTGCGGATCCGGCACCGCCGCGGCCGGCAGCGTCGAATGCTCGACGGCCATCACGAGGCCGTCCGCGCGGCGCAACCGCTCCAGCCGCGCGACCGTCGCGCCCGGCGCGAGGCCGAGACGCGTGATCTCGTCGCGGCGCGCGGCGCGCAGCGTGCGCGACAGCCACACCGAATCGGGCACGAAACCGCGCTGCTGCATCTTCGCGGTGAAGCCGACGAGACGCGACAGCGGATCGGCGACGCGCGGCGTGATGAAGCTGCCCGCCCCGCGCACCCGCTTGATCAGCCCCTGCTCCACCAGCAGCGCGAGCGCACGGCGGGCCGTGATCCGCGACACGCCGACCGACCCCGACAGCAGCCGCTCCGACGGCAGCGCCTCGCCGGCGCGCCACGCGCCGGCGTGAATCGCGCGCGCCAGGTTGCGGGCGAGCTGCAGATACAGCGGCGTGTCGTCGAGGGGATCGGGCGCCAGTTCGGACCAGCCGGTTTCCATGTGCCTCCGGGTGTCGGACGACGATCTTGGACCGTCGAAAGTGAACGCATTATATAACCACCATAATACCAGTCAACGAACTGGTATTAGAGAGGTGAAAATCGCCGGAAGCCTTGCCAGGCAAGCGGTTTAGTAGCGGGAAAGCCTTTGTTTACAACATGATGCAGGATAGGGATTTACCCGGATTGGTATGCAAGGGGACAGTTCCGGTGCCGGATTTGACGGGTTTTGGGCGCTGAAAACGATACCTGAATAGAACCAGTTCGGTCGACTGGTATGCATCCGGCGGCGTGCCGGCGCGCCGCGTCAGTGGAACTCGCGGCTCGACGTGCGCAGGCCGCCGAGCAGCGGCGTCAGGTCCTCGAAATGCTGCGCGACGAGGTGCCGCACGTCGCTGACGACCTGCCACACGCCCGACGCCGCGAGCAGCCGCGAATCGAGCGTTTCGCGGCGCTGCCGCGCGAGCAGTTCGGGCCGCACGATCACGTTCACGCAGCCCGTCTCGTCCTCGAGCGTCATGAACATCACGCCCTTCGCGGTGCCCGGCATCTGCCGCGCGATCACGAGCCCGCACGCGCGCGCGAGCCGGCCGTCGGGACGATCGCGCAACTCGGCCGCGGACGACAGCCGCTGCGCGCGCAACGCGGGCCGCAGCAGCGCGACCGGGTGGCGGTTCAGCGTGAGGCCGGTGGTGTGATAGTCGGCGAGGATGTCGTCGGCTTCCGACGGCGCGCCGAGCACGGGCTGCTCCGTTTCGTCGATCGGCGCGGCGGCGAGCAGGTCGCGTTCGGGAGCTGCGGCGACGGCTTGCCATAATGCATCGCGGCGATGGCCGGCGAGCGTCGCGAGCGCGTTCGCGGCGGCGAGCGCTTCGAGATCGCGCCGTTCGAGCTGCGCGCGGCGCGCGAGCGCGTCGACGTTCTCGAACGGGCCGGCCGCGCGCGCGGCCTCGATGCGCCGCGCGGCGGCCTCGCCGAGACCGCGCACCAGCGACAGGCCGAGCCGCACTGCGGGCTGGCCGTGCGGCGGCGGCTGGCCGGGCAGCGCTTCGAGCGACGCTTCCCAGCTGCTGCGCGTGACGTCGGCCGGAAACACCTTCACGCCGTGGCGCTTCGCGTCCTGCACGAGCTGCGCGGGCGCGTAGAACCCCATCGGCTGGCTGTTCAGCAGCGACGCGACGAAGATCGCGGGTTCATGGCATTTGAGCCAGCTGCTCGCGTACGCGAGTTTCGCGAAGCTGGCCGCGTGGCTCTCGGGGAAGCCGTATTCGCCGAAGCCCTTGATCTGCTCGAAGATCTGCTCGGCGAATTCGCGCGTGTAGCCGCGTTCGAGCATTCCGTCGACGATCTTGTCGTGATACGGGCCGAGATCGCCCCTGCGCTTCCACGCCGCCATCGCGCGACGCAACTGGTCGGCCTCGCCTGGCGTGAATCCGGCCGCGACCATCGCGATCTGCATCACCTGCTCCTGGAAGATCGGCACGCCGAGCGTGCGAACGAGCACTTCCTTGAGCGCCTCGCTCGGATACGTGACTTCCCCCTCCTCTTCGCCGGCCACGATCCTGCGCCGCTTCAGATACGGATGCACGGCGCCGCCCTGGATCGGCCCGGGCCGCACGATCGACACCTGCACGACGAGGTCGTAGTAGTTGCGCGGCTTCAGCCGCGGCAGCATCGACATCTGCGCACGCGATTCGATCTGGAACACGCCGACCGTATCGGCACGGCAGATCATGTCGTAGGTTGCTTCGTCATCCTGCGGAATATGCTTCAGCGTGAATGGCTCGCCGTCCTGCTCTGGCCCGCGCCATGCGGTGCGCATGTCGAACGCGCGATGCAGCGCCGACAGCATGCCAAGCGCGAGCACGTCGACCTTCATCAGCTTGAGCGATTCGAGATCATCCTTGTCCCACTGAATGACGCGCCGCCCGTCCATCGCTGCGTTTTCTACCGGCACGAGCCGCGTGAGCTTGCCGCGGCTGATCACGAAGCCGCCCGAATGCTGCGACAGGTGGCGCGGAAAGTTGAGCAAGCGCCCCGCGAGTTCGGCCCATGCGCGAATGATCGGCGTGGCCGGATCGAGCCCGGTCGACGCGAATTGCTGCAGCAGGTCGCGGCTGCCGTCGAACCAGCGATGCCCCTTCGCGACGCGATCGACCAGCATCGGATCGACGCCGAGCGCCTTGCCGATTTCCCGCAGCACGCCGCGCGGGCGATACGTCGAAACGGCCGCCGCGAGTGCGGCGCGATGCTTGCCGTATTTTTCGTAGATATGCTGAATGACTTCTTCCCGGCGCTGATGCTCGAAGTCGACGTCGATATCGGGCGGCTCGCCACGTTTCTCGCTGATGAAGCGCTCGAACAGCATCGTGCTCTGGTCGGGATCGACTTCGGTGATGCCGAGGCAATAGCAGACGACCGAGTTCGCCGCAGAGCCGCGCCCCTGGCACAGGATGTTCTGGCTACGTGCGAACTTGACGATGTCGTACACCGTCAGGAAGAACGGTTCGTAGCTCAGCTTCGCGATCAGCGTCAACTCGTAGCCGATCCGCTCCATGACATGAGCCGGCGGCTCCCCGGCATAGCGACGGCGCGCGCCCGCCAGGGTTTCCTGTTCCAGATAGCTCGTCGGCGTATGACCTTCAGGCACGATCTCGTCCGGATACTCGTAGCGCAGCGAGTCGAGTTCGAAATCGCACGCATCGAGAATCGCGCAGGTCTCCGCGATCTCGTCCGGCGCAAACAGTTTCGCAATCCGCCCGCGCGCACGCAGATGCTGCTCCGCATTCGGCGCGAGCGCATAGCCGCATTCCGACACCGGCATCCCGACGCGGATCGCCGTCATCACGTCCTGCAGCGGCTTGCATGAGCGCCGATGCATCGTCACGTCGCCGAGCGCGACGACAGGTACGCCGCGCCGCTCGCCTGCGTCCCGAATCTCGTCGCGCTGCGGGCCGTCCAGCGCGCGCTGCAACTGCACGAGCCCGAGCCGCGCACGCTCGCCGAAGGTCGCGCGAAACCATGCGACCTGCGCATCGAGTACCTCCGCACGCACCGGATACGCGGGCACGAGAATCGCGAAACAGTCGGGCATGCCGCGCAGATGAGCGAAAGCCTCCGGCGGCCTCGACAACATCCTCGACGTCAGCCGGTAGGTTCCCTTCGGCGCCTCCATCCGCCGCCATGAAATCAGCTCGGACAGGTTGCCGTAGCCCTCGCGGTTCTGCGCCAGCAACACGAGTCCGAACGCACCGGGGCCCGGATCGTGACCCGGGGCGACTTCATCCGGCGTGACGTCGAAATACGAACCGATGACGAGCGGCAGCCCTTGCGCTTTTGCCGCGACATGCATGCGCGGCGCGCCGGCGAGCGAGCATTCGTCGGTGATCGCGATCCCTCGATAGCCGAGTTCCACCGCGCGCTCGACCAGTTCCTCCGCATGCGACGCGCCATGCAGAAACGAGAAGTTCGAGCGGCAGAACAACTCCGCGTAATCGGGCAGCAAACCGAATTCCGCAACCATCGCCGCTCACCCGAACAGGCCGTGCAGGAACCAGTGCGGTTCGGCCTCGCTCCTCGCCCGCTCCCTGAACACCCAATAGCACGCGCCCTCTTCGTCCTGCGCGACGCAATAATCGCGCGCCACGTGCTGACCGTCGAACCACCCTGCCTCGATCCGTTCGGGTGACGACATCATTCTCAGCGGCGTATGAAATACCGGCCGTTCCCCGCGCATCAGCAGCGGCAGCGGTTCGGCCAGCAGCCACGCGGGACGCGGCGGCGCAGCCGGCAGTCCGTCAGCCGGCTTGCCCGCCGGTGCATCGAGCGGCAGCCAGCGGTTCGCGGCCTCGGGCCGATAGTCGGCCACCGGCGCCGCGCGCAGCACGTTATCCGCGCCGAGCCGCGCGACCAGCAGTTCGAACAGCCGCGCGCGCGTCTCGCGCGTGCCGCCCGGCTCGGGGAAGAGATCGTCGGCCGGCGGTGCGACCGATTCGACGCGCGTGGCCTTCAGCCGCACCGCGATCACCGCGGCCGGCAACTCGACGCGTGCGAGCCGCTCGCCGAGCAGCCGCATGAAGTGCGTCTCGTCGCGCACGGGCGCGGCGAACGCGAGTTCGAGCGGCGTCGGCGGCACCGCCTGGCGGCCGCGCTCGTGCTCGAGATCGAGCGTCATCGCGGCCAGCGACAGCTGCCGCGCGGCCAGCCACCCGCAGAGCTGCACGACGAGCCGCCGCGCGGCGAACAGCACGGCTTCCGCGTATTCGACGCGCTCCGGCAATTCGAGCCGCACGTCGAACACGGGCGGCACCGCCATCCACGCGAGCGGCTCGACCGCATCACCGTACGCACGATCGAGCGCGGCCAGCAGCGCGGGACCGCAGCGCCGCTGCAGCCCCGCGCGCGGCAGGCGGCGCAGATCGGCGAGCGTGCGGCAGCCGAGGCCGTCGAACCAGCCCGCATACGGGCGCGCGTCGGGCAGCAGCACGCACGGCAAGCGATCGAGCGTACGAACGAGCGAAGCCGGCCCGGCCACGCGGCGCCGGCTGCGCGCACGCGCCGACGTGCGCGCGAGCAGCCACGCGCCGCGCCCGGTCGGCGCGGCGGACAGGCGCGCCGCATAGCCGAGCGCCGCAAGCGTCGCGCGCACCTGGCGGCACAGCGACGGCAGGCCGCCGAACAGGCGCAGGCTCGGGCCGACGTCGACGATCAGCGTCGCTTCGTCGTCGAGCGCAACGCACGGCGAGAAGCGCAGCAACGCGAGCGCGACCGCGCGCAGCGCATCGGCCTCGCGGGCGGGATCGCGTTCGACGAGCCGCGTGTCGGGCGAAAGCGTCAGCACGCCGCCGCGCTTCATGCCCGCGCGCACGCCCTGCCGGCGCGCGGGCGGGTCGGCAATCAGCACGACACCCTGCTCGAGCACCGCGCAGCCTGCGTCGTCTGCGTCGTCCGCCGCGCCGTCAGACGGCGGCGGGGCGCACACGTCGAGCGGCAGGCGCGGCAGATGGATGCCGAGCAAGACGCGCATAGCGGCTCTCCACGATGGGCGACGGCAAATCGAGCGCGAGCGGCTCGCCGCGCGCGGGCCCGCGACGCTTGACGATGTCGAGCGACACGCCGCCCGGCACCGGATGCAGCGCGACGCGCAGCACGGCCGGCGACGGCTGTTTGGCCGCCGACAGCGGGCGCAGCATCACGAACAGCGTGTCGCCGGTGCGCGCGGCCGCGAGATGCAGGCGGCGCAGCGCATCGGGCCGCGCGTCCTGCCAGAGCAGCAGCGCACCGCAGCAGCCGGTCCTGAGCGCCTGCTCGGCGGCCCACAACGCATCGGTACGGCTGCCGGCGCGCAGCCACAGCAGCGCGTCGGCCGGCACGCCGAGCGCGGCCAGCGCGGTCGCATGCGGCGACTGCGGCGGCGCGACGAGCGCGAGCGGCCGCCGCGCGCTGACGGTGCGCGCGAGCGCCGGCGCGAGCAGCCGCATCTCGCCGCAGCCCGGCTGCGCGGCCAGCAGTTCGACGAGCCCGCCGACCGGCCAGCCGCCGCCCGGCAGCTCGGCGGACAGCGGCGCGAAACCCGTGTCGATCGTGCGCGAATCGCCGCGCGCGAGCTGCGAGCCGCGCCAGAGCGATGGATGAAGGGATTCGGGAGAAATGGAGGATGCGAGCATGACGCCACCCACAACTGTATGGATATACAGTATATGGCAATGCGCTCGCGTCGCACAGTACTGGTACGAAACCGGCCTTTTCGTCCGAGAAAAGCGCGGGAAAAGCCGGCGCCCCCGTCATGTGACGGCGCGCCGTCCCGGGCGCGGCTGGCTCGTGTCGGCGGAACGACCGCCGCCGCAATCCTCCGGCTCCGAAGCGACGCCGGCGCACCGCCCCGGCGCAACGCGTCAGCCGCTCTTGCCGCTTTACGTTATGCTGTCCGCCGACCCGATCCACACCATCGGAGGGCCTATGAAACGGGGGATCCGTGCGATCGCATGCGCGGCCGTCGCGCTGGCGCTGCCGGGTGCGGCATTCGCGCTGACCGACGGCTACGCGCAATACGACGACTGCATGCTGGGCGCGCTGCGCGAGAGTCGCAACGGCGTGGCCGCGCAGCTGATCCAGCGCTCGTGCGACGCGCTGTACCGCAACAACGCGATGCTGCTGCCGCGCGAGCGGCGCTTCCACGAGTGCGTCGTGCAGTCGCTGCCGGGCGTACGCGACAACTACGCGATCCAGCAGATCATGGCGATCTGCTCGCGGCGCGGCGAGATGTGAGGGGGTAGCGCGTGTCAGCCGACGCTGGACCTGCCGCGCCTCTAAAGGAGTCGGCACGATGCCGCCGCCCGGACACAGACAAATGCAAAGCGGTGAGCAGTCAGCTGTAGAGCCAGTGCCCAGCCTTGGCCGATGCAATCAACATTCGGACGTTCAGGTCCGGAACATGATGAACGACTCTTTTCTTGAACGGATTGATCAAGTCAAGAAATGAAGAGTCCTCTTCGGGGTAATATTTTTTAATGTCGAATCTACTCATATCGACACCAAACTCCTCCGAATACTCCTTCATCATTTCTCCGACTTCAGCAGCATCAAAGCCCAGGTCAACATCCAGATCGGTATTTTCGGTTATATCCACATTCCTCGACAACATGGAGAAGCCAATCCTCTTCTTCACGAAGTCAACTACTTCATCCTCAATGTCTACCATAACCTGTCACCCTCCCTCGCGACCCTATTGTAATGATTAGCTGCCTTATGAGCGATAATACAAATGTCACTCGCGAGAATTACCCAGCCTGCGACGGGTATCGTTCTCCCCACAAAAGTGCCGATGTTCCTCACCATCTTGACTTTCAGATCCTTCACCGGCCCGCCCCCCAGGGTGGGCAACTTAAGACCAAACGGAAACTGCGCCTTCTGAAAAACCCTTCTCGAAAACTGGCTTGCACGCGAGGTCCCTTTTATTGCTCCGCCGGGTTTCACACGGGTCGATAAATTGTTTTTACCAAGCAGAATCATGCCAACCGACACCGCATCGTCGACACCCAACTGATTCATGGATTCGTCGACCATTATCCAGAAGAACAATTCCCCGGCAGTCAGATTATCCATTCCATAATAATAGTAAACGCCGCCCAACTTTTCGGCCGCCCCCATTCAATATCCTCGCGTGTAATTTCCAGAACTGTTTTTCAGTCTAACGAAGACATATGGCTACCGCGCGGACAAATTCCTGCCGATCTTCCGGCCGTTCTCTATGCAACGACGGTGGAATATCCCGCGAAACTTTTGTCATGCGGCTCGACGTGAGCAATGACGGGGCACAGCGGGATACCGGCTCGAGAAAAGGCATACCGGTTCCGCACTCGAGCAACGACGCACCGGCTCGATGGCAACGTAACAGACCGTTACCAGACGGCGCTTACCAGCGAGTACGCAGCAATTGCGTTGTGTGATCTTCCCTGCGCTGGCGAATCTCGGGCATGTTAAAGCCAGCGAGGCGGCGCCTGCGCAGCGTCAATAGAACATCCCTCACCGCACAAACAAAAAAGGCCTGCGCACATGCAGGCCTTCGTTCGGTCAATCGATCGCGTTCAGAACGACGCGACCATCGAGCCCTTGAACTGCTTCTTGATGAACTCCCGCACTTCCGCCGACTGGTACGCCTTGACCAGCTTCTTCACCCACGGCTGATCCTTGTCCTTCGCGCGCACGGCGATCAGGTTCGCATACGGGCTCGTCAGCGATTCGAGCGCGATCGCGTCCTTGGTCGGCTGCAGGTTCGCGGCGAGCGCGTAGTTCGTGTTGATCACGGCGGCGTCGACGTCCGACAGCACGCGCGGCAGTTGCGCGGCGTCGAGCTCGGAAATCTTCAGCTTCTTCGGGTTCTCGGCGATGTCGAGCACCGTCGCGTTGTTGCCGCCCGTGCCGGCGCCCGTCTTCAGCTTGATCACGCCTTGCGTCTGCAGCAGCAGCAGCGCGCGGTTCTCGTTCGACGGATCGTTCGGCACCGCGAGCTTCGCGCCTTGCGGCAGGTCCTTCAGCGCCTTGAACTTCTTCGAGTACACGCCGATCGGCGAGATGTAGGTCAGGCCCGCGCTGACGATCTTGTAGCCGCGCTGCTTCACCTGGCTGTCGAGGTAGGGCTGGTGCTGGAAGCTGTTCGCGTCGAGGTCGCCCGAGTCGAGCGCCGCGTTCGGCTGCACGTAGTCGTTGAACTCGATGACCTTCACGTTCAGGCCTTCCTTCTCCTTCGCGACCTTCTGCACGACCTGCCACACTTCCGCATCCGGGCCGGCCACCGTGCCGACCTTGATGACCTTGTCCTCGGCGTGCGCGCCCGCCGACAGCGTCAGCGCGGCACCGGTGGCCAGCACGGAAAATACCTTCAGGAGACTGCGACGCTTCATCTGTTTCTCGCTTTCTTGCTAACTGAAAATGGGGCGCGATACGGGTATCCCCGGACTCGCAGGAAGGGGCAAATGGTGTCACAGGATCGGCCGGAAGTGAAATACATCCCGCTCATATGGGTATGCACGGCGGTGCTGGTGGACGATGCGCGACGACGGCCGGCACGACAGGGAACGGCCGCTGTGCTAAAAAGACCGGCCGACCGGCACACCACGCGCCGGCGACAATTCCAGGGCCATCCATGTACGTCATCGACATCCATTACAACGCATCGCTCGAGCGCATCGACGATGCACTCGAACGCCACCGCGCGTATCTTCAGCCGCTGTTCGAGCGCGGCATCTTCATCGCGGCGGGGCCGAAGGTACCGCGCGAAGGCGGCGTGATCCTCGCTGCCCGCATCGACCGCGACGAACTGGACGCGATCCTCGAGACCGATCCGTTCGTGACCGAAGGGCTCGCGACGTATCGCGTGACGGAATTCCGGATCACGCGTGCCGCGCAAGGCTTCAACGTGCCGGCGCTGCCGTAACGCGCGCAAGCGCATCAGCGCCCGAATGTTCATACGCAGCCGCCCCGCGAGGCGGCGCATGCAGATCGAGGGGGAGAAGGAGGAATGCGTGACGGCGCGTCGCGGCCGTCACGCGTAGCGCCAGGCGAGCGCCCGGGCGAACCTGCGGCGTACGCCGTTCAGTCGACCAGCAGCTTCAGGTCGTGGACCCACGGGCCGGGGCCCTGGCCGTCGCGCACGAACAGGCGCAGCTTGCCGTCGCGATCGAACACGTAGCTCGCGGCGGTGTGATCCATCGTGTAGCTGCCGGGCGTCTTGCCGGGCACCTTCGCGTAGTACACGCGGAAATCCTTTGTAACCTTCTTGAGCTGCGCCTCGTCGGCCGGCCGCAGGCCGATGAACGACGGATCGAACGCAGGCACGTACTGGCCGAGCAGCGCGGGCGTGTCACGCTCCGGATCGATGGTGACGAACAGCACCTGCACACGCTTCGCGGCATCGGGGCCGAGCTGCTTCAGCGCTTCGGACAGTTCGGCCATCGTCGTCGGACATACGTCCGGGCAGTGCGTATAGCCGAAGAACACCACGACCGCCCGGCCCTTGAAGTCGCCGAGCGTGCGCACCTTGCCCGCCGTATCCGGCAGCGAGAAATCGCTGCCGAACTGCGTGTTGCCGGTGATGTCGAGATTCTGGAATTTCGGCGCGTTGTCGCAGCCGGCGAGCAGCGTGGCTGCCGCGAATGCGCACGCGAGCATCCAGCCTTGGCGCGCGCGGCGCCCGAACCATGAATGGAGCATTGCGTTCAAACCGTGCGGTTACACGCCGAGCAGCGGGCGCGCATAGTGATCGACGAGCAGCGCGGCGAACAGCAGCGACAGGTAGACGATCGAGTAACGGAAAGCCTTGCGGGCGAGTTCGTCCGAATAGTCGCGATGGATCTTCCACGCATACGCGAGGAACACCGCGCCGAGCAGCACCGCGCTCGTCAGGTAGACGGCGCCGCTCATCCCGGAGATGAACGGCATCAGCGTGACCGCGAACAGGATCACCGTGTACAGCAGGATGTGCAGCCGCGTGAACTTCTCGCCGTGCGTGACGGGCAGCATCGGCAGGCCCGCGTTTTCGTAGTCCTTGCGGCGATAGAGCGCCAGCACCCAGAAATGCGGCGGCGTCCACACGAAGATGATCAGCACGAGGATCCACGCGTCGCCGGGCACCGCGCCGGTGACCGCGGCCCAGCCGAGCGCCGGCGGCATCGCGCCCGATGCGCCGCCGATCACGATGTTCTGCGGCGTCATCGGCTTGAGCAGCAGCGTGTAGATCACCGCGTAGCCGACGAACGTCGCGATCGTCAGCCACATCGTCAGCGGGTTCGTGAAGGTATAGAGCGTCCATGCGCCGACGCTGCCCAGCACGGCCGAGAACAGCAGGATCTGCGGAGTCGTGATCTCGCCGCGCGCGGACGGACGCCACGCGGTACGGCGCATCATCGCGTCGATCTTCTGCTCGACGAGGCAGTTGATCGCGAACGCGGCGCCGGCCAGCAGCCAGATGCCGACCGTGCCGCCGATCAGCACATGCCACGGCACCATGCCCGGCGTCGCGAGAAACATGCCGATCACCGCGCAGAACACCGCGAGCTGCGTGACACGCGGCTTCGTCAGCGCCATGTACTGCGAGAACCGGCTACCGGGCGATTGGGAAAGGGTGCTTTGCATGGGGACGGTCACGCCGGGGCGGCGTCGCGCGCGGGCTGCACGACACGGCCGGGGCGGCTTGAAAGGATGCGAAAGTTTAACATGACGACGAGCAGCAGCAGGATCGCGGCACCGCCGTTGTGCGCGACGGCGACCGGCAGCGGCCACTGCAGCACGATGTTGGTCAGGCCCGTCAGGAACTGCAGCAGAACCACCAGCAGCACGCCGTTCGCGGGCCGGCGCAGCGACTCGAAGCGGCGCATCCTCAGCGCGAACGCGACCAGGTATGCGACGACGACGAACGCGAACGTGCGGTGGGTCCAGTGGATCGCGACCAGCGCGTCCTGCGTGATCGCGTCGCCGTCCTTCGTCATGCCGAGCGCGCGCCACAGATGGAAGCCCTGGCCGAAGTTCATCGGCGGCATCCACTGACCGTTGCAGGTCGGGAAGTCGGTACACGCGAGCACCGCGTAGTTGGTGCTCACCCAGCCGCCGAGCGCGATCTGCACGACCAGCAGCACCAGTGCCGCGAGCGCGGCCGTGCGGTAGCGGCCGGCCTCCGGGTCATGCGACGGCAGCGGCGTCTGCCGCGCCGCGAGCCAGCCGAGCGTGCCGAGCAGCATGAGGCCGAGCAGCAGGTGGGTCGTGACGATCACCGGCTGCAACTTCATCGTGACCGTCCACGCGCCGAACACGCCCTGCACGACGATCAGCAGCAAGAGGCTCGTCGGCCACCACGGCGACACGTGCAGCGGGCGGCGGCGCAGCCGCGCGGACCAGGCGATCACGACCTGCGCGATGATCAGCACGCCGATCGCCATCGCGAAATAGCGGTGGATCATCTCGATCCATGCCTTCGTCATGCTGACGGGGCCGGTCGGCATCGCCTGGTGCGCGGCCGTGATCGCGGCGTGCGCGATGAACGGCGACGACGTGCCGTAGCAGCCGGGCCAGTCGGGGCAGCCGAGGCCCGAATCGGTCAGCCGCGTGAAGCCGCCGAACATCACCAGGTCGAGGGTCAGGAACGTGGTGATCCACACCAGCTTGCGGAACTTGTCGTCGTCGGCCTTCACCCACACGTACGACAGCGGCAGCAGCGCGATGCAGAGGCCGATCAGGCCGAGTTGCAGTAGATACGACATCGAATGGTTGCCTCGTCGTCTCGCCTTAGCCGATGCTCGACCACTTCAGCAGCTTGGTCACGTCCGACTTGATCTTGCTGGGATTCGGGTCCTTCGGGAAACGCATCATCAGGTTGCCGTTCGGATCGACCATGTAGAGGTGGTCGCTGTCCTTCGTGCCGGCGTCGGCCGGCAGCCATGCAGCCACCGCGGCCGGATCGGCGACCAGCCGGCGCGTGTCCGGATAGGCTTCCAGAACCTTCTGCGGAATCGCGTCCGCATCGCTGCGCAGCCACACCATCGTGATCCGGTGCCGCTCGCCCGCCTGCGTGACGCGGATCTGGCGCATGAAGTAGAGCTTTTGCGCGCATGCATCGTCGCACGCGCTGCGGTCGGTCATCACGAACAGCCACACGCCGCGCAGCGACGACAGCGGCACCGTCTTGCCGGTTTCGTCGGTGACCTGCAGGTCGGCCGGGATCGGCCGCTGCGGCTCGATCAGCGTGCCGTAGTTGGTCGAGCCACCCTTCGGCTTGATCACGTAATAGGTGAAGTACGACGCGATGATCGGCGCCGCGCACACGAGACCCAGCAGCACGAGCATCCAGCGGCCGCGCTTGCGGGCCGCGGGCGAGATCGGCGCGGCGGCCGGACCCTGACGGGAAGATTGCATGGACAAATCAGACCTCTCGAAACGAACCCGCGGCGCGTGCGCCGCGTCCTGCCATGGCGCTCACGCGCCGGCCGACTTCTTCGCCGCACGCCGCGCGGCGTACAGGCCGAAGCCGAGCGCGACCGCCGCCATGGCCCACCACTGAAACATGTAACCGTAATTGCGCTCGACGCCGGTCGTCGCCGCCGGCCAGTCGCGCACGAGCTTGTCGCCGTCGTCGCTCGTCTGCTGGATCACGAACGGCTGCAGCGGCAGCCCCGTTTCCTTCGCATACGCGGCGACGTCCAGGTTCTGCCGGATCTTCTGGTGCGCGGCCGAGCCACCTTCGCCGAGCTCGAACGCGCGCGACGCGTCGGCGCGCGCGATGCCTTCGATCTCGATCTCTCCGTCGGGCGTCGGGAACGGCTCGATCGCCGTGCGATCGGCGATGTTGCGCGGCAGCCAGCCGCGGTTCACCAGCACGGCGCCGCCGCCCGTGAGTTTAAACGGCATCACGACGTAAAAACCCGGCTGGTCGTTATACGGCCGATTGTCGAGGAACACCGCCTGCTCCGGCAGGAAGCGGCCCTTCGCCCGCACGCGGTGGAACTCGATCGACGCGAGCGGAATCGGCTGCGCACCGACGTCGACGGGCACCGCGTGCTCGTAACGCACGACGTTCGCCTGCAGCGCTTCCTTCTGGTGCGCGCGGTCGCGCTGCCAGAACCCGAGGCGAATCGTGACCGCGACGACGACGAGAATCAGCAGCGCAGGCAGCCAGCGGATCTTCATCGGGCCACCCGCGAGGCGCCTTCGCGAAAGCGAAGTGCGATAATTATCCTCTTCCTTTCGAATTGCCGTCGTCCGGTTCGTGACATGCACATCCTCGTTCCCATCGCCTTCGTCCTCATCGTCGCCAGCATGGGCTCGGCGCTCTACTTCATGATGCAAGACCGCGGCCATACGAAACGCATGGTGTGGTCGCTTGCCACCCGTGTCGGGCTGTCGATCTCGCTGTTCCTGTTCATCCTGTTCGCGAACTGGATGGGCTGGATCCATTCGACCGGCCTGCCGATCGGGCGTTGATGCCTTCACCGCGCCGGCCTCTGTAATCGCTGTGACATTTCGCCGCACAGCGGCGCTACCAAGCAAAAGCGCCGCCTGACTGAGTCGCGGCGGCGCCGGATTGGCGTTGAGCGCAAGCAGCCGGCCGCTGCCCCGTCCCCGCCAATGAAAACGGCCCGCGCATCGCTGCGCGGGCCGTTGTTGCATTTACAGCCAGTAGACGACGACGTACAGGCCGAGCCAGACGACGTCGACGAAGTGCCAGTACCACGCGGCGCCTTCGAATGCGAAGTGGTGATCAGGCTTGAAGTGGCCGCGGATCATCCGCACCAGCACCACCGCGAGCATCGTGCCGCCGAGGAACACGTGGAAGCCGTGGAAGCCCGTCAGCAGGAAGAACGTCGAGCCGTACACGCCCGAATTCAGCGTCAGGTTCAGTTCGTTGTACGCGTGGTAGTACTCGAAGCCCTGCGTGAACAGGAAGCAGACGCCGAGCACGAGCGTCGCGGCCAGCCACGCGATCGCCTTGTTGCGATGATTGTCGCGCAGCGCGTGGTGCGACACCGTCAGCGTCGCGCCCGACGACAGCAGCAGCGCCGTGTTCAGCGTCGGGATCGGCCACGGGCCCATCGTCTTGAAGTGACCGGCGAGCGCGGCCGGGCCTTCGTTCGGCCACACGGCGGAGAAATCCGGCCAGATCAGCTTGTAGTCGAGGCTGCCGAGCTGGTGCAGCGCGATTTCGCGCGCGTAGAACAGCGCGCCGAAGAATGCGCCGAAGAACATGACTTCGGAGAAGATGAACCAGCTCATGCTCCAGCGGTACGACTTGTCGACGTTCTTGCCGTAATGACCGCCTTCCGACTCGGCGATCGAATCGCCGAACCAGTGGTACAGCGTGAAGAGCAACCACAGCAGGCCAAGCAGCGCCGTGTACGGAGCCCAGTCGTGACCGTTGATCCACAGCGCCACCGACGCGAGCATGACCAGCAGGCCGCAGGCCGCGCTGATCGGATGCTGCGACGGATGCGGCACGAAATAGTACGGGGTCTGGTTTTGACCGCTCATGCTTGATTCTCCACTTCAGTCCAATTTGTGTACCGGAAACCGCTCCGGCTTTATTTCTTGCACGGCACGACCGCCGCCGCTCTTTCCCGCACGCAGCGCCCGGGCGCTACGCACTGCATTCTTTCGTGGCCGCGAGCCTCAGCCCACGACCGCACGCACGATCAGGATCAGCACGCCGATGAACACACCGGCCGCGATCAACGCGACGATCAGCACGTGCAGCGGATTGAGCTGCGTCGCGTCGGCCTCCAGGTCGCGCCGCTTGCGCACCCCGAAGAACGACCACAACACCGCTCGCAACGCCTGGCCGAACGACCCGCTCCGCTTGGTCTCTGTCACTGCCCCGTCTCCGTCGTCATGCGTCCGGCTTCGCGTCGCCCTGCGCCGCCGTCTTGCGCGGTGCCGGCGCCGGCGCGGCCGGCGTGTTCAGCTCGAAGAACGTGTACGACAGCGTGATCGTCTTCACGTCCTTCGGCAGCTTCGGATCGATCACGAACACCACCTGCATCTTGCGCGACTCGTTCGCAGCCAGCGTCTGCTGCGTGAAGCAAAAACACTCGATCTTCTTGAAGAACTCCGTCGCCTGCTTCGGCGCGTAGCTCGGAATCGCCTGCGCCACCACCGGCCGGCCCTGCCCGTTGGTCACGTCGTACACGATCGTCGTCAGCTCGCCCGGATGCACGTCGAGGCTGTTGCGCTCCGGCTTGAAACCGAGCGGGCCGCGCGCATTCGCATCGAACTCGACCGACACCGTGCGGCTCATGTCGACCTGCGAGTTCTTCACCTCGCGTTCGCTGACATCGCGCTGCACCAGGTTGTTGATGCCGGTGATCTGGCAGATCGCGCGATACATCGGAATCAGCGCGAAGCCGAAGCCGAACATCAGTCCGGCCACGACGAAGAGCTTCACCAGCATCGAACGATTGAATGCGCGATCGACGGCGCCCTCTTCCGGCTTCGACATACGACGACTTCCTCGCTACTGCGTCAGTTACTGCATATCAGTGAGTGGACAGCCACCACTGCTTGATCACGACACCCACAAAAAAAACGGCGGCGATGACGAGCAGGATGAGGCCGAGCCGCTTGTTGCCCGCGCGAATCTGCTCGGGCGTTCGTCTTTGTTGTGGATTCCGGTTCATCTGAAACTTCGCTGAAACTTCGCTGAAACATCGATTCGGCGCCCGCCGCGCCTGCCTGCGCGGCAGGCAGCGGCGGAACGCCGGGTGAAACTTATTCGACGTGCGGCGGTTGCTCGAACGTGTGGAAGGGAGCCGGGCTCGGCACCGTCCACTCGAGGCCCGTCGCGCCATCCCACGGCTTGTCCGACGCCTTTTCCAGGTCGCCGCCGCCACGGTAGGCCGGCAGCGCGACCGCGAACAGGAAGTACACCTGCGCGAGGCCGAAGCCGAATGCGCCGATCGTCGCCACCTGGTTGAAGTCCGTGAACTGCGCCGGGTAGTCCGCATAACGACGCGGCATGCCCGCGAGACCGACGAAGTGCATCGGGAAGAACGTCAGGTTGAAGAAGATCATCGACGACCAGAAGTGGATCTTGCCGCGCGTCTCGTTGTACATCCAGCCCGTCCACTTCGGCGCCCAGTAGTACCAGCCCGAGAACAGCGCGAACAGGGAGCCTGCCACCAGCACGTAGTGGAAGTGCGCCACCACGAAGTAGGTGCCGTGGTACTGGATGTCGAGCGGCGCCATCGCCAGCATCAGGCCCGTCAGGCCGCCGAACGTGAACACGAACAGGAAGCCGATCGCGAACAGCATCGGGGTCTCGAACGTCATCGAGCCGCGCCACATCGTCGCGAGCCAGTTGAACACCTTCACGCCCGTCGGCACCGCGATCAGCATCGTCGCGTACATGAAGAACAGCTGGCCGGTGACCGGCATGCCCGTCGCGAACATGTGGTGCGCCCAGACCATGAACGACAGGATCGCGATCGACGCCGTCGCATACACCATCGAGCTATAGCCGAACAGCGTCTTGCGTGCGAACGCCGGGATCACCTGCGACACGATCCCGAACGCCGGCAGAATCATGATGTACACCTCGGGGTGGCCGAAGAACCAGAAGATGTGCTGGTACATCACCGGGTCGCCGCCGCCTGCCGCGTTGAAGAACGACGTGCCGAAGTGGCGGTCGAACAGCACCATCGTGATCGCGCCTGCCAGAACCGGCATCACGGCGATCAGCAGGTACGCGGTGATCAGCCAGGTCCATGCGAACATCGGCATCTTCATCAGCGTCATGCCCGGTGCGCGCATGTTCAGGATCGTCACGACGATGTTGATCCCGCCCATGATCGACGACGCGCCCATGATGTGGACCGCGAAGATCGCGAAGTCCATGCCCGGGCCCATCTGCGTCGACAGCGGTGCGTACAGCGTCCAGCCGGCGGCCGTCGCGCCGCCCGGCGCGAAGAACGAACCGACCAGCAGCACGGCCGCGACCGGCAGCAGCCAGAAGCTGAAGTTGTTCATCCGCGCGAACGCCATGTCGGACGCGCCGATCTGCAGCGGAATCATCCAGTTCGCGAAGCCGACGAACGCCGGCATGATCGCGCCGAACACCATGATCAGGCCGTGCATCGTCGTGAGTTCGTTGAAGAACTCCGGACGCATGATCTGCAGGCCCGGCTCGAACAGCTCGGCACGGATGCCGAGTGCCATCACGCCGCCCGACAGGAACATGATGAACGAGAACAGCAGGTACAGCGTACCGATGTCCTTGTGGTTGGTGGCGAACAGCCAGCGCCGCCAGCCGTGCGGCATTTCGTGCGCGTGGTCGTCGTGCGCGTGGTCCGCGGCTACGTCGTGCCCGATGCTAGACATGAGAATCTCCTAATGCGAATACGTCGACTAACTCAGCGACACGTCAAGCCGCCGGCCCGATCTCGACCCGCCGGGCTTCCTTCGCGTCAGCCCCGCCCGTGATCGTTTCCGGCTTTTTGAGAATAATGTGGTCTTCCGCCACGCCTGCTGCCTTCAGCGCGTCGCGCACGGCCTGTGCACGATGCTTGGCCAGTTCGGCGTTCGCGTCGGCCGAGCCCGTCTTGTCGGTGAAACCCGACAGCGCGAGCTTCGCGTCCGGATGTGCCTTCGCATAGTCGGCCGCTGCGGCGATCGCCGCCTTCGCGTCGGCCGGCAGCACGCTCTTGCCCGTTTCGAAGTAGATCGTCGACACAGCCGCCGATGCCGACGCTGCCGCCGGTTGCTCGGCCGCACCCGACGCGGCTTGCGCCGGTGCCGAGGCCGCTTCGGCCGGCGCCGCGGCGCCCGCCACGTCTTCCGGCATCTTGCCGTTGCGCGCGTCGGTCACTTGCTTCGGCTGCAGCAGGTCGTTCTTGTGGTTGCCCCACGAGTTGCGCTCGTACGTGATGACCGATGCGATGTCGAGGTCCGACAGCGACGCCCACGACGGCATCGCACCCTTGCCGTGCAGCACGCGCTCGACGTGGCCGGCGATCGGGCCGTTCACGATCGGGCTGCCGTCCATCGCCGGGAAGGCGCCGAGGCCCTTGCCGTTCACCTGGTGGCAGGCCGCGCAGTTCGCCTTGTAGACTTCCTCGCCGTGCGCGACGAGTTCGGCCATCGTGTAAACCTTGTTCGGATCGACCGACGCGCTGGCCAGCTTGGCCTTCTGCGCGCTCACCCACTTCGCGTAGTCGTCGTCCGACAGCACCACGACCACGACCGGCATGAACGCGTGTTCCTTGCCGCACAGTTCGGTACAGAAGCCGCGGAACGTGCCGACCTTGTCGGCCTTGAACCACGTATCGCGCACGAAGCCGGGGATCGCATCCTGCTTCACGCCGAACGCCGGCACGTACCACGAGTGAACGACGTCGTTCGCGGTCGTGATGATGCGGATCTTCTTGTTGACCGGCACGACGAGCGGGTTGTCGACTTCCTGCAGGTAGGTCTCGGTGATCGGCTTCTTGCCCATCACTTCGTCACGCGGGGTGCTGAGCGTCGACAGGAAGCTGATGCCCTCGCCCGGACCCTTCACGTAGTCGTAGCCCCACTTCCACTGGTAGCCGGTGACCTTGATCGTGAGATCGGCGTTGGTCGTGTCCTTCATCGCGACGACGGCCTTCGTGGCCGGCAGCGCCATCAGCACGACGATGATGAACGGCACGATCGTCCAGATGATTTCGACGGTCGTGCTTTCATGGAAATTGGCGGCCTTGTGGCCTTTGGATTTGCGGTGCGCGAAGATCGAATAGAACATCACGCCGAACACGCCGACGAAGATCACCGTACACAGGATCAGCATCATCGTGTGGAGATCGTAGAGCTCCTCGGCGATCTTCGTGACAGGCGGCTGAAAGTTGATCTCGTTGACGCGGGGGCCGCCCGGGCTATCACCGACCGCCAGAGCCGCGCCGGCAAAGAGCAATCCGCTGCATGCCAGCACGCCCGTGAGGGCTCGCTTGATTGTTTTCATAGCATCCTTACCCAAAATTTCCATTCAAACCCTCCCCCGTCGCAAGGCGCCGGCCTGTTCCGGCCGGTGCCCGCGCCTCGTCAGCCGCAGCGCCTGAGCGACACGCGCAGTTCGTCGGCGAACTGCGCACGCTTGTGCTGCGCGAGATGCTGCCCGATTACGACGGTCTGCCCGCGCGATACCAGTCGAATCGGATCGCGTGGCGTCGCACCCGGCTCGACCCGCACCCAGCGCGGATTGAATTCGATCTGCGTGAGCCGCTCCGCATCCATCCGCTCGATCACGAGCCGGTGCGGAAACAGCCTGATGCGCTCGTAATCGACCGCATGACGGGCATGGATCGCAAACGCGACGCCGACCGCCAGCAATTCGATTCCCGTGAAGGGCATGACGAGCCAGGCCCCCCGCCACATCAGCACTGCCGCGATCACCAGCGAGAAGCCCGCGAGCGACGCGTAAAACAGCACGAACTGGCGCGGCGACACCGAACAGTTGCGTTTCATGAGCCAGTCTTCGAGGACCGGTTCATCGTTCGTCTCCGCCGACACCCTTGCTGCTTCCATCGCCGCCTCACGCGAATGGCATGCGATGCATGCCTGCATCGGACTCGTCGGCCCGTATTGCGGGGACCCCGGGACGACAAGCTGACGCATTATAGGCGGGTTCAATGGCATCCACAAGCAAGCGGCTATCGGCCCGCGAGCCAAGCGCCACAAGCTTCCCGGCCGTTTTTGGCGTCTATTCGACCCCGGTTTGCGCCGCTAATTTCAGACATAACAAAACCCCTCTTTACCGCTTTACCGATTCTTCGGACGCCCCTTTCCGATATCTTCGATGCGCACGATGCCGTGCCCCTCGGCGGTCGTGCGCGGCACGGCCTTCCATGCGTGGCCGTAGATCACCTCGAACGTCAGGGCGATCGTGCCGTCTGCGCGCCGGCGCGCTTCCAGCGCGTCGCCGAGCGCCGCGCGAAAGCGCCGCGCCGCATGCTGCGGCACCGCGCGGTCGAACGGATAGGCGCCCCAGCGGCGCACGTCGGCCAGCAGGGAATCGGGGGTCTTGTACGTGACCGTCAGCACTTCCTGGTCCATCACCGGAATCTCGAAGCCGCTCTCGACGAGCATGTCGCCGAGGTCGTGCATGTCGACGAAATCGACGACGCGCGCGGCCGGCGGCGCGATGCCGAGCGCCGCTTCGGCGTCCGCGCAGGCCGCGCGCAGCTCGCGCAGCGTGTCGGGGCCGAGCGTGCTGAACATCAGCAGGCCGTTCACGCGCAGCACGCGCTGCCATTCAGGGAACACCGTATCGGGACGCGAATGCCAGTGCAGCGCGAGATTCGACCAGATCAGGTCGAACGCGCCGGCCGCGAACGGCAGCACCGAGAAGTCGGCCTGCGCGACGCGCGGGCCGCGCTGGCCCAGCGCCCGGCCGAGCGACGCAGGCAGCCAGCGGCGCCAGCTCGCCTGCTCGACCTCGCGCTGGCCCGCCCGTGCGAGCATCGCGCCGGACAGGTCGACGCCGAACACCGGGGCTTCGGGAAAGCGCGCGCGCAGCGCCGGCAGGTCGTCGCCCGGGCCGCAGCCTGCGTCGAGCACGGCCGCGGGGCTCACCTTGATGTATTCGAGGCGCTCGTTCATCCGCTGCGCGATCTCGCGCGGCAGGAACGCGACCGCGTCGAACGTGGCGGCGCGGCGATCGAAGATCCGCCGCAGACGCCGGGCGTCATTGGCCGGACGGCCGGTTGAAGTCGAAGCTGGAGACATGTCGGGCACACTGGCGAAGAGCCCGAAGTATACTCGCTCGCCTCGTAGCCTTCATCGAGGCGGGGCCGCCAGGAGTGTTCGCGATGGATCGCAGTTCCGCCCCGCGCCCGATGCGCGTCGTTTTGTCGCAGGTTCGCGCGCTGGCCGTGCGCGTCATCGCACTCGCCTTGCCGAATCGGTGCGCGCTGTGCGGCAATTTGTCACATCCGGTGATTTGCAGCGCCTGCGACGCCGCGTACTGGAACGAAGCGCGGCTGCGCTGCGACGTCTGCGCGGTACCGCTGGGCGTCGGGCGGCCGCGGCCGCGCGCAGCCCGCGGCGGGCACGGCGGCGCCGGTTCCGCGTCCGCGTACCGGTGCGAAGCATGCCGCGCGACGCCGCCGCCGTTCGATGCGACGCTCGCGCTCGCCGATTACCGCGCCCCGCTCGACGGGCTCGCGCGCGGCCTGAAGTTTCATGCGCGGCTCGCGCTCGGCGCGGAATTCGCGGCCCGGCTCGCACAGCGGATCGACGACACGGACGCGCTGCGCGCCACCGGCGGCTTCGACGTGATCGCACCGGTGCCGTTGTCGCACGGGCGGCTCGTCGCGCGCGGCTACAACCAGGCGTGGGCGATCGCGCGGCCGCTCGCGCGCCGGCTCGGCGTGCGCGCCGATGCGGCGCTGCTGGCACGCGTGGCCGAAACCGCGCCGCAGTCGCGGCTCGACCGGCGCGCGCGGCGCGACAACGTGCTCGCGGCGTTCGCGGTGGCGGGCGACCTCACCGGCCGCCACGTGGCACTCGTCGACGACGTGATGACGTCCGGCGCGACGCTCGCGGCGGCCGCGCAGGCATTGAAGGCGGCGGGCGCCGCACGCGTGACGAATCTGGTTGCGCTGCGCACCGCGAGGGATTAATTAGATAGAGAGGCCGGCCACCCGCGCGCGGCGCCGGCCGTCACGAACCGGCCGGCCGGGACGAGTGCACGTCGCTCCGTCCCGGCCGGCCCAGCCAGACCCAACCATGTTCAACGTCGTCCTCGTCGCCCCCGAAATTCCGCCGAACACCGGCAACGTGATCCGCCTGTGTGCCAATACCGGCGCGCGCCTGCATTTGATCGAGCCGCTCGGCTTTCCGCTCGACGACGCGAAGATGCGCCGCGCGGGCCTCGACTATCACGAGTACGCGGAAATGCGCGTGCATCGCGACTGGGACGCGTTCGTAGCGACCGAAGCACCCGATCCCGCGCGGATGTTCGCGTTCACGACCCGTGGCTCGGGCCGCTTCCATGACCATGCATTCGTGCCGGGCGACTGGTTCGTGTTCGGCTCGGAAACACGCGGCCTGCCGGCCGAGGTGCTCGAACGCTTCGCGAACGAACAGCGCGTACGCCTGCCGATGCGGCCGGGCAACCGCAGCCTGAACCTGTCGAACACGGTGGCGGTGGTCGTGTTCGAGGCGTGGCGCCAGGCCGGCTTCGAAGGCGGCGCCTGACGCGCCCGCCCGGGCCACGCCGCGCGGCCGGATCCGCTCACGCGCTAGATACGCGCGAGCCGCGCGCGATACACGTCGTAGATGTCGGATGAAAAGCACGCGAACACCACGCGTGCGAGGTTCGGCGCCTGCGGCAGCATTTCGGCGACCGTGCCGACCGCGATGTCGACGGCCTCCTCGGCCGGATAGCGGTACACGCCGCAGCTGATGGCCGGGAATGCGATCGAGGTTGCCGCAACCTCCTCGGCCAGCTCGATCGCACGCCGGTAGCATGCCGCGAGTAGCTCGGGCTCGCCGCGCCCGCCGCCGTGCCACACCGGGCCGACCGCATGAATCACGTACCGGGCCGGCAGCCCGTGGCCGCGCGTGAGCTTCGCGTCGCCGGTCTCGCAGCCGCCGAGCGTGCGGCACTCGGCGAGCAGGCCCGGGCCGGCCGCGCGATGGATCGCGCCGTCGACCCCGCCGCCGCCGAGCAGTGAACCGTTCGCAGCATTGACGATCACGTCGACGTCGAGCGTCGTGATGTCGACGCGTTGCGCGTCGAGCGTGGTGGAACCGATCTGCAGCATGACACCCTCCCGAAACGCCGGAGACGGTTCAAGCGTAGTGCGCTTTGGCGCCGCCCGCTTTGCGCGAGCGCGCCCGGCCGCAAAAAATCGGTGTGATTCGTCGGCGTTATTCGGCGCGCGCGTCGCGCCGCAGCAGGCCGCTGACCGCATCGCGCGGTGCGACGCCGTCGAACAGCACACCGCACACGGCTTCGGTGATCGGCATTTCGATCGCCTGCGCGCGCGCGAGCGCGAGCACGGCCTGTGCGCAGCGCACGCCTTCGGCCACATGGCCGAGCGCGCCGAGGATGTCGTTCAGCGAGCGGCCGGCCGCCAGCTGCAGGCCGACCGTGCGATTGCGCGACAGGTCGCCCGTCGCGGTGAGGATCAGGTCGCCGAGGCCCGTGAGGCCCGTGAAGGTCTCCGCGCGGCCGCCGAGCGCGACGCCGAGCCGCGACATTTCGGCGAGACCGCGCGTGACCAGCGCGGCGCGCGCGTTCAGCCCGAGGCCGAGGCCGTCGGCGATGCCGGTCGCGATCGCCAGCACGTTCTTCACCGCGCCGCCGACCTCGACGCCGACCACGTCGTCACCCGTATAGATCCGCATCGCGCCGTGATGGAACGCGGCCAGCGTGCGCTCGCGGCATTCGGCGGACGTGCTCGCGACCGTCAGCGCGACGGGCAGCGCGAGCCCGACCTCGCGGGCGAAGCTCGGCCCCGACAGCACGCCGTTGCTGTGCTGCCCCGGCAGCTCGGCCGCGATCACCTGGTGCGGCAGCAGATGCGTGTCGGCCTCGAAGCCCTTGCAGACCCACACGACATGCGCGGGCACGCAGCCCGCGTCGCGCATCGCGCCGAACAGCGTGCGCAGCCCGGCCACGGGTGCTGCGATCACGCACAGTGCGTCGTCCGCGGCGCCGTGCGCGAGCGCCGCGCCGAGATCGGCGTCGTAGCGCAGCGCATCGGGCAGCGCGATGCCGTCCAGATAGCGGGAATTTTCGTGCCGGGCCTGCAGCCCGGCGATCAGCGCGGCGTCGCGCGCCCAGAGAAGCGTATCGTGCCGCGCGGCCAGATGGCCCGCGAGCGCGGTGCCCCAGGCACCGGCGCCGAGAACGGCTACTTTCATACCCAGCACCGGTCCGGAGTGAAACGTCAGTTCAGCGTCGTGCCGTTCGGCGCGCCTGCCGCACCGGCCTGCTGCTGCTGAAGCTGCGCGAGACGCTGCTCGTACAGCGCCTGGAAGTTGATTTCCGCCAGGTGGATCGGCGGGAAGCCCGCACGCGTGATCGCGTCGGCGATGTTCGAGCGCAGGTACGGGAACAGGATCGTCGGGCAGGCGATGCCGACGAGCGGGTCGAGCTGTTCGTCGGGAATGTTGCGAATGTCGAAAATGCCGGCCTGCTTCGCTTCGATCAGGAATGCGACCTTGTCCTTCACCTTCGCGGTGACGGTGCCCGACACGACGACTTCGAAGACGCTTTCCGCGAGACGTTCGGCCTTGACGTCGACTTCGACTTCAACCGACGGCATGTCCTGCTCGAGGAAGATCGCCGGCGAATTCGGCTGCTCGAGCGACATATCCTTCAGGTAGACGCGCTGGATGTTGAAGAACGGTTGGTTTTCGACGTCGGACATGGTGTTTCCCTAAAAGTGGTGACGCGGCGGCCCGGCTTCACGCCGGCCGCCTCGGTTGAATCCTGCGCGCTCATGCCGCGGCGCGGCCGGCGGCCATTCTGCCCTAATCAGGCCGCTTGCAGAAGCGGCACGAGCCCGCCTTCGCGGTCGAGCTTCGACAGATCGTCGTAGCCGCCGACGTGCGTGTCGCCTATGTAGATTTGCGGGACCGTGCGACGGCCGGTGCGCGTCATCATTTCCTCACGGCGGGCCGGATCGCGGTCGATCAGCACCTTTTCGATCTGCTCCACGCCGCGCAGCTTCAGCAGGCGCTCGGCCTGAATGCAATACGGACACACCTGCGTGCTGTACATCAAAACCTTGCTCACTTCGCCACTCCTTGTTTGACGACCGGCATCCCGGCCTGCTGCCAGGCGGCAACGCCGCCCTCGAGCACGTGTACCTCGGCATAGCCTGCCGCCTCGACCTCGCGCGCCGCCTTCTGCGACTGCTGGCCGTTCTGGCAGACGAGCAGCACGGGGGTGCTCTTGTTTTTCGCGACCTGCGCAATTTTCGCGCCGATCTCGCCGGCGGCGACCTGGCGCGCCGACGGCAGGTGGCCGGCGGCGAAGTCGGACGCGGTACGCAGGTCGATCACGACCGCGTTGCGGCGATTGATGAGCTGCGTCGCCTCCGCGGCCGACAGGCCGCCGCGGCCGCGGCGCAGGGCCGGCCATGCGAGCAGGCCGCCGGAAACCAGAAGGATCGCGATAAGGGCCAGGTTCGTGTAATTGGTAAAGAACGTCACGGAATGCCGCCGGAAAAAGAGAAATCGGATGAGGACAATCGCGCCATTATAAAATAACCGCCTTGCGCGATGGCGGACCCGGGCCGGGTACCGCGCGACGCGCCCCGCTTCCCTATCACTACCGACCGCAAGATCCATGTACAAACTCGTTCTCATCCGCCACGGCGAATCGACGTGGAACAAGGAAAACCGCTTCACCGGCTGGGTCGACGTCGACCTGACCGAACAGGGTCGCAACGAGGCCTATCAGGCCGGCGAATTGCTCAAGGAGGCCGGCTACACGTTCGACATCGCCTACACGTCGGTGCTCAAGCGCGCGATCCGCACGCTGTGGCACGTGCAGGACAAGATGGACCTGATGTACCTGCCGGTCGTCCACTCGTGGCGCCTGAACGAGCGCCACTACGGCGCGCTGTCGGGCCTGAACAAGGCGGAAACGGCCGCCAAGTTCGGCGACGAGCAGGTGCTCGTGTGGCGCCGCAGCTACGACACGCCGCCGCCGGCGCTCGAGCCGACCGACGAGCGCGCGCCGTTCGACGATCCGCGCTACGCGAAGGTGCCGCGCGAGCAGCTGCCGCTCACCGAATGCCTGAAGGACACGGTCGCGCGCGTGCTGCCGCTGTGGAACGAGTCGATCGCGCCGGCCGTCCGTGCGGGCAAGCAGGTGCTGATCGCCGCGCACGGCAACTCGCTGCGCGCGCTGATCAAGTACCTCGACGGCATCTCGGACAGCGACATCGTCGGCCTGAACATCCCGAACGGCGTGCCGCTCGTGTATGAGCTCGACGAGAACCTGAAGCCGATCACGCACTACTACCTGGGCGACCAGGACGCGATCGCGAAGGCGCAGGCCGCCGTCGCGAAGCAGGGCAAGGCGGGCTGATACCCGTCGTGCCGGGCGGGCCGCCTCGCGCGCGGCCTGCCCGGCTGCTCCGGCGCGCGGGCGCGAACCTTCGCGGCCCCGGTGCTGTCGAACCCGCTTTCGAATCCGCTGCGCATCCGGCGCCCCCGCCGGGACCGGGCTCCCGGACCATTTCGCACCGGTCCACTGAGCAATCGGGCGAACAGTTATACTTGTCCGCTACATCCCCGCTACCGCCACGCGCTTCCCGACCGCACCAGACTCTCTATGCGAATGAAATTGAAGAACATCGGCCTGATTGCCGCGGGCCTCGCCACGGGCGTATTCGCCACGCTGCAGGTTTCGGCATCGGCCGAGCAGACCGCCACGGCACCGCTTCCCCTCGACCAGCTCCGCCTGTTCGCGGAAGTGTTCGGCCAGATCAAGCGCGAGTACGTCGAGCCGGTCGACGACAAGAAGCTGCTGACGGCGGCGATCAAGGGCATGGTGTCGAGCCTCGACCCGCACTCGTCGTTCCTCGACAAGACCGATTACGACGAGCTGCAGGAGCAGACCAAGGGCCGCTTCGCGGGTCTCGGCATCGAGATCTCGCAGGAAGACGGCCTCGTCAAGGTGATCTCGCCGATCGAAGATACGCCCGCGTTCCGCGCCGGCATCCGTCCGGGCGACCTGATCACGCGCATCAACGACAAGCCGGTGCGCGGCATGACGCTCGACAAGGCCGTCAAGCAGATGCGCGGCGAGCCGGGCACCAAGGTCACGCTGACGATCTTCCGCAAGAGCGACGACCGCACGTTCCCGATCACGGTCACGCGCGCGATCATCAGGGTCCAGAGCGTGAAGATGAAGCTGCTCGACCCGGGCTACGCATATATCCGGATCACGAGCTTCCAGGAGCGCACGACGCCCGATCTCGCCGCGAAGCTGCAGGACATCGCGCGCCAGCAGCCGAACCTGAAGGGCCTGATCGTCGACCTGCGCAACAACGGCGGCGGCCTGCTGCAGAGCGCGGTCGGCGTCGCCGGCGCGTTCCTGCCGCCCGACTCCGTCGTCGTGTCGACCAACGGCCAGATCCCGGATTCGAAGCAGGTCTACCGCGACACCTACGACAACTACCGCCTGCCGTCCTTCGACGGCGATCCGCTGAAGAGCCTGCCGCCGATCTTCAAGACCGTGCCGATGGTCGTGCTGACGAACGCTTACTCGGCGTCCGCGTCGGAGATCGTCGCCGGCGCGCTGCAGGATTCGAAGCGCGCGCAGATCATGGGCAAGACGACGTTCGGCAAGGGCTCGGTGCAGACGGTCCGTCCGATGACGGCCGACACCGCGCTGCGCCTGACGACCGCCTACTACTACACGCCGAGCGGCCGTTCGATCCAGAACAAGGGCATCACGCCCGACGTGCCGGTCGATCAGTATGCGGACGGCGATCCGGACGACGTGCTCGTGACGCGCGAGGTCGACTACACGAACCACCTCGCGAACACGCAGGATCCGAACGAGAAGAAGGAACAGGAAGAGCGCGAGCAGCGCCGGATGGATCAGCTGCGCGTCCTCGAGGAGCAGAACGACAAGAAGACGCCGGAGCAACGCCAGAAGGACCGCGATCGCAAGCCGATCGAGTTCGGCAGCGCCGACGACTTCATGATGCAGCAGGCGCTCAACAAGCTCGAGGGCAAGGCGGTGCAGGAATCGAAGTCGCTGCTCGCCGAGAGCACGACGAAGAGCCCTGCGACCAAGGCCGCGTCCCCCGCGAAGGCGTCGGGCACGAAGGCCGCCGCACCGAAGCCCGCGTCGGCGCCGCAGTAAGCGCCGGCCGGCATCCGACGGGCCATCGCGGGAAGACCGCGATGGCCCGTTTTTCATGTGCGCCTAGAATACGCAGATGGACGCAGAGGCGTCCGCGCCGCCGCCGGCGGCATGCCTCACCCGACCTCTCCCATGAACGACGATCAACTCCTCCGCTACTCCCGCCACATCCTCGTCGACGAAATCGGCATCGAGGCGCAGCAGCGCTTCCTCGACGCGCATGCGATCGTCGTCGGTGCCGGCGGTCTCGGCTCGCCGGCCGCGATGTATCTCGCGGCGTCCGGGGTCGGCACGATCACGCTCGTCGACGCCGACACGGTCGACCTCACGAACCTGCAGCGACAGATCCTGCACGTGACGGCCTCGGTCGGCCGCAGCAAGGTCGAATCGGGGCGCGACGCGCTCGCGCAGCTGAACCCGGAAGTGACCGTGCATGCGGTCGCGGCGCGCGTCGACGATGCATGGCTCGACGCGCACGTGCCGCAGGCGACCGTCGTGGTCGACTGCACCGACAACTTCGCGACGCGCCATGCGATCAACCGCGCGTGCGTCGCGCACGGCGTGCCGCTCGTGTCAGGCGCCGCGCTGCGCTTCGACGGCCAGATCAGCACCTTCGACTTCCGCGACCCGGCCGCGCCCTGTTACGCGTGCGTGTTTCCGGAGGACCAGCCGTTCGAGGAAGTCGCGTGCGCGACGATGGGCGTGTTCGCGCCGACGGTCGGGATCATCGGCGCGATGCAGGCCGCCGAAGCGCTGCGCGTGATCGGCGCGATCGGCACGACGCTCAACGGGCGGCTGATGATGCTCGATTCGCTGCGGATGGAATGGACGACGATGAAGATCGCGCGCCAGGCCGACTGCCCCGTGTGCCAGGGCCGGCACTGACGCGCGCGGGATGCATGAACGCATGCGCCGGGCGGCGCATGCGCGACGTTTCGCTACCTTCGCGACGCGCACGACGGTCTCGCCGCGCAGTCCGCGCCGCCTAGGCGGCCGCGTCCGCGCGCGGTTCCGCGACCGACAGGCGCTTGAGCGCCGCCTGCACCTCCTCCGGCTCGAACGCGGCCAGCACGTCGGCCGTCGGCTTCTCGAGCGCCTTCAGGTGCGCGCGCAGGATCTCCTGCTTCACGACCAGCAACTGGCTCGGGTGCATCGAGAACTCGGTGAGCCCCATCCCGAGCAACAGGCGCGTGAGCGCCGGATCGCCCGCCATCTCCCCGCACACCGACACCGACACGCCTGCACGCTTCGCCTCGCGCAGCGTATAGGCGATCAGGTGCAGCACCGCCGGATGCAGCGGGTCGTACAGGTGGGCGACCGCGTTGTCCGCGCGGTCGATCGCGAGCGTGTACTGGATCAGGTCGTTCGTGCCGATCGACAGGAAATCGAAGCGCTTCAGGAACAGCGGCAGCGCGATCGCGGCGGCCGGGATCTCGATCATCGCGCCGACGCGCACGTTCGGATCGTATGCGAGCCCCGCGTCGTCGAGCTGGCGCTTCGCCTCGCGGATCAGGTCGAGCGTCTGGTCGATCTCCTGCGCGTGCGCGAGCATCGGGATCAGGATCTTCACCTGCCCGAACGCGGACGCGCGCAGGATCGCGCGCAGCTGCGTGAGGAACATCTGCGGCTCGGACAGGCTCCAGCGGATCGCACGCAGGCCGAGCGCCGGGTTCGGCGCCGTCTCGTAGCCTTCGTCGAGCGCCTCGAGCGGCTTGTCCGCGCCGACGTCGATCGTGCGGATCGTCACCGGCATGCCCTTCATCCACTCGACCGCGCGCTTGTACGCGGCGAACTGCTCCTCCTCCTCGGGCATCTCCTTCTGATGCATGAACAGGAACTCGGAGCGGAACAGCCCGACGCCGACCGCGCCGGCCTCGACCGCCGCCTTCGCGTCGTCGGGCAGCTCGATGTTCGCGTAGAGGTCGATCTTCGTGCCGCACAGGGTTTGCGTCGGCGAGAACTTCAGGCGCTGCAGCTTGCGCTGTTCGAGCAGCTTCTCGGACTGGCGGTACGAATATTCCTCGAGGACGATCGGCGCGGGATCGACGATCACGATCCCCTGGTCGCCGTCGACGATGATCAGGTCGTCCTGGCGGATCAGCGAACTCGCATGCTGGACGCCGACCGCGGCCGGAATGCCGAGGCTGCGCGCGACGATCGCCGTGTGCGACGTGCGGCCGCCGAGGTCGGTGACGAACGCCTGGAACGACTGCGTCTTGAACTGCATCATGTCGGCCGGCGCGATGTCGTGCGCGACGACGATCATCTCGTTCGTACCGTTCTTGGCCGCGCGATCGAGCGCCTGCGACGCCGACGGCGCACCGGCGAGCGCCTTCAGCACGCGCTCGACCACCTGCTCGATGTCGGCCTTGCGCTCGCGCAGGTATTCATCCTCGATATCGTCGAAGTGGCGCGTGAGCAGCTCGAGCTGCTCGGTCAGCGCCCATTCGACGTTGTAGCGTCGCGTGCGGACCAGGTCGATGGTTTCCTGCACGAGCATCGCGTCGCTCAGGATCATCGCGTGGACGTCGATGAACGCACCCACTTCGGTCGGGGTGTCGTCGGTCAGGTCGGCGCGCAGCGCCTCGAGTTCGCGATGCACGACCTCGCGCGCCGTGCTGAAACGCTCGACCTCGGCGTCGATCTGGTTCGCCTCGACCAGGTAATGGGCGACGTCGAGCGCCGCCGGCGCGATCAGATACGCTCGCCCGATCGCGATACCACGTGAGACGGGAATGCCATGCAGCGTGAAGGACACGCGCACCTCCTCTGTACATGTAAAGCCGCGGCACACTGCTGCGATGCGCTTATGACCCCGGTTAGCGATTATAAATTCCGCACCTCCGTGCTGGCTGCATGCAGCGCAGCATTGCGATTTCCGCATCAATGCTACGGACAAAAAAAATGCCGCGACATACGCGGCATTCTGCTTCGAAACGGCAACGATCGCGGGGCAGGCCCCGGATCACTGACCTTCGCCGAACTTGTCCGCGATCAGCTTGAGCAACGCGTCCATCGCCTCGCGCTCGTCCGGACCTTCGGTCTCGATCGTCACGCTGCTGCCGATGCCCGCCGCGAGCATCATCACGCCCATGATGCTTTTCGCGTTGATCTTGCGTCCGTTGCGCGTCATCCAGACTTCCGACTGGAAGTTGCCGGCCAGTTGCGTAAGCTTGGCCGATGCGCGCGCATGGAGCCCCAATTTGTTGACGATGGTGGTTTCTTGTTGAAGCATGGTTCTCGGTCGGGTCGGTCGAGGCCGCCGGCGACGTGCGTCGGCGGGTCGGTCTAAAACGGAAAACGGGACGGTCAGTGCGATTCGGTGCGCGGTTGCGGCTCGGGCGGAATCGGCGCGCACTGGCCGCAGCCGGTTTCCGAAGGCGGCGGCGGCGTGCCGGCAGACACCTCGTGGACGCCCTTCGCGCCGCCGGACAGCGCCTTGTCGACGAGCTTGTCGAGCGGCACGGTACGGTAGCAGACGGCGCGCACCAGCATCGGCAGGTTCACGCCCGCCAGCACGCGCACGTTGTCGAGCTTCGCGAGCTGGCCCGCGATGTTCGCGGGCGTCGCGCCGTACATGTCGGTCAGCACGACGACGCCGTTCTCTTCCCTGAGCCGCGCGAGCTCCGCGTGTGCGAACGCCATCACCTGGGTCGGGTCGCTGTCCGCCAGCACGTCGATGCAGCCGATGCGCGCGGGCACGCCGCCGTAGATGTGCGCGATGCAGTCCCGCAGCGCGGTGGCGAGCGGCGCGTGCGCGATGATCAGAATCCCGGCCATGTCAGACTGCCCCCGGCCGCCCTTGGCGGGCCGACGCCCCGCAGCGGGGCAACGAGCATAGCGAGTATGGGAAACGTTTCATGTTCAGCCTTGCAACGGTTTCGGCCCGACCGCCGGGCCTTCGGCGCGCTGGTCGCGGCACCGGGCAAGCGGGCATTGTAGCAGGCCGGTCGAACCGCTCCGGCGACGGGGGGCCTGCGCGGCCGCCGCCGGGCTTGCGCGGAAAGCGGGCTACGCGGCCGCCCGCTCCAGCGCGTCGATGAACATCGCGGCGACGTCGAAACCCGTCTGCTCCATGATTTCGCGGAAGCACGTCGGGCTCGTCACGTTCACCTCGGTCAGCCAGTCGCCGATCGCGTCGAGCCCGACCAGCAGCAGCCCGCGCGCGGCGAGCACCGGCCCGAGCGTCGCGGCGATCTCGCGGTCGCGCGGCGTCAGCGGCTGCGCGACGCCGAGCCCGCCCGCGGCGAGATTGCCGCGCACCTCGCTGCCCTGCGGAATCCGCGCGAGCGAATACGGCACCGGCTCGCCGGCGATCAGCAGAATGCGCTTGTCGCCCGCCTTGATCTCGGGAATGAACTTCTGGATCATCAGCGAGCGCGTGCCGTCGTGGCCGAGCATCTCGATGATCGCGCCGAGATTCATCCCGTCGGCCTTCACGCGGAACACGCCCATCCCGCCCATGCCGTCGAGCGGCTTCACGATCACGTCGCCATGCTCGGCATGGAACGCTCGCAGGCGCGCGGCGTCGCGCGTGACGAGCGTCGGCGCGACGAACTGCGGAAACTCGCCGATCGCGAGCTTCTCCGAGTGATCGCGGATCGACTGGGGCTTGTTGAACACGCGCGCGCCCGCCCGTTCGGCAAGCTCGAGCATCCAGGTGGCCGTCACGTATTCCATGTCGAACGGCGGATCCTTGCGCATCAGCACCGCGCCGAACGACGTCAGCTGACGCGATTCGTGCGCGGCCGCCTCGAACCACGGCTGGCGATGCAGGTCGGCCGTGTCGCCGACGATCGTCACGCGCTGCACGTCAGCCTCGACGCCCGAGCCCGTCCATGCGAGCTGGTGCGGCTGGCACGCGTACACCGCATGCCCGCGCCGCGCGGCCTCCGCCATCATCGCGTAGGTCGAATCCTTGTAGATCTTGAAGCGCTCGAGCGGGTCGGCGATAAAGAGAATGTCCATGCGGGTCCTGTACGTAGCGAAGCCGTTACACCTGGATGGCTTCGGGATCGGTCTTTTCCAGTTCGATCGACGACGCGATCAGCGACAGGCGCGCGACGACGCCGTACATGTAGAAACGGTTCGGCGGCGCGGCGCCCGGCTTCGCGCCGGCATCCGGCAGCGCGGTGTGCTCGAAGCCGAGCGGCACGTAGTGCATGCCGGGCGCGTTCAGGTTCTGGTCGCGCTCGCGGCCGCCGTGCGTGCGGTAGAAACCGCCGACCACGTAGCGGTCGATCATGTACACGACCGGCTCGGCCACTTCGTCGCCGACGCGCTCGAACGTGTACACGCCTTCCTGGACGATCACGTCGCGCACCGCGAGGCCGGCCTTCGACTCGGCCATCTGCGCGCGCTCGGCCTTCGACATGCGGCCGATCTCGGCCGCGTCGTGCACGGTCATCACGCCGCGCCCGGCGGTGCCCGCGTCGGCCTTCACGACGACGTACGGCTTTTCGCTGATGCCGTATTCGCGATACTTGCGCGCGATCTTCTTCAGCACGCCGTCGATCGCGTCGGCGAGCGCCTGCTCGCCTTCATGCGCCTGCCAGTCGACGCCTTCGACGTGCGCGAAATACGGATTCACCATCCACGGATCGACGCCGACCATCTTCGCGAACTTCTTCGCGACGTCGTCGTAGCACGAGAAGTGCGTCGACTTGCGGCGCACGGCCCAGCCCGCGTGCAGCGGCGGCAGCAGGTATTGCTCGTGCAGGTTCTCCAGCACGGCGGGAATCCCGGCCGACAGGTCGTTGTTCAGCAGGATCGAGCACGGATCGAAATTCTTCAGGCCGAGGCGGCGCTGCGAACGCTCGAGCGGTTCGAGCACGATCTTCTGGCCGTCGGCCAGCGTGATCGGCGTCATGTCGGTGATGCTCGGGTCGAGCGAGCCGAAGCGCACGTTCAGGCCGGCCTGGCGCATGATCGTCGCGAGCCGCGCGACGTTTTCCAGGTAGAACGCGTTGCGGGTCGGCAGCTCCGGAATCACGAGCAAGTTCTTCGCGTCCGGGCAGATCTTCTCGATCGCGGCCATCGCGGCCTGGACGGCGAGCGGCAGCACTTCGGACGGCAGATTATTGAACGCGCCGGGGAACAGGTTCGCGTCGACGGGCGCCAGCTTGAAACCGGCGTTGCGCAGGTCCACCGAACAATAGAACGGCGGGGTGTGTTCCTGCCATTCGAGCCTGAACCAGCGTTCGATCGCAGGCGTCGCGTCGAGGATCTTCTGCTCGAGCTCGAGCAGCGGACCGTTCAACGCGGTAACGAGGTGGGGAACCATGAATCACTCGCGAGCGGGAGAATGAAGATTGTAGAGCAATTGCCTTGCCCATTTGGGGATTGTTCCCGGCTTCACAAGGATATGGAGGAAGTTTTCGGCTATTGACCCGATAGCCTGAAGGGTTATGCGCTACGGCAGCACGCGGCAGGAGAAAAAAAGCCCGCCGGGTGGCGGGCCGAAGTCGCTGCGCTCATTCGTGGCGGGCGCCGTCTGCGCGGCGGCCCGCCGTCATCCTTGTGAGTTATTCGACATGTTCGCCGTGCAGGATCACGTCGAGGCCCTCGCGCTCTTCCTCTTCGGACACGCGCAGGCCAATCGTCAGGTCGATCAGCTTCAGCAGCACGAAGCTCAGCACGCCGCTGTAGACCAGCGTGATCAGCACGCCCTTCGCCTGCAGCAGCAGGCTGCCGTCGGCGCCGCCGATGTCCTTGACCGCGAACACGCCCGTCAGCAGCGCGCCGAGAATCCCGCCAATGCCGTGCACGCCGAACGCGTCGAGCGAATCGTCGTAGCCGAGCTTCGACTTGAGCCACGTGGCCGACCAGAAGCAGATCACGCCCGCCGCGATGCCGATCACGAGCGCACCGGCGACGCCGACGAAGCCGGCAGCCGGCGTGATCGCCACGAGACCCGCGACCGCGCCCGACACGATGCCGAGCACCGACGGCTTGCCCTTCGCGACCCATTCCGCAAACATCCAGCCGAGCGCCGCGCAGGCGGTCGCCACTTGCGTGGTCAGCATCGCGAAGCCGGCACGGCCGTCGGCCGCGACCGCGGAGCCCGCGTTGAAGCCGAACCAGCCGACCCACAGCATCGAGCCGCCGATCATCGTCAGCACCAGGTTGTGCGGCGCCATCGATTCGCGGCCGTAGCCGACGCGCTTGCCGAGCACGAGGCACGACACGAGGCCCGCGATACCGGCGTTGATGTGCACCACCGTGCCGCCCGCGAAGTCGAGCACGCCGTCGGCCGACAGCCAGCCGGTCGGCTCCCACACCATGTGCGCGATCGGCACATAGACGATCAGCGACCAGAGCGTCATGAACACGAGCATCGCCGAGAACTTCATGCGATCGGCGAACGCGCCGCAGATCAGCGCCGGCGTGATGATCGCGAACGTCATCTGGTAGACGAAGTAGACCGATTCCGGAATCGTCGTCGCGAGATGGCTGACGGTCAGCGTGGTCGCCTTGTCGCCCTTGATGTAGTTCATGCCGTGCAGGAACACGCGCGACAGGCCGCCGATGAAGCCGTTGCCCGGCGTGAACGCGAGGCTGTAGCCCACCACCGTCCACAGCACCGTGATCGCGGCGGTGATCGCGAAGCTCTGCATCACGGTCGCGAGCACGTTCTTCTTGCGGACCATGCCCGCATAGAACAGTGCGAGGCCGGGGATCGTCATGAACAGCACGAGCGCGGTGGACGTCAGCATCCACGCGGTGTCGCCGGCACTGATCTTCGACGAATCGACGGAGAACGGCTCGGTCGGCGCGGCGGGTGCGGCCGGCGCGGACGCGGCGGCGGCGGCCGATGCGTCGGTGGCGGCGCCCGAAGCGGGTGCGGCGGCAGCGGCAGGTGCCGATGCGTCGGTGGCGGCCGGCGCCGAAGCGGCGGGAGCCGCGGCTGCCGATGCATCGGACGCCGTGGCGGCGGGCGCGGACGCTGCCGCGGCGGAGGCCGCGTCGTCGGCGAGCGCGGGACCGACGCCAGCCGCGATCAGCGAGCCAGCCATCAGCAGGGACATCAGAAGTTTGCGCATCTCGGGTTTCCTCTTGTCGCTTGTCTTGGTCTGTTACAGCGCGTCTGCGCCGGTCTCCCCGGTCCGGATCCGGATCACTTGCTCGATCGGCGTGACGAAGATCTTTCCGTCGCCGATCTTGCCGGTGCGGGCTGCACGCTCGATCGCCTCGACCGCCTGGTCGACGAGATCGTCGGACACGGCCGCCTCGATCTTCATCTTCGGCAGGAAATCGACCACGTATTCGGCGCCCCGGTACAGCTCGGTGTGCCCCTTCTGGCGCCCGAACCCTTTCACCTCAGTGACCGTGATGCCCGAGACGCCGAGCGCGGAGAGCGCTTCGCGCGTCTCATCGAGCTTGAACGGCTTGATGATTGCGGTAATCAGTTTCATGGAGTCCTCTCGCAGGTTGATCCCGTCGAATTGGTTGGAATGGTGTGACCGTCTCTCCTCAGCAACTCGCATGCCATGTTCGCGCGAGCACCGCCTCGAACGGCTCCGAAACGGGGTTGCATCGGGTGCTGAAAGGTACGGAAAGATGCGGAAGCCCGGCCGAATGGCCAAAGTGGCCCAGGTTTGCTGGCGCGCCGAAAGGATCATTGCTAGAGTGCACGCACGTCCCGGATCTCCGGGCCATTCACCCATGCGGGCGCCATGCCCGGAATTCGCGCCACGCGCGCACCATTTCCGGTCATGCGTGCATCATGGGCACGTACGCAACTGAAGATGCACACTTTTTGTGCAAGGAAGGAAATCTCATGAAGCAACCCAGCGATGTTTTCAACGACCTGCAGTCGCGCGTCAGCGACCTGCTGAAAAACTCGCCGGCCAAGGATGTCGAGCGCAACGTGAAGGCCATGCTGTCGCAAGGCTTCTCGAAGCTCGATCTCGTCACGCGCGAGGAGTTCGACACGCAGGCACAGGTGCTCGCCCGCACCCGCGTGCGTCTCGAGGAACTCGAGAAGCGCGTCGCGGAACTCGAGCAGAAGCTCGCAGCGTCCCAGGCCTGACGCCCAACCCGACCGACAGGTCCGGGCGCGGGCCGCCTCGTGCGGCCCGCGCCTGACATCCGAAGTCGGCCGGTCAGCCGTTCCGTCGTTCCTCGCAATTCCCCGCTCTTCGCTGTTCCTCGCTCTTCGCTGTTCCTCGCTCTTCGCTCTTCGCTGTTTGTAGCGCTTCGCTGTTCGTCGTTCCTCGTTCTTTTCCGCGCCACGCCGGCAAGCGCGCACCGATTCCTCCGATTCCCGCGGCATGCGGCCCGAATGGCCGTTGCCCGTCCGATTCATTTAAAGGAGCCTCGCCATGTCGCTCGCCGTGGTGCGCAGTCGCGCGCCGGCGGCCGGCCGCGCGCCGGACGTCACCGTCGAAGTCCATCTTGCCAACGGATTGCCGTCGTTCTCGATCGTCGGCCTGCCCGATCTCGAAGTCCGCGAAAGCCGCGAGCGCGTGCGCGCCGCGCTGCAGAACTGCGGATTCGACTTCCCCGTCAGGCGCATCACCGTCAATCTCGCGCCGGCCGACCTGCCGAAGGAGTCCGGCCGCTTCGACCTGCCGATCGCGCTCGGCATCCTCGCCGCGAACGGCCAGCTCCCGACCGACGCGCTGGCCGGCCGCGAATTCGCGGGCGAACTGTCGCTGACCGGCGCGCTGCGGCCGATGCGGGGCGCGTTCGCGATGGCGTGCGGCGCGGCACGGGACTGGCGCGCCGCGGCGACTGGAGCGGGCTTCGGATCCTGCGCCGCGGAGACCGGATCCGGCTTCGGGCCCGCCGCCGCGGGGACCGGCGCGGGCTTCGGGTCTCGCGCCGCGGCCGTCGCGCCGTGCGGGCCAGCGGCCGCAGCCCGTCCGCCCGAGCTGTACCTGCCGCTCGACAGCGCGGCCGAGGCCGCGCTGGTGCCGGGTGTCACCGTGTTCGGCGCGCCCGACCTGCCCGCGCTGTGCGCGCATCTGGCCGGTGCGCCGGATGCCCGGCTCGCGCCGGTCGAGGCGCCCGGCCTCGAAGGCGTGCCGGCGCCGGCCGCCCCCGATCTCGCGGACGTCGTCGGCCAGCGCGGCGCCCGGCGCGCGCTCGAAGTCGCCGCCGCGGGCGGGCACCACATGCTGATGATCGGGCCGCCCGGCGCCGGCAAGTCGATGCTCGCCGCGCGCCTGCCCGGCCTCCTGCCGCCGCTGACCGACGACGAGGCGCTGGCGTCGGCCGCGCTCCTTTCCGCGAGCCGCATCGGCTTCTCGCCCGCGCACTGGCGGCGGCGCCCGTTCCGCGCGCCGCACCACTCGTCGAGCGCCGCCGCGCTGGTCGGCGGCCGCAACCCGCCGCAGCCGGGCGAGATCACGCTCGCGCACCTCGGCGTACTGTTTCTCGACGAGTTGCCCGAATTCGACCGGCACGTGCTGGAGATGCTGCGCGAGCCGCTGGAAGTCGGCCGCATCACGATCTCGCGCGCTGCGCAGCAGGCCGACTTCCCCGCCGCGTGCCAGTTGATCGCCGCGATGAATCCGTGCCCGTGCGGCTGGCATGGCGATCCGTCCGGGCGCTGCCGCTGCACCCCGGAGCTCGCCACGCGCTATCTGCGCAAGCTGTCGGGGCCGTTGCTCGACCGCATCGACATCCAGATCGACCTGCCCGCGCTATCGCCGGCCGAACTCGCGTCGCGCGCGACGGCGCCCGGCGAGCCGAGCACCGCGGTCGCCGCGCGGGTCGCCCGGGCGCGTGCGCTGCAGCTCGACCGGCAGGGCAAGACCAATCACATGCTGAGCGGGCGCGAGACCGACGACCTGTGCCGGCCGACCGACGACGGTGAGCGGCTGCTGCGCGAGGCCGGCGAGCGCTTCGGCTGGTCGGCACGCGCGTATTTCCGCGTGTTGAAGGTCGCACGGACGATCGCCGACCTGGCCGGTGACCCGTTGCCGACGGCCGCGCAGATCGCCGAGGCGATCCGCTACCGGCGTGCGCTCACGGCGCTGTGAATGCCCGCGGAGGACAAAATATGACTGTCAAGACTTGACTTATGCACAATTTCACGAATCCGGCCCCTGATCACCCGGCGCGGGCACCTCTTCGTCATGAGATTCGTATCCCTTTGTTTTTATTGATTTTTCCGAAATGGATGGCCAACCGTCAAATGCGCCGGAAGGCCGTCCGGCGCGGCTTTGCGGGCGATTCGGTCAACTTTTCAACAAAGTTATCCACATGCGCTGTGGATAGCCGAAAAATCCCCGCAAAATCCGGCGATTAGCGTCGAAAGCTGCGAATGAACTTTCAATTGTCATGAAGTGTCTGAGCGCCCTCGCCGGCCGCTGTTCAGTCGAGCTTGAACGAGCCGAAAAACTGGTCCAGCTGCTCCTGCGCGAGCGGCCCGTCGGCGATCGCGACGGCCTGGTACGCGTGCCGGCCGCGCGCCACGAGCCGCGCGACGATCGTCTTGCGCGAGCGGTCGCCGCCGCTCGCCGCGCCCGCGATGCGCAGCTCGAGCCCGTTCACCGCGCCGCCGGCCGCGAGCGGCACCGGCACCGAGGCCGTCTGCGGCACGCCTTCGAGATTGCGCGACAGCCCGGAACGCAGGAACTCGAGCGCCGCGCGGCGCGTGTCGTCGCGGTCGTCGGGCAGCGTCAGCGTGCCGACCGCGAACACCGCGCCGTCGACGTGCGCGGCCTGCATCCGCATCGGCATCGACGCGCCGCCGACCGCCACCGGCTGGTTCTCGACGGTCGGCTTCGCCGGCAGGTCGATCGTGTAGCCGGCGTCGTTGTGCAGCGTACGCCAGTCATATGACGGCGAGCACGCGGCCAGCGCCGCGCTCACGCACGCGAGCGCGGCGAAGTGTCGCAGCGGACGAAAAAGGGGGCGCAACGAATCGATGACTTCCTTCGGCATGGCAGTGATGGGGACAGGCAAAAGGCCCATTATCCGCCGAAGCCGACACCCGGGATGTGTGGCGGCCGCCGGTGCGTGCGCCGCATTCGCGCTAAAATAACCGCCGAATTTCGACGTCCTTTGCATCGATCCGCGTCATCGACCGACTCCGAGAGCACCGCAGATGAACACCACGCCTCCCGCCCAGCGCCGCACCGGCCCCGCCCGCTATATCGTCGCGGCCGTCGTCGTCGCGGCCATCGCCGTTGCCGGCTTCTTCGCGTTCAACGGCAAGGCCACCGTGCCGGACGCCACGTTCACGCTGCTGTCCGGTCAGAAGGTGTCGACGGCCGGCGACCTGAAGGGCAAGGTCTACCTCGTGAACTTCTGGGCGACGAGCTGCGCGACCTGCATGCAGGAAATGCCGCAGATGGTCGATACCTACAATCGCTTCAAGGGTCAGGGGCTGGAGTTCGTCGCGGTCGCGATGAACTACGATCCGCCGATGTACGTCGCGAACTATGCGCAGACGCGCCAGCTGCCGTTCAAGGTCGCACTCGACGACGGCAGCGTCGCGAAGCAGTTCGGCAACGTGCAGCTTACGCCGACAACCTTCGTCGTCGACAAGGACGGCAAGATCCTGAAGCGCTACGTCGGCGCCCCGCAATTCGCGGAACTCGACGCGCTGCTCAAGAAGGCGCTCGACGGCAACGCGGCCTGAGCGCCGCCTCCGCACGACACGACGCGCAGGGCCGCCCGCCGCGCCCTGCTCCACATGACGGACCGCACGACCGGCCAGCCCGGTTCCGCGGTCCGTCTCTTTTTCAGCGCTCGGTTTCGCCTTTCGCCGACAGCCCGTAGCGCTTCATCTTCTCGTACAGCGTCGCCTTGCCGACATGCAGCCGGTCGGCCGTCGCGGCGACCGCGCCGCCCGTCTGGTTCAGCGCCTCGGCGATCACCGCGCGCTCGAACTGCTCGATGCGCTCCTTCAGCGTCTGGTCGCTCTCGGCGTCGTCGCCGCTCGCACCGGCTTCCTGCGGCATGTCGGCGACGCCGAGCACGAAGCGGTCGGCCGCGTTGCGCAGCTCGCGCACGTTGCCGGGCCAGTCACGCTGCATCAGGCTCGCGCGCTGCCGGTCGGTCAGCACGGGGGCCGGCCGCCCGTAGCGCACGGCCGCGTCGAGCATGAAGTGCTCGAACAGCGGCACGATGTCCTCGCGGCGCTCGGCGAGCGGCGGCAGCGCGATCGTCACGACGTTGAGCCGGTACAGCAGGTCGCGCCGGAACGTGCCGGCCGCGACGAGTTCGCTCATGTCGCCTTTCGCGGCCGCGACGACGCGGCAGTTCACGCGGATCGGCTGATTCGAGCCGAGCCGCTCGAGCACGCCGTCCTGCAGCACGCGCAGGAGCTTCACCTGCAGCGCGAGCGGCATGCTTTCGATTTCGTCGAGGAACAGCGTGCCGCCGGACGCATATTCGAGCTTGCCGACGCGGCGCTTCGCGGCGCCGGTGAACGCGCCGGGCTCGTAGCCGAACATCTCCGACTCGAACATCGGCTCGGGTAGCGCGCCGCAGTTCACCGCGATGAACGGCTTGTCGCGGCGCGGCGACAGCTCGTGCAGGCTGCGCGCGATCAGCTCCTTGCCGGCGCCCGTGTCGCCGTTGATCAGCACCGATGCGTCGGTGGGCGCGACGTTCGCGATCAGCTTGCGCACCTGTTCGATCGCCGGACTGCGGCCGATGATGCGCGGCGCGACGATGTTCTGGCCGGCCAGCTCGCGCCGCAGCGCATGGTTCTCGAGCACGAGCTCGCGCCGCTCGAGCGCGCGGCGGACCGTCTCGATCAGCCGCTCGGCCGCGAACGGCTTTTCGATGAAGTCGTACGCGCCGTCGCGCATCGCCTGCACGGCCATCGAGATGTCGCCGTGGCCGGTGACGAGGATCACGGGCACGTCGGGCACGCGCTCGCGGCACTGCGCGAGCAGGTCGAGCCCGCTTGCGCCGGGCAGCCGGATGTCGCTGACGATCGCGCCGGCGGTTTCCGCGACGATCGCCTTGTCGGCCGCCTCGGCCGATTCGAACCCGACGACGTCGAACCCGGCGAGCTGGAGGCTCTGCACGCTCGCCCGGCGAACGAGCGCATCGTCTTCGATATAGATCACTTGCAGCCGGTTGGCCATCGTAGTCACTTGCTCCTGACAGACCGCGCGGCGGTGGTGCGCGCGGCTCTCGTTGATGCGGTCGTGCGGTGCCTAGCGCGAGCCCGCCGGCTCGGACACGGCGTCCGGATGATGCGTGCGCGCGCGCCGCAGCGTCAAGACGAACAGCGCGCCGCCGGACGGCGCATTGCGCGCGGTCAGCGCGCCGCCCGCGTCGCTCGCGATCGACGACGAGATCGCGAGCCCGAGCCCGAGCCCGCGCCCCATTTCCTTGGTCGTGAAGAACGGTTCGAACAGTCGCGGCAGCAGCTCGGGCGCGATGCCGGAGCCGTTGTCGCGCACCTCGACCGCGAGCGTCGCGACCGACACCGCGATCGTCACTTCGATCGCCGGCGCGGCGACGCCCGCGACCGCGTCGAGCGCGTTGCCGAGCAGGTTGATCAGCACCTGCTCGAGACGCAGGTCCTCGCAGCGGGCGACGAGTTCCGGATAGTCGCGCGCCAGGTCGAGCGGCGCATCCTGCGCGGGCGACACCGTCGCATCCTGCAGCGTCAGCGTGAGCGCGACGCCGCGCAGCCGGTCGCCGAGCAGCGACAGCACGCTGCGCAGCGCGCGCACGACGAGCGCCTGTTCGTTGCGCGGCTTCGCGCGGCCGACGAACAGCTTCAGCTGGTTGGTGATCTTGCCCATCCGCTCGGTCAGCGCGGCGATCGCCTCGAGGTTCTCGCGCGCGGCCGCCTGCTCGCCGCGATCGAGCAGCACGCGCGTGTTGTCCGAGAAGCTGCGCAACGCCGCGAGCGGCTGGTTCAGTTCATGCGTGATGCCGGCCGCCATCTGGCCGAGTGCGGCGAGCTTGCTCGCCTGGATCAGTTCGTCGTGCGCGGCGCGCAATTCCTGCTCCGCGCGGATCCGGTCGCCGACTTCCTTCTGCAATTGCTCGTTCGCTTCCGACAGGTCGGCCGTGCGTTCCTCGACGCGCCGGTTCAGCTCCGCATACGCCTGCTGCAGCAGCGCGCGGCCGCGGATCATCTCGCGCACGCGCGCGCGGCGCATGCGCCAGTAGAACGCGAGCAACGCGACCGACACGAAGCCGAAGCCCGTGACGATCGTCGCGTTGCGCGCGTCGGCGTCGATGGGCGCGATCGGCGCGAGCGTGACGAGCAGCCAGTCGGGCTCGCCGATCCGCCGCTTGCTGGCGAGGAAACGCGGCGCGCGCAGGCCAGGGCCTACGCCGGCCGCACCGAGGCGCACGATCTCCGCATCGGCGCCGAGCACCTGCTCGACGCGCAGCGGCAGCGGCGTGACGGGCTGCTGCGCGTACTGGCGCGTCTCGTAGATCGACGCGGCGACGGGCCCCGTCAGCGGATGCAGCGTGTGGTACTTCCAGGCGGGCACGGACGACAGGAACACGACGCCGTGATCGTCCGCGACGACGAGCGGCTCGGACGCGTCGGCGCCCTGGAACCATTCGAGATTGAGCTTCACGACGACGACGCCCGCGATCCTGCCGTCGCGCCACACCGGCTGCGAGATGTAGTAGCCGGGGTCGCGGGAGATCGTGCCGATCGCGAAGAAGCGGCCGACCCGGCCGTTCATCGCGTCGATGAAATATGGACGAAACTGGTATCCGGTCCCGACGAAGCTGTCCGGCGCGCGCCAGTTGCTGGCGGCGACGCACAGGCCGTCCGCGCCGATCACGTAGGTGACGGTCGCGTGCGCGTGTTCGTTGAGGTCTTCGAGATAGCGGTTCGCGCGCGCGGTGAAATCGGCGCGCTTCGGCTCGGCGAGCAGGTCCAGCACGTACGGATGGCTGCCGAGCAGATAAGGCAGCGATTCGTAGCGGTCGAGCGTGCTCTTGAGCGCGTTGGTGGTGCGGTCGACCCGCACCGCGGCGTTGCGCTGCAGCTCGGCGACGCCGCGCTGCCACGTGATGGTCCACGTCAGCGCGCACGCCGCCGCGAGCGCGGCGGCAAGCACGACGAGGATGAGCAGGCGGCGCTTCACGGACGTGACTTCCTGGCGATGCGGATCGCCTATTGTGTCATAGGGCGCCTCGTCGCTGCCCCGGCCGCCGCGCGGCGCACCGCCCGCGGGCGGTGCCGCCGCCTGCTCCTTCATGACGTCAGACGCCGGCCGTCTCGGTCGGCGTGACCTCGCCGCCGCCCTTCAGCGCCTGGCGCAGCTTGTTGCGGTCGAGTTCCTTCTCCCAGGCCGACACGACGACCGTCGCGACGCCGTTGCCGACGATGTTGGTCAGCGCGCGGCATTCGCTCATGAAGCGGTCGATGCCGAGGATCAGCACCATGCCCGACAGCGGGATCGTCGGCACGACCGCGAGCGTCGCGGCGAGCGTGATGAAGCCCGCGCCCGTGACGCCGCTCGCGCCCTTCGACGTCAGCATCGCGACCGCGAGCAGCGTGAGCTGCTGCATCCACGTGAGTTCGATGTTGGTCGCCTGCGCGATGAACAGCACGGCCATCGTCATGTAGATGTTGGTGCCGTCGAGGTTGAACGAATAGCCGGTCGGCACGACGAGGCCGACGACCGAACGCGAGCAGCCGGCTTTCTCGAGCTTTTCCATCAGTTGCGGCAGCGCGGCTTCCGACGAGCTCGTGCCGAGCACGATCAGCAGCTCTTCCTTGATGTACGACACGAAGCGGATGATCGAGAAGCCCGTGAAGCGCGCGATCGCGCCGAGCACGACCAGCACGAACACGACCGACGTCAGGTAGAACGTGCCGATCAGCTTGAGCAGCGGCACCAGCGAGCCGACGCCGTACTTGCCGATCGTGAACGCCATCGCGCCGAACGCGCCGATCGGCGCCAGCTTCGTGACGATGTGCACGATGCCGAACAGCACGCGCGTGAGGCCGTCGATGAAGTCGGTCACGACCTTGCCTCGTTCGCCGAGGTGCGCGAGCACGCTGCCGAACAGCAGCGCGATCAGCAGGATCTGCAGGATTTCACCCTGCGCGAACGCATCGACCATCGTGTTCGGGATGATGTGCATCAGGAAGTCGACCGTCGACTGTCCGTGCGCCTTCGCCGCGTACGATGCGACTTCCTTGCCGTTCAGCGTCGCCGGATCGATGTTGAAGCCGACGCCCGGACGCAGGATGTGCGTGGCCGCGAGGCCGAGCAGCAGCGCGAAGGTCGACACGATCTCGAAGTACAGCAGCGCCTTGCCGCCGACGCGGCCGACCTTCTTCATGTCCTCCATGCCGGCGATGCCGGTGACGACCGTACAGAAGATGATCGGTCCGATCACCATCTTGATCAGCTTGATGAAGCCGTCGCCGAGCGGTTTCATCTCGGTGGCGAGCGACGGATAGAAGTGGCCGAGGATCACGCCGACGATGATGGCGAAGATCACCTGCACATAGAGCACTTTGTAGAAGGGTTTCTTCTTCACGATGGTTCCTGCTGAAGTAGATGATGAGCCGGTGGAAACGGCGTCACGCGCGCAGGCGAATGTCTCAGGGGAGAAGGCATTCGCCCGCGCGGCTGCCGTGCCGCAACAAGCGATGCCTCAGGACATCCGGAGGGGGAGGAAGGCATTGGTCATCGGTTGTCTCCTTGCTTGCTGTAGTAGTTCGGCCGGGGGATGGCCGTGCGCTTTATATCGCAAGGTCGATGCCAGGTTTCCGGAGCCCCTCAAGCCGTTGTTTTCATTGTATTTCTCATAATGCGGCAGGCAAGGAAATCCGGGATTCCGGATTTCCGGAAAATATCCGTCCGGCGATCCGGACGGAGCGATCGTTTCATCAGACGAATCAATGCTGCACGGCTTCACCGGCCAGCACGCCCGTCTGCGCATAGAACTCCTGCTGCGCGAACGCGTCGCGCTCGCGACGCGCGCGCTCGCCGCGGTCCGCGAGCGAGCCGACGACAATCCCGACGAACGCGAGCGGCACCGACACGAGCGCCGGGTTGTCGAGAAACACCGGCGCGTGCGCGTGGTGCAGCACGTCGACCCACACCGACTTCGACAGCACCGTCAGCGCCACCGCCGACGCGAGGCCGAGGCCGCCGCCGAGCACCGCGCCGCGCGTCGTCATCCCGCGCCAGAAGATCGACATCGCGAGCACCGGGAAATTGGCGCTGGCGGCCACCGCCGCGACGAGGCCGACCATGAACGCGACGTTGACGTGCTCGAACAGGATCGACAGCGCGATCGCGACCGCGGACAAGCCGATCGTCGCCGCGCGCGAGATGCGCATTTCCAGCCGCTCGTCGGGCTTGCCGCGCGCCCACATCTGCGCATACAGGTCGTGCGAGATCGTGGTCGCGCCGGCGAGCGTCAGCCCGGCGACCACCGCGAGGATCGTCGCGAACGTGACGGCCGCGATGAAGCCGTAGAACCAGTTGCCGCCGACCGCCTGCGCGAGCTTCACCGCGACCATGTTCGAGCCGCCGAGCAGGTCGTGCGTCAGGTTGAACGTGCCGTTCGCGCCGAGCCGGAAGAATTCCGGATGCTGCGCGAGCAGCACGATCGCCGAGAAGCCGATCACGAACGTCAGCAGATAGAAATAGCCGATGAAGCCGGTCGCGTAGAGCACCGACTTGCGCGCCTCCTTCGCGTTCGGCACCGTGAAGAAGCGCATCAGGATGTGCGGGAAGCCGGCCGTGCCGAACATCAGCGCGATGCCGAGCGACAGCGCGTTGGCCGGATCGCGGATCAGCTTGCCGGGCCCCATGATCGACAGCGCGCCCGGATGCACGGCCACCGCGCGACGGAACATCTCATCGACGCTGAAGCCGAATTCGGCGAGCGCGAGCAGGACGAGCAGCGTCGCGCCGCACAGCAGCAGCACGGCCTTGATCACCTGCACCCAGGTGGTCGCGGTCATCCCGCCGAAGAACACGTAGACGACCATCAGCACGCCGACGATCAGCTCGGCCGTGCCGTACGACAGCCCGAACAGCAGCTGGATCAGCTTGCCCGCGCCGACCATCTGCACGACCAGGTACAGCACGACGATCGTCAGCGCGTTCGCGGACGTCAGGAGCCGGATCGGCCGCTGCGCGAAGCGGTACGCGACCACGTCGACGAACGTGAACTTGCCGAGGTTGCGCAGCGGCTCGGCGATCAGGAACATCACGAACGGCCAGCCGACCAGGAAGCCGATCGAGTAGATCAGCCCGTCGAAGCCGAACATGAACACCATCCCCGACAGCCCGAGGAACGACGCGGCCGACATGTAGTCGCCCGCGATCGCGAGCCCGTTCTGCAGCCCGGTGATGCCGCCGCCGGCCGTGTAGAAGTCGCGCGTCGAACGCGTGCGGCGCGCGGCCCAGCGCGTGAGCGCGAGCGTCGCGAACACGAACGCGAAGAACATCGCGATCGCCACCGGGTTCAGCTCGACCTTGTCGGGCATCGGGCCCGCGACGCCGGTCGCGTGCGCGGTGGAGGAAACGAGAACGGCCAGCGCGCCGAGCGCGCTCGAAGTGCGTCGCATGTCGGCCTCCGTCACGAACGCTGCAGGATCGCGTCGACGCGGCGGTCGAACGCACGGTTCGCGCGCAGCACGTAGCACGCGGTCAGCCCGATCGCGACCAGGATGATCGCGACGCCCGCGGCGATCCCGACCGTGGTCGTCGCACCGCGGTACAGCGGCGCCGCAAGCACGTGCGGCGCGAGCGCGACGAGCAGGATGAAGCCGTAGTACGTGGCGATCATCAGTGCCGTGAGCGTGAAGCTGAAGCGGCGCCGTGCGCGCACGAGCTGCTGGTAGTCACGGCGCGCCGTGACCGATTCGATGACGGAAAGCTCCATGGTGTCTCCAATGTCTCCTCGTCGTTTCGCGAGAAGTGTCTTGTGGATGGCCGGCGCGCCCATCGATCCGCCCGCGCCGTGGCGGCACGTCAATGCGTTACACGACGCGATCCGCGCGCAGTCGCGCGACCTCGTCCGCCGACATCCCGAGCCAGCCGCCGAGCACGTCGTCCGTATCCGCGCCGAGCACCGGCGGCGCGCCGCGCACCGGCAGCCGCGCACCGTCGAAGCGATACGGCGGCGCCAGCACGTCGACGCCGCCCGCGACCGGGTGCGGCTGCCGCGTGACGAGCCCCGCCCGGGTCGCGCGCTCGGAGGTCAGCGCCTCGTGCAGCCCGAGCACTTCGCCGCACGGAATGCCGCCGGCGGCGAGCGCCGCGAGCAGCGTCGCGCGCGGCCGCCGCGCAAGTTCGCCGCGAATCTCCGGCAGCAGCGCGGCGCGGTTCTCCGAGCGGCCGAGATTGGTCTTGTAGCGTTCGTCCGCGGCGAGGTCGGGCCGCTCGATCGCATCGCAGAAACGCGCGAACTGCGTGTTGTTGCCGACCGTGATCACGAGCGGGCCGTCGGCCGCGTCGAACACGCCATACGGCACGATCGACGGATGCGCATTGCCGTAGCGCGGCGGATCCTCGCCCATCAGCAGCGCATCGAGCCCGTAGTACGCGGTGATCATCAGCCCGCAGTCGAACAGCGCCATCTCGATGCGCCGCCCGCGCCCCGTCGCATGACGCTCGTACAGCGCGGCGAGGACCGCCTGCGCCGAATACATGCCGGTGAACAGGTCGACCGCCGCGACACCGAATTTCAGCGGCGGCTGGCCGGCCTCGCCGTTCAGCGCCATCAGCCCGGCCTCGCCCTGCACGACGAGGTCGTAGCCGGGCCGCGCGGCTTCCGGGCCCGAGCGGTCGTAGCCGGAAATCGCGCAATGCACGAGCCGCGGATTGAGCGCGGCCAGCGCGTCGTAGCCGAGCCCGAGTTTTTCCGCGCCGCCGAACTTGAAGTTGTGCAGCACCACGTCGGCCTGCGCGGCCAGCTCGCGCGCGAGCCGCCGCCCTTCGTCGGTCTGCAGGTCGAGACAGATCGAGCGCTTGCTTCGGTTCACGCTGTTGAAGTAGGTCGTTTCGGTGTCGCCGATCCGCAAGCCCCAGTCGCGCGTGTCGTCGCCGCGCGCCGGATGCTCGACCTTGATCACTTCCGCGCCGAAATCGGCAAGCACCATCGCGCACCACGGGCCTGCCAGCACACGCGAGAAATCGAGCACCTTCACGCCGGCCAGCGGCAACGCGCGCGATTCGTTCGTCATCCTCGTCTCCTCCATTCGCGTCGTTCGTCTTTATTGTTTCGACAGCGCGATGTAGCGCGCGAGATGGTGATCCTCGTCGCCGAGCTGGTGATCGATCATCACGAGCCGCTTCGCGTAATGCGACAGCGGCAGCTCCCACGTCATCCCGATCCCGCCGTGCAGCTGGATGCTCTCCTCGGCGACCAGCGTGCCGATCCGGCCGATGGTGTACTTGGCCGCCGCGAGCGCGCGTTCGCGCACCGCGCGCGGCGCATCGAGCTGCGCGGCCGCGTTGATCACCGCCGAGCGCGCCTGCTCGACTTCGAGCAGCAGGTCGGCCATCCGGTGCTGCAGCGCCTGGAAGCTGCCGATCGGCATGCCGAACTGCTTGCGCGTGCGCAGGTAGTCGAGCGTCGCTTCCTTCGCGACGTCCATCGCGCCGAGCGCCTCCGCCGACAGCGCGAGCAGCCCGTAGCCGAGCACGTGTTCGAGCAATGCGGCGCCTGCTTCGTCGTCTTGCGTTTCCGGCACGGCGAGCGCCGCATCGCCCGGCAGCACGACGCGCTCGAAGCGCACCTCGGCCGCGCGGCCGCCGTCGATCTTCTTGTAGTCCCGCAGCGACACGCCCGGCGCGTCGGCCGGCACGACGAACAGGCCGATGCCGGCCGCGTCGTCGTCCTGACCGGACACGCGCGCGCTGACGACGAAGAACGCCGCCTGCGCGGCCTGGTCGACGACGCCTTTCGCGCCCGTCAGCACCCAGCCGTCGCCGGCACGCTCGGCGCGCGTGCGCACGGTCGTCAGTTCGTAGTGCGAGCCCGGCTCGTCGTGCGCGAACGCGGCGCTCGCGCTGCCGTCGATCAGCGCGGCCAGCCGCGCGCGATGCGCGTCGCCGCCGGCCAGCGCCAGCGCGCGACCCGCGAGCAGCGTGCCGAGGAACGGCTCGACCACGAGCCCGCGGCCGAGGCATTCGAACACCACGGCGATGTCGAAGCCCGCGCCGCCGAAGCCGCCGTCGGCTTCGGAAAACAGCGCGCCGACCGCGCCGAGCTCGGCGAAGCGCCGCCACATCGCGCGATCGAAGCCTTCGGCCGACTGCGCGATGCGGTCGCGCACCGGGAACGCATACCGTTCGGTGATGAAGCGGTTCAACGTGTCCGCCAGCATCCGGCGGTCTTCTGTGTGCTGGAAATCCATCGTCGCGTCCCTCGTTACAGCCCGAGCATCATCTTCGCGATGATGTTCTTCTGGATCTCGTTCGAGCCGCCGAAGATCGACAGCTTGCGGTTGTTGAAGTACTGCTGCGCGGCGCTCGCGGCCTCGTCCGGGCCGACCGGCTCGCCGTCGTAATCGGCATCGAGTGCTGCGTCGACGAACGGCTGCGCGTACGGCCCCATCGCGCGGCGCATCAGCGCGGTGATCTCCTGGCGGATCTGCGTGCCGCGGATCTTCAGCATCGAGCTTTCCGCGCCCGGCACGCCGCCGCCCGCGACCGCGGCGAGCACGCGCAGGTTGGTCGTGCGCATGTTCTCGAGTTCGATCTCGACGCGCGCGATGCGCGCCGCGAAGAACGGATCGTCGGCGAGCGGCCGGCCGTTCTTCGTGACCTTCGCGGCCACCGCGCGCAGCCGCTCGAGCGCGGCCGTCGAGAAGCCGATCCCGGCGATGTTGGTGCGCTCGTACGTGAGCAGGTATTTCGCGCAGGTCCAGCCTCGGTTTTCTTCGCCGACGAGGTTCGCCACGGGCACGCGCACGTCGGTGAAGAACACTTCGTTCACTTCGTGCTCGCCGTCGAGCGTGATGATCGGGCGCACCTCGACGCCCGGCGTGTTCATGTCGATCAGCAGGAAGCTGATGCCCTCCTGCTTGCGCACGTCGGTCGCGGTGCGCACGAGGCAGAAGATCATGTTCGCGTAGTGGCCGAGCGTGGTCCAAGTCTTCTGGCCGTTCACGACGTAGTGATCGCCATCGCGCACCGCGCTCGTCTTCACCGATGCGAGGTCGGAACCGGCGCCCGGCTCCGAATAGCCCTGGCACCACCAGTCGGTGCCGTCGAGAATGCGCGGCAGCCAGTGGCGCTGCTGCGCTTCGCTGCCGTACTTGATCAGCACGGGCCCAAGCATGTTGACGCCAAACGGCACGATGCGCGGCGCACCGGCGAGCGCGCATTCGTTGTCGAACAGGAACTTCTGCGCGACGCTCCAGCCGGGGCCGCCGTATTCGCGCGGCCAGTGGCTCGCGAGCCAGCCGCGGGCGTTCAGGATTGCGTGCCATTCGCGCATGTCGTCGCGCGTCAGGTGCAGGCCGCCCTTCACCTTGCGCGCGGTGCGCGCGGGCAGTTCGGCGGCGAGGAAGCGCTGCACTTCGGTGCGGAACGCTTCCTCTTCGGGAGTGAAATTGAGGTCCATCGTGGGTCCGTTGCGAATGCGGTGGGCGTTCAGTCGATACGGTTCAGGCTCGCGAAATCCGCGCCGCGCCCGACTAGCTCGACGAGCAGCGGCGACGGTTTCCAGAACAGCGGATCCTCCTGCGCGAACGCGCGGATGTCGGCGAGCACGTTCGCGAGGCCGACCGTGTCCGCGTAGTGCATCGGGCCGCCGCGATGGCGCGGGAAGCCGTAGCCGTACAGGAACACCGCGTCGACGTCGAGCGGGCGCAGCGCGATCTTCTCGTGCACGACGTTCGCGCCTTCGTTGATCATCGCGGCAAGGTAGCGGCGCAGGATCTCGTCGTCGGTGAACGTGCGCGGTGCGATGCCCTTCTTCGCGCGTTCGTCGGCGACGATTGCCTCGACTTCCGGGTCCGGCGTGCCGACGCGCGCGCCGTCCGGATACAGGTAATAGCCGCGCCCCGTCTTCTGGCCGAACCAGCCGCGCTCGCACAGCCGGTCGGAAATCTCCACGTAGCGCGCGCGCGGGTCGCGCGTGGCCGCGCGGCGCTTGCGGGTCGCCCAGCCGATGTCGCCGCCCGCGAGGTCGACGACCTGGAACGGCCCCATCGGGAAGCCGAATTCGCGCACTACGCGATCGATCTGGTACGGCGATGCGCCGTCCTCCATCAGGTAGTCGGCCGCGGTGCGATAGACGGCGAGGATCCGGTTGCCGATGAAGCCGTCGCACACGCCGGCGCGCACCGGCGTCTTTTTCAGCTGTTTGGCCAGCGCGAACGCGGTCGCGACGACGTCATCGGCGACGCGCGCCGGCACGACGATCTCGAGCAGCTTCATCACGTTCGCCGGCGAGAAGAAATGCAGGCCGATCACGTCGGCCGGCCGGTCGATGCCGGCGGCGAGCTCGTCGATGTCGAGATACGACGTGTTGGTCGCGAGCACCGCGCCCGGCTTGCACGCGCGCGCGAGCTCGGCGAACACCGCCTTTTTCACGGCCATGTCCTCGAACACCGCCTCGATCACGACGTCGGCCTGCGCGAGCGCGTCGTACGACGTGCTGCCCTTGAAGCGCGCGAGCCGCGCCGCGTGCGCGGCCGGCGTCATCCGCCCCTTCGCGACGAGCCCGTCGTACACCTTCTCGACATGCGCGCGGCCGCGCGCGAGCGACGCTTCGTCGCGTTCGATCATCGTCACCGGCAACCCGGCGTCGAGTGCCGCGACCGCGATGCCCGCGCCCATCGTGCCGCCGCCGACCACGCCGATCCGCTCGACCGGACGCGCGCTCGCGCGGCGCGCCTCGGGCGCCTTCGCGGCCTCGCGTTCCGCGAAGAACGCGTGCACGAGGCCCGCGCGCTGCGGGCTGTCGACGCACTGCAGGAACAGGCTGCGTTCGAGCTTCATCCCCGCGTCGAACGACAGCGTGAGCGCGGCCTCGACCGCGTCGACGATCTTCGCCGGCGAGAACAGGCCGCGCGACTTCTTCGGCAACTCGGCGCGCGCCGCGTCGATCGCGGCCTGCGCGGCCGCGCGGTCGGCGAGCCCCTGCGCGTCGCGCGTGCGCCGAGCCGGCGCGCCGAGCGACACGAGTTCCTGCGCATAGGCGAGGCCTTCGGCGAGCGTGTCGTCGCTGTGCGCGACGCGGTCGACCAGGCCGAGCGCGAGCGCCTCCTCGGCGCTCGCATGGCGGCCCGTCATCATCAGGTCGAGCGCGGCCTGCGCGCCGATCAGGCGCGGCGCGCGCTGCGTGCCGCCCGCGCCGGGCAGCAGGCCGAGCGTGACTTCTGGCAACCCGAGCTTCGCGCCGGGCACCGCGAGCCGGTAATGCGCGGCGAGCGCGACTTCGAGGCCGCCGCCGAGCGTCGCGCCGTGCAGCGCCACCACGACCGGCTTCGCACTCGACTCGATCCGCTCGCAGACGTCGGGCAGCGACGGCGGCACGGGCGGCTTGCCGAATTCGCGGATGTCGGCGCCCGCGATGAAGTTGCGGCCGGCGCCGACGATCAGCACCGCGCGGATCGCGGCGTCGGCCTGCGCGGCGTCGAGCGCGTCGGCGAGGCCGCGCCGCACATCGGCGGACAGCGCGTTGACGGGCGGATGGTCGATCGTGACGACGAGCACCTTGTCGCGCCGTTCGCGCGCGACGGTGCCGGTCTGGGCGGGTTCGGGGGAAGCGGTTGAATTCATCGTGTCTCCATTGCGGTGCGCCATGCGGGCGGGACCGGTCGCCAGGCCGGCGAGCGGCGCCGCTTCCCGATCCCGCGCGGCGGGAAACGATCCGGCGCATGTGCCGGGCATGACTCGATTCTCGATTGATCGAGATTCATTGACAATTCCCGCTCGACTTTACAAGCTGTCAAGTCTGACTTGACATTGAATGCTTTCGGACCGCTTCGGGTCCTTAAGCGGGACGGATCAGGAGACACCGGGCATGGACCTGAACGCGCTGACGCTGCTCGTCGAGATCCTCGACGCGGGCAACCTGAGCAAGGCCGCGCAGCGGCTCAAGATGAGCCGCGCGAACGTCAGCTATCGGCTGAACCAGCTCGAGCGCTCGATCGGCCAGCAGCTCGTGCGCCGCACGACGCGCCGCATCGAGCCGACCGAAATCGGGCTGAAGCTGTACGAGCACGGCCGGCGCATCCGCAACGAACTGCTCGCCGCGCAGGAATCGGTGACGACGCTCGGCCAGGACCTGCAGGGCCGCGTGCGGCTGTCGGTGCCGAGCGGCTATGGGCAGATGGTGATGTCCGACTGGCTGCTCGCGTTCAAGCGGCTGCATCCGGGCATCGTGCTCGACGTGGTGTTCGAGAATCGCGTGGAGGACCTGATGCGCGACGAAGTCGACATCGCGATTCGCGTGATGTCCGAGCCGCCGCAGAACCTCGTCGCGCGCGACATGGGCGCGGTGCGCTACGTCGCGTGCGCGTCGCCCGCGTTCGCGGCCGCGCACGGCATGCCCGCGAGCCTCGGCGCGCTGGCCGCCGCGCCGGTCGTCACCGCGACGGTGCTGGGGCGGCAGCTGCGGATCGCCGCGTACCTCGGCGACGAGCGCCACGAGGTGCTGCTCGAGCCCACGCTGATTTCGGAGAACTTCCTGTTCCTGCGCCAGGCGATCCTCGCCGGGATCGGCGTCGGCATCGTGCCCGACTACGTGATGCAGGACGACATGCGGCGCGGCACGGTCGTCACGTCGCTCGACGCGTATCGTCTCAGCATCTTCGGCACGCACATGTACATGCTCTACATGCCGAACCGGCACCACACGCGTGCGACCGCGACGTTCATAGAGTTCATCCTCGAACAGGCCGGAAAGGCCGGCCGGGGCGGGCCCGGCGGGATGCGTCAGGGTTTCCTGTCGGATGACAATCCGCCGGCCGCACGGCGACAATAGCGCGCCGTCCGTGCGGAGCGCGTGCCGCGCACACGCCGCCTCCTTCGAATTCACTGTTGCCGAGGGTTTCAATGTTCGACCGGATCCGTCCGCATTCGCGTCCCCGGACGCTCGTCGCCACGCTCGCGCTCGTCGCGCTCGTCGCGCTCGTCACGTTCGGCGCCGGCTGCACATCGCCGTCCGCGCCGTCGGGCGCCGTCGTCCCGGTCGCTGCCACATCGGGCGCCGCGGTGCCGCTGCCCGGCGTTCACGCGCCCGAACTGTCGTCCGGCTGGACCGACAAGCCGGGCTGGACCTCGCAGCGCTTCATGATCGCGGCCGCGAACCCGCTCGCCACGCAGGCCGGCTACGAGATGCTGAAGGCCGGCGGCACCGCGATCGACGCGGCGATCGCCACGCAGATGGTGCTCGCGCTCGTCGAGCCGCAATCGTCGGGGCTCGGTGGCGGCGCGTTCATGCTGTACTTCGACGGCCGTGCGACGCAGGCGTACGACGGCCGCGAGACCGCGCCGGCCGCCGCGACCGACCGGCTGTTCTACGGCCCGACCGGCCAGCCGATGGGCTTCTACGAAGGTGTCGTGGGCGGCCGTTCGGTCGGCACGCCGGGCGTGCTGCGGATGCTCGACGCCGCGCACCGCGCGCACGGCAAGCTGCCGTGGCGCCGGCTGTTCCAGCCCGCGATCCGGCTCGCCGAGCACGGCTTCACGATCAGCCCGCGCCTCGCGATGCTGATCGCGAACGACAAGTACCTGATGAACGACCCGGCCGCGCGTGCGTACTTCTACAACAAGGACGGCACGCCGAAGGCGGCCGGCACGGTGCTGAAGAACCCCGCGCTCGCGACCGTGCTGCGCCAGGTTGCCGATCGCGGCGCGAATGCGTTCTACACCGGCGCGATCGCGCGCGACATCGTCACGAAGGTGCGCAAGCACCCGACCAATCCGGGCCTGCTGTCGCTGCAGGATCTCGCGCGCTACAAGGCGAAGGTGCGGGCGCCGCTGTGCACCGGCTACCGGCGCTCGGTGGTGTGCGGGATGCCGCCGCCGTCATCGGGCGGCCTGGCGATCGCGCAGATGCTCGGCATCCTCGAGGCGATGCCCGACTGGCAGCAGATCGGCGCGCAGAAGCCGGTGCGCAACGAAGTCGGCTACGAGCCGACGCCGTTCGCCGCGCACCTGTTCAGCGAGGCGGGACGCCTCGCGTATGCGGACCGTGCGCGCTACGTCGCCGATCCGGATTTCGCGCCGCTGCCGGGCGGCAGCTGGGCGAGCCTCGTCGACCGGACCTATCTCGCGCAGCGCGCGCGCCTGATCGGCGACACCAGCATGGGCGTCGCGCAGGCCGGCACGCCGCAGGGCGCGACGCTCGCGCTGGCCGACGACCGCAGCCCCGAATTGCCGTCGACGTCCGACATCGCGATCGTCGACCGCTACGGCCAGGCGCTGTCGATGACGACCAGCGTCGAGGACGCGTTCGGTTCGCGGCTGATGGTGCGCGGGTTCATGTTGAACAACCAGTTGACCGATTTCTCGTTCGTGTCGAACGAGAACGGGCGGCCGGTCGCGAACCGCGTGCAGCCGGGCAAGCGGCCGCGCTCGTCGATGTCGCCCGAGCTCGTGTTCGACCAGAAGACGAAGCAGGTGACGATGATCGTCGGCTCGGCCGGCGGCCCCGCGATCATCAATCACGTCGCGAAGACGATGATCGGCGTGATGGACTGGGGGATGACGATGCAGCAGGCGATCGCGCTGCCGAACGTCGGGTCGATGAACGGGCCGACGCAGCTCGAACGCGGCCGCGTGTCGGACGCGCTCGTCGACGGGTTGAAAGGGCGCGGGCACGACGTGCGGGTCGTCGAGATAAATTCGGGACTGCAGGGGATCCAGCGGCTGAACGTGCAGGGGCAAACGGTGTGGTTCGGCGGGGCCGACCCGCGGCGGGAAGGCGTCGCGATGGGCGAGTGACGCGACTGGCACGACCGGCACGGGCGGTGCGCATGCGCCGCCCGCGGGTCTCATCCGGGCATCACCCCCGCCCCTTCCACGGCACCACCCGCCGCTCGACCCACCGCATCGCGAGATCGAACAGCCATGCGATCGCGCCGATGATCAGGATCCCCATCACGACGAGATCGGTACGCAGGAAGCTCGACGCGTTGAGTACCATCTGCCCGAGCCCGGCCGTCGCGGCGACCATTTCGGCCGCGACCAGCGTCGTCCAGCCGAACCCGATCGCGATCCGCAGCCCAGTGAGGATTTCCGGCAGCGCGGCCGGCAGCACGACATGGCGCACGATCTGCGCGAAGCTGCCGCCGAGCGAATACGCGGCGTTGATCTGCTCGACGGTTGCCGCGCGCACGCCGGCACGGGCGGCCATCGCGATCGGCGCGAAGCATGCGAGGAAGATCACGACGAGCTTCGCCGTCTCGTCGATGCCGAACCAGATCACGACGAGCGGCAGATACGCGAGCGGCGGCAGCGGCCGGTAGAACTCCAGCAGCGGATCGAGCACGCCGCGCGCGATGCGGCTCACGCCCATCAGGATCCCGGCCGGCACGCCGATCGCAGTGGCGAACACGAAGGCGCCGAACACGCGCGCGGCGCTCCACAACAAATGCTCCGACAACGGCAGGCCGCCCTGGATGCGGCCATGCCACGCGTCGACGAACGCGGCCCATACCGCTTCCGGCGCGGGCAGGAACAGCGGCGGCAACCACTGCCGGTGCGTCGCGACCCACCACAGCACGGCCAGCGCCGCGACCGTCACCGCGCTGAGCGCGGCCGTCCGCCCCTGCCCCGGCAACCGGTAGCGATGCGATGCGCGAGCCGGACGCACCGCGTGACGCTGTTGCGTCGCGCGTTGATCCTGCCCGAACTCCGAGGCTGCTCGATCGGCTGCCAACGATTCCTGCGTGCTCATGTCGACCTGCCTGTGCAAAGTACTGATCCGGCCGCGCCCGACGGACGCGCCCCGTCGCGCGAACTCATGCATCACGCGCGCTCCGCCACCGCCTCGTCGCGATGCAGATACGCGATCAGCCGCTCGCGCCACGCGATGAATTCCGGCGACGACTTCACCGCGCGCGCATCGCGCGATTCGACGTAGCGCCGCGCGAACGGCAGCTCGAACGTCTCCGCGATCCGGCCGGGGCCGGGCGTCATCACGACGAGACGCGTCGCGAGGAACAGCGCCTCCTCGACGTCGTGCGTGATGAAGAACACCGTCTTGCCGGTGCGTGCCCACACGTCGAGCACGAGCGCCTGCATCGTGCCGCGCGTCATCGCGTCGAGCGCGCCCATAGGCTCGTCCATCAGCAGCACGCGCGGATCGCTCGCAAGCGCACGCGCGATGCCGACGCGCTGCTGCATCCCGCCCGACAGCTCGTACACGCGCGCGTGCGCATGCTTGTCGAGCCCGACCAGCGCGAGCATCTCGCGCGCCCGCGCTTCGCGTTCGGCCTTCGACACGCGTGCGAAGCGCAACCCGAGCGCGACGTTCTCGAGCACGTCGAGCCACGGCAGCAACGCGTATTTCTGGAACACGACGCCGCGATCGGCGCCGGGGCCCGTGACCGGCACGCCGTCGACGCGCACGTCGCCGGTCGTCGGCGCGACGAAGCCGGCCATGCAGTTCAGCAGCGTCGTCTTCCCGCACCCGGACGCGCCGAGCGCGACGACGAATTCACCGGCTTCGATGCGCAGGTCGACGTGCGCGAGCGCCTGCGTCATCGGCCGGCCGCGTTCGCCGGGATAGTCGACCGATACCTGACGGACTTCCAGCGTGCTCATGCTCGGGACTCCGCGATGATCGCCGCGTTCAGCGCGCGGCCTTCTGCACGAACTGCGGATCGACGCCGACCGAATAGTCGGCGAGCACCGCCTGGATCGTGCCCTGCGATTTCAGGAACGCGGCGGTGGCCGCGAGCGACTTCGCGGCGCCCGACTGCGCGCCGCCGCCGAGCCACGTCGGCGACGCCTGCTCGGCCGGCGTCGGGAACGCGTAGAGCGCGAGGCTCGCGGGCACGTCCTGCGCGTCCGCACCCGATACCTTCGCGACCGCCGCGACCTGCGGCGAGCCGACCTTCCACGCCGCCGCATGCGCGCGGTAGTCGGCGTCGGCGGCCGCGAGCACCTTCACGAAGCGCGCGACGAACTCGGGATTTTCGCGCGCGAACTTGCGGCTCACGACGAAGCCGTCGAAGGTCGCCTTGCCACTTTCTTTCGCGACCTTGCCGGACGTCGTCAGCACGGTGCCCGACTGCTTGACCTTCGCGAGCACCGGATCCCAGATGTAGGTCGCGTCGATGTCGCCGCGCGTCCACGCGGCCGCGACTTCGGGCGGACGCAGGTTGACGATCTTCACGTCGTTCGGGTTCACGCCCGCGGCCTGCAGCGCGACGAGCGTATGGAAGTGCGACGTCGACACGAACGGCACGCCGATCTTCTTGCCCTTCAGTGCGGCGACGCTGGTCACGCCCGAGCCGTTGCGCGCGACGAGCGCCTCGGCGTCGTTGATGTTGTCGAGCACCCAGAACAGCGAGATGTCGAGCCCCTGCGACAGGCCGGCCGCGATCGGGCTGGAACCGGCCTCGCCGAGCTGCACGGAGCCCGACGCGAGCGCGCGGATCACGTCGGCGCCGCTGTCGAGCTTGCGGAACGTGACCTTGTAGCCGGTCGCCTTTTCGACTTCACCGCTCGCCTGCGCATAGCGCCACGGCACGACCATGTCCTGGTACGCGATCACGACCTCGCGCGATTCGGCGTGCGCCGCGCCCAGCGCGGCAAAGGCGGTCAGCGCGATGACGGCGCGGCGGACGAAGCTGAAACGGGACATGCGGCTCTCCTTCGGAATGCGGGCATTGCTGCGGGAGAGCCGACTTTACGAGCTTTGCGCGCGGCGGGAGCGAACTTATCCTGCGAAGCTATCGATGCCGTTTCAGCTTTGCTTTCCATGCTCGACCGGATTGCGTGTCCGGTCGGGTGACGATTGCCGTGCGCATGCGCGGATGGCCGCCGCGCCAACGAAAAAGCCCGCATCGCTGCGGGCTTTTTTCGACTGCGCGAGACAATCGCGGCATCGCGACGCTCAGACCACCCCGGCCCCATGCGCCTGCAGATCGGCGTGATAGCTCGAACGCACCATCGCGCCGACGGCCGCGTGCGTGAAGCCCATCTTGTACGCCTCTTCCTCGTACATCTTGAACGTATCCGGATGCACGTACGCACGCACCGGCAGGTGGTGCTCGGACGGTTGCAGGTACTGGCCGATCGTCAGCATGTCGACGTCGTGTGCGCGCAGGTCGCGCATCACCTGCAGGATTTCCTCTTCGGTCTCGCCGAGGCCGACCATCAGGCCCGACTTCGTCGCGACGTCCGGATGCAGCGCCTTGAAGTCCTTCAGCAGCTTCAGCGAGTGCGCGTAGTCCGAACCCGGGCGCGCTTCCTTGTACAGGCGCGGCACCGTTTCGAGGTTGTGGTTCATCACGTCGGGCGGCGCGGCGTTCAGGATCGAGATCGCGCGGTCGAGACGGCCGCGGAAGTCCGGCGTCAGGATCTCGATGCGCGTGTCCGGCGACTGCTCGCGCACTTCACGGATGCACTCGACGAAGTGGGCGGCGCCACCGTCGCGCAGGTCGTCGCGGTCGACGCTCGTGATCACCACGTACTTGAGCTTGAGCGCCGCGATCGTGCGCGCGAGGTTCTTCGGTTCGTCCGCGTCGAGCGGATCGGGACGGCCGTGGCCGACGTCGCAGAACGGGCAGCGGCGCGTGCACTTGTCGCCCATGATCATGAACGTCGCGGTGCCCTTGCCGAAGCACTCGCCGATGTTCGGGCAGCTCGCTTCCTCGCACACGGTATGCAGGTTGTGCTCGCGCAGGATCGTCTTGATCTCGTTGAAGCGCGAGCTGCCGGTGGCCGCCTTCACGCGGATCCACTCCGGCTTCTTCAGCTTCTCGATCGGAACGACCTTGATCGGGATGCGCGCCGTCTTCGCCTGCGCCTTCTGCTTGGCGGTGGGATCGTAGGCAGCGGTCGCGGCCGAGTCGGCCGGTGCGGGGGAAGCGGTAACGTCAGTCATTCGAATGTTCCAGTGCCTGCGGCTTGTCGGCGGCCGCGGATGCGCCATCGAGGTTGGCAATCAGACGACCCACCAGCGTGTGGGCGACGTCGTTCCAGTCGGCGGCAACCTCGAGGCTCGCCATGTCGACGGTTTCCAGTCCGGCATAGCCGCACGGGTTGATCGCGAGAAACGGGCGCAGATCCATCTTCACGTTCAGGCTCAGCCCGTGATAGCTGCAGCCGTTGCGGATCTTCAGGCCGAGGGCCGCGATCTTCGCGCCTTCGTGCACGCCGGATGCCACGTAGATGCCCGGCGCGCCCGCCTTGCGGACCGAAGCGAGATTATACGCCGCGAGGGTTTCGATCACGGCCTCCTCGATCTTCGTCACGAGCGTGCGCACCATCAGCTTGCGCCGGCGCAGGTCCAGCAGCAGGTAGGCGACGATCTGGCCGGGGCCGTGGTAGGTGATTTGCCCGCCGCGGTCGACCTTCACGAGCGGCACGCCGCTGTCGGCCACCAGCAGGTGGGCCGGGTCGCCGGCCTGGCCGAGCGTGTAGACGGGCGGATGCTCGACGACCCAGATTTCGTCGCCGGTGTCGGCCGTGCGCGTGTCGGTGAACGCGCGCATCGCGTCGAAGCTCGTCTCGTAGGCCTCGCTGCCCCGCCAACGCACGGTGACCGGCACGACGGGCTGGACCGGAGACCCGGCGGGCGATTCGGAAACAGCGACAGGCGTGGACACGATGGCAACCGGCGAGACGGACATGGGCGCTAGTTTACCGAAAACCCATGCGTCTCGCCGGCCCGGGAAGGGGACGGATCGCGAGCATCCGTCGGAGGAAAGGTCGGTCAGACGGTGCGCCAGCCGTCGTGGAACAGCGCATTCACGCGGTTGCGCAGCCGCGCCAGCGCGCCGCGCGCCACTTCCCCGGCCGGCCGCGACACCGAGAACGCGACCTGCGCGCCCTGCCGGCCTTCCGCACTGAGCCACAGCCGCTCGCCGCGACGCAGCCGGAGCGTCTCGCCGTCGACCAGGAAGTAGTCTTCGACGTCGTTGCTGCGCGTCGCCCACACCGGCCCGCATTGCACCGTCAGACGCGTGCTGCGCTGCACCTTCATCGGCACGGTCTCGCCCGCGGGGATTTCGAACGTGATGCTTGAAGAAATTTCTTGCATGATCGACTCCGCCAATAAATGCTTCGATGGCTACAATCGTAGTCACTTCAAGGCACCCGACCAAACGACCAATTTTCACGTCGATGTGAGGAAAATTAGCAAATGGACCTCCGCCAGCTGCCTGCGCTGAACGCGATTCGCGCGTTCGAAGCCGCCGCCCGTCACGAGAATTTCTCCCGCGCCGCCGACGAGCTGTACGTCACCCACGGCGCGGTCAGCCACCAGGTTCGCGCGCTCGAGGAGGAGCTCGGCGTGCAACTGTTCACGCGCAACGGCAAGCGGCTGTGCCTGACCGACGCCGGCATGCGCTACGCGCAGCAGGTCCGCACCGCGCTGATGCAGATCGCCGATGCGACACGCGAGGTGCGCGCGAGCGACCGCGGACGGCGGCTGGTGGTGTCGATGCTGTCGTCGTTCGCCGCGCGCTTCATCACGCCGCGCATCGGCACGTTCATCGAGCGGCATCCGGAAATCGACGTCGAGCTGCAGTCCACCAACTCGCTCACCGACTTCGCGCGCGACGACGTCGATCTCGCGATCCGCTTCGGCTCCGGCAGCTATCCGGGGCTGCACGTCGAGCCGCTGTTCGAGGAAGTGTTCTTTCCGGCGTGCTCGCCGACGCTGAACGGCGGCAAGCTGCCGCAGACGCCCGCCGATCTCGTGCACTACAACCTGTTGCGCTCGGACGACGAGCTGTGGCGGCCGTGGTTCGACGCGGCGGGGCTCGATACATTGACCGAGCCGAAACGGGGGATTCTGTACCAGGATTCGTCGAACCTGCTGCTGGCCGCGATCGACGGCCAGGGCATCGCGCTGGTGCGCCGCTCGCTCGCGGTGCACGACCTGCTGGACGGGCGCCTCGTGCGCCTGTTCGACATCGACGGGCAGAGCCCGTGGCACTATTTTTTCGTGTGTCCGCCGCCGCTCGTGAACACGCCGCGCGTGCAGGCCTTCAGGACCTGGCTGCTTCAGGAAGTCGCGGAGTACCAGCAGCTGTGCGACGAGCTGGACGCGCGGCGCGCGGCGGGGAAAACCCCCGCCGAGTGCGCGCAGGAAGGAGGATGGAAAGCGGCCCTCAGAGCACGACCTTGACCATCGGATGGCCGGTCAGTGCGCGGTAGATGTCGTCGAGCTGTTGCTGGCTCGTGGCGCGCACGGTGATCGTGAGGCCGGTGTAGTTGCCGCCGCTCGAGGCACGCTCCTCGATCTTCTCGACGTCGATCTCGTTGTCGTGGACGGCCACGACCTTGAAGATCGTATCCTTGAACTCCGGGTGCGCCTTGCCCATGATCTTGATCGGGAAGTCGCACGGAAACTCCAGCAGCGACTCCTTCCGGGCATCGATCGCGCCGGTGACCTCGATGGTTTTGGTCGGTTCGCTCATCACTTTCTCCGGGTTAGGTCAAACTGTTCAAACTCGCGTGCCTTCGCACGCTGGTACGCGTCGTACAACGCCGCGAACACGGGGCCCGGCTTGCCGCCCTGCACGGGCAGGTCGTCGAGCGACGTGACGGGCAAAATCTCCTTCGTGGCCGACGTGATCATGATCTCGTCCGCCGAGCGCAGCTCGGCTTCGCTGATCTCGCGCGCGACGAACGGAATGCCGCATTCGTCGGCCAGCTGCTCGACCAATGCGTAGCGGATCCCTTCGAGGATCCTGTTGCTGCGCGGCGGCGCGTACAGCTCGCCGTTCTTCACGACCCACACGTTCGACGACGAACCTTCGGTCACGTTGTCGTCGCGCAGCTGGATCGTCTCGAACGCGTCGCGTTCGGCCGCATGCTGCGCCATCAACACGTTGCCGAGCAGCGAAATCGACTTGATGTCGCAATGCAGCCAGCGGCGATCCTCGGCCGTCACGCAGCGCACGCCCTGCGCGCGCTCCTGGTCCGACGGCAGGCGCAGCGGGCTCGTCATCGCGAACACCGTCGGCACCGTATTCGCCGGGAACGCGTGGCCGCGCTTCGCGACACCGCGCGTCACCTGCAGGTAGACGAGCGCATTGCCGTCGCCGAGGCCTTCCGCATTCGCGGCGACCACGCGCTCGATCAGCGCGCGCCAGCCGGCCGCGTCATGCGGATTGTCGATGCCGATCTTCTTCAGGCTGCGCGCGAGCCGGTCCAGATGCTGTTCGATCCGGAACGGCACGTGCGCGCCGTCATGCGCATAAACGGGGACGACTTCATACACGCCATCGCCGAAGATGAACCCGCGGTCGAGCACCGGCACGCGGGCTTCCGACAGCGGCACCAGTTCCTCGTGCGACGACACGCTGAGGTAGACGATCGGTTCGAATTCGGCTTGGCTCATGGCAATGACAGATGGGGATGAAGTCGTGAAAACAAAGGCCCGTCGCGCTTACTTCTTCTTGCTGAACATCAGCAGGATCGAGTCCCAGATACGGCCGAAGATACCCGCTTCCGGCACGGCCTGCAGCGCGACGACCGGGAACTCCGACAGCGTCTTGCCGTCGGCGACGATCTTCACGGTACCGACCTGCTGGCCTTCCGCGAGCGGCGCGATCAGCGGCGCGTTGACCTCGACTTCCGGCTTGACCTTGTCGCCCAGGCCGCGCGGCACGGTCACCCACTGGTCGCCCTTCACGCCGACCTGCACGGTGTTTTCCTTGCCCTTGTAGATGCGCGGCGTCGACATCGCCTGGCCGCCCTTGAACAGGCGCACCGCGTCGAACGCGCTATAGCCGTAGTTCAGCATCTTCATGCTGTCCTGCGTGCGCTCGCCTTCCTTCTGCTCGCCCATCATCACCGACACGAGACGCCGCTGGCTGTCGACACCCGGGATCGCGCGCTTCGCCGACGCGATCAGGCAGTAGCCGGCCGCCTGCGTATGGCCCGTCTTCAGGCCGTCGACCGTCGGATCCAGCCACAGCAGGCGGTTGCGGTTGCCCTGGCGGATGTTGTTGTACTTGAATTCCTTCTCCGAGAAGATGCTGTAGTACTGCGGAAAATCGCGGATCAGGTGCGCGGACAGCTTCGCGAGGTCGCCGGCCGTCGTGTAGTGGTTCGGGTCGGGCATGCCGTTCACGTCGGCGAAGTGGGTGCCCTTCATGCCGAGGCGCGCCGCCTCGTCGTTCATCAGCGTGACGAACTGCCCTTCGCTGCCGCCGACGAGTTCGGCCAGCGCGATCGCGGCGTCGTTGCCCGACTGGATGATCATCCCGTACACGAGGTCGTGCACCGACACCGGCTTGTTCGCCTCGATGAACATGCGCGACTCGTCGGTGCCGACACGGCGTACCGCGACGCTCGGCGTGACGATCTGCTCCATCGAGATCTTCTTCTTGTCGAGCGCCTCGAACACCAGGTAGGCCGTCATCAGCTTCGTCAGCGATGCGGGCTCGACGCGTTCGTCGGCGTTGCCCGATGCGAGCACCGTGTTGCTCGTCGCATCGACGAGCACCCACGAGCGCGCGTTCACGCCCGGCGGCGGCACCGCGCCCGGCATGAAGGTCGCGGGCGCGCCGGTGAACTGCTCGGCGGCGGCGGCCGGCGCGGCATGCGCGGCCTTGGCCTTGGCGGCCGGCTTCGCCTCGGCGACGACGATCGTCGACGCGAGCGCGACGGGCAGCATCACGCCCAGCGCGACGTTGCGCGCGGCGGTGCCGAAGGCGATGGAAGAAGCGAGGGACTTGAGGCCTTGGGGAGACAGACGCATGATCGATTCAGGCTGATGGCAGAAAGTGCGGCGCGAAACGCGCAAGGGTTGAACGGCAAGGCGGCGGGCGTTCCGGCGTTCGTCCGACTGCGTCGGACGGCGCGAAACGCGCCGGTTGGACTCGTGCGGACGCGTTCGGTTCGCGGCCGTCGCGAGCGGGCGGACAGGCGGCGAAACGAGCGCCGCATGGGCCCAGCCGGGCCGCGGGCGACGCGAATTGCGGCCATTATACGTGGCTGCGAACGGCGTTTTCGGGAACCGTGGCCCGGGCGGCCGCACGCCGACTTCGAGAGGATGGCGAGGCTTCGCTGCGAGAGAGGGTGATCGAAGCCGCGCGAAAGGCGTGCGCAGGCGCCGTGCAAGTCGGATTGCGCCGCGCCGCAGCGGGCATGTGCGACCGTGCCGTGACACGATGCGGCGCGATGTCGCGCGAGCGGCGACATCGCACGCGTGCGGCAGCGGCGCCGCACGCCGGGTTCAGCGCATCAACGCCACGCGTCGACGATGATGCGCTTCAGCACGTGCAGCTTGCGATGGAAGAAATGCTCGGCGCCGGGGATCACGACGACCGGCAGTTCCTGCGGCCGCGCCCAGTCGTACACCGACGCGATCGGCACCGTGTCGTCGGTTTCGCCGTGGATCACCAGCGTGTTCTCCGGCACCTCGGCGACCTGCCAGCGGCTCGCGGCCGTGCCGACGAATACCATCCGCTCGATCGTCTCGCCCGCGTCGCGCAGCCGCTTCGCGACATGCGACAGCACGAAGGTGCCGAACGAGAAGCCCGCGAGCACGAGCGGCAGGTCCGCACACGCGGGCTGCGCGCGCATGTGCGCGAGCACGGCGAGCAGGTCGTCGGCCTCGCCGATGCCGTTGTCGTGCACGCCCTCGGTCGCGCCGACGCCGCGGAAGTTGGACCGGTACACCACGTAGCCGAGCTGGACCAGCGTGCGCGCAAGGGTTTGCGCGACCTTGTTGTCCATCGTGCCGCCGAACAGCGGATGCGGGTGCGCGACGAGCGCGATGCCGCGCGGCGCGGCGCTGCCGTCGCGCATGGCGTCCGGCAGGTCGACCGCGATTTCGATCTGCCCGACCGGGCCGGCGATCAGCGACTTCTGCGTATGAACGTTCATTCTGCCGGCCCGCTCAGATCTTCAGGCGCTCGACGACCTTGCCGTCGCGCAGGTGCGATTCGACGATCTCGTCGATGTCGGCCTGGTCGACGTACGTGTACCACGTGCCTTCCGGATACACGACCATCACGGGCCCTTCCTCGCAGCGGTCGAGGCAGCCGGCCTTGTTGATGCGGACCTTGCCGGGCCCCGCGAGGCCGAGTTCCTTCACGCGCTTTTTCGCGTATTCCTGCATGGTCTGCGCATCGCATTGCGCGCAGCTCGGACGCTCGGCGCCCGGGTCGCGCTGGTTCAGGCAGAAGAAGACGTGGTGCTGGTAGTAGGAATCCATGATGGTGACGAGCGGCCCGGCGCGGTGCCGGGCGGAAAGAGGGGCGATCGCCGTTGCGCGCGGCAACGGATGTGCGGACGATTATAACGAGCGGCGCGCGCCGCTGCCCGCGACCGAACCGTGGCCGCCCTGCCCGGCGTGCCGCGTCAGCGCCGCGGCGCGGCCGGCAGCCACGCGTGCTCGACGCGCTGGCCGAGCCAGATCAGCGCCGCGTAGGGCCAGATCCACGCGAGCCAGCGCGCGATGCTGTTGAAGTGCACGTAGCGGCCCTGCCGCCAGCCCGACAGCGTGAAGTCGAAGAACGGGTTGACGGGCAGCAGGTTGACGAGCGCCACGCCGGCCAGCAGCGCGAGCGCCGCGAGCAGCGCGCGCCACGCGGCCGGCACGCGCAATGCGAGCAGGGCCGCCGCGAAGCCGAGCTCGATGCCGAGCCGCGCACCGGGCGTCGCCCACACGACGACGAGGCCGGTGCTCGACTGCATGAAGGTCGCAGCCGCCTTCAGCGCGAGCGTCGCGACGACGAACCCGATCAGGAGCCGCACGCGCGGCGCGCGCTCGCGCATCGCGAGCGACGCGATCGCCAGCGCGGCGAACAGCATCAGGCCACCGAGCGCGGCTTCCCACGCGGAGTCGGACAGCCAGCCGTCGACACGCTCGGGCCATTCGCTCACGCGCCACGCGGCCGGCAGCCACGCGAGCAGCGCGTCCTGCATCGAGCCGTCGGCGCGTTCCCACAGCGCGGCCGGCCAGTCGCCGATGCCGAACAGGAACGGCGACGGAAACAGGATCGCGAACGGCCACAGTCCGGCGAGCAGCAGCGGCGTCGCGCCGTCGGGCTCGAACCACGCGAAGCGCAGCCGGCGCAGCGCGCCGCGCTCGAGCAGCGCGCCGGTGGCCGGTGCCGCGAGCGCCGCGCCGAGCAGCGCGCCGAGCGCGTTGGCCGCGAGGTCGAGATTCGACGCGACACGCGTCGGCAGGTAGGTCTGCAGCGCCTCCATCGACCCCGACAGCAGCACGCCGAGGCCGCCGATGATCAGCGTCGCGACCACGCCGCGCCAGCGCGGATGCAGCGCGAGCACGCCGAGCGCGCCGAACGGCAGGTAGCCGAGCACGTTGGTGACCACGTCGAACGCGGTCACATAGCGCTGCATCGGCGCGAACAGGTAGTCGAACGGCCCGATGCCGAGCGACACCCAGCCGTCGAACGGATACAGCGATGCATAGACGACGAGCGCCGCATACGCGGCGAACGCCTGCCGCGCCAGCGACGACGCGCGCGACGTGCCCGGCGCGCTCATCGCGGCTGCGCGTGGTGCGTCACGGGTTGCCCGCGTACGCCTGCACGCCGACCCACGCGGCGATCTGCGACACGAGCTCGTCGCTCGCGGCCGCGAGCGCACGCGCGCCGCCTTCCGCATCGGGCGTGCTCGACGGCGCGCGCGCGACGAAGGTGCGCTGGCCGAGCACCTTGCCGTCCTGCATCAGCGTCGCGCGCGCGGTGACCGCGCCGTGGCTCTGCGACTGCCCGTCGAACACCTGCTCGAATTCGTTCAGGTCGACCTTCAGCGTCGGCGCGCGCACGCCGTCGGTACCTTCGAGCACCGCGCCGCGCGACGACAGCGCGCCGCGCAGCCGCTGCGTGAGCAGTTGCGCGGGTGGCGCGGTCCAGCGGCTGTCGCGATAGACGGCCATGCGCTGCGCATCCGCATACGCGAGGCGGTAGACGAACTTGTCCGTGTCGAGCGCGTCGGGCGCGGCGACGTCGAGCACCTTCAGCGCGGGCCCGGTGCCGGCCGTGACGACCGATGCGGCCGGCCCGAGGTCGTAGCGGACGTTCGACAGCGCCGCGGCGTTGCCGGCGCAGCCGGCGGCGAACGCGAGCGTCAGCACCGCGAGCGCGGTCGCTGCCGGACGCAGCGCGCGGTCAAGGATTCGTGGCATGGCATGTTCCTGCATGATGTTTCCGGTTTCGATGGCGTGATGGCCCGGTCTCGCGCCGGGCCGGTCGAGCGGCGGGCTGGCGATGCGCTTCATTTCCCGGCCGCGGCACCCGCCCCCGGCCAGACGAAGCCCGCCTCGCCGGGCCCGGGCGCGGAGCCGGGCGAGCCGAACAACAGACTGCGCGGGTTGCGGCCGAGTTCACCGGCGACGTCCTTCAATTGCCGCGACGCATCGCCGACGCTGCCGGCCAGCGCGTTGAAACGCGGCAGCGTGTCGTACTGGACCCGCGCGTTCAGGTCGTTCAGCGCGACGCCGACCTGCTCGGCAGCCGAGCCGGCCTTGTTCAGGTTCGACACGAGCGGCCCGTTCGGCTGCAGCAGCGTGTTCGCCGACGCCATCGCGCGATCGACCTGGTGCATCGTCTCCGGCAGCGCGGCCACCGCCGGCGCGAGCTGCTTCGACAGCGTCGCCGCGCCGTCCGCCGCGTGCTGCAGGCTTTCGGCCGTCGCGCGCAGCTGCTCGCGCATCTCCGGCGACATCAGCGCGTTCGCGCTTTTCGCCGCCAGCTCGAGCTGCCGCAGCAGCACGTCGCCGCGCTCCTGGATCTGGTCGAACAGGCTCGGCCGCATCGGGATCTGCGCGATCGCCTTCGGCGACGACGGCAGCGGCGCCAGGTCGCGCCCCGTATCCTCGAGCTGCACGAACGCGATGCCCGTCACGCCCTGGAAGCCGAGGCTGCCGTAGGTCGACTGCGTGATCGGCGCGTCGCGATCGACGAGGATCCGGATCCGGATCTGGCCCGGATGCGCGCGATCGAAGCCGATCGACTGCACCTTGCCGACGTCGAGGCCGCGAAAACGCACGGCCGCATCGGGGAACAGGCCCGTCACGTTGGTGCGCGCGAGCAGGTCGTACGGCACGCGCACGGTACGGTCGACGTTGAACCAGAACACGGTGCCCGCGATCGCGAGCGTCAGCGCGATCGTGAACAGGCCGGCCCAGAACGCATGTGATTTGTTTTCCATTCGCGGGTTCCTTGCTTCTTGCCTTGCTTACAGATCGACGCTCGACGGCGCCGGTTCGAGGGCCGCCTGCGGCAGCTTCGCGCGCCGCTCGGGCGGCAGCGCCTGCAGTGCGCGGCGCCCGCGCAGCCCCAGGAAATATTCGTGGATGAACGGATGGTCGACGTTCGCGGCCTCCTCGACGGGGGCCGCGACCAGCACCTTGCGGTCGGCCAGCACCGCGACGCGCGTCGACAGCGCGACCATCGTGTCGAGATCGTGCGTCACCATCACGACCGTCAGCCCGAGCGTGCGGTGCAGCGTCGCGATCAGCTCGACGAATTCGTCGGACGCCTGCGGGTCGAGGCCGGCGGTCGGCTCGTCGAGGAACAGCAGTTCCGGCTCGAGCGCGATCGCGCGCGCGATGCCGACCCGCTTCACCATCCCGCCCGACAGCGCGGCCGGCATCTTCGACGCGTGCTTGCACGGCAGCCCGACCATCTCGAGCTTCAGCATCACGATGTCGTGCAGCAGGTCGGGCGGCACGCGGCCGAGCTCGCGCAACGGCTGCGCGACGTTGTCGAACACCGTCATCGACGAAAACAGCGCGCCCTGCTGGAACAGCATCCCCGAGCGCGTGCGCATCATCCGCGCGGTCGCGTCGTCGATCTTCGACGTGTCCTCGCCGAACACCTTGATCGTGCCCGACGTCGGCCGCTCGAGGCCGAGGATCTGCCGCACCAGCGTCGTCTTGCCCGAGCCCGAGCCGCCGACGATCGCCACGATCTCGCCGCGCCGCACGTCGAAATCGAGCTTCTGGTGAATGATGTTGCGCCCGTAGCGCTTCGTCAGGTTGCGCACCTCGATCACGAGGTCGTCGCCGGGCACGGCGGCGCCCGGCGGCGTGCCGACCGAGCCTGCGCCGATTGCCGCGGCATGCGCGCTGGCGGCACCGGCCGCCGGTTCGTTCGACGCGTTCATCCGAGCCCCACGTTCTGGAACAGGATCGCGAACACCGCGTCGGCGAGGATCACGACCGTGATCGACGAGACGACCGAGGTCGTCGTCCCTTCGCCGAGGCTCTGCGAGTTCGCCTTGATCCGGAAACCGAAATGACAGGCGACCAGCGCGATCAGCATGCCGAACACGACACCCTTGCCGATGCCGATGTACAGGTTCGCGATCGGCACGACGCCCGGCAGCGAGCGCACGAAATAGTTGACGTCGATGCCGAGCACCAGCTTCGCGGCGAGCGCGCCGCCGGTGAGCGCGATGATGTTGGTCCACATCACGAGCAGCGGCATCGCGACGCCGAGCGCGAGCACGCGCGGCAGGATCAGCCGCAACCCGTGCGGGATGCCCATCACGCGCATCGCGTCGAGCTCCTCGGTCACGCGCATCACGCCGATCTGCGCGGTGATCGCCGAGCCCGAGCGGCCCGCGACGAGGATCGCCGACAGCACGGGCCCCAGCTCGCGGATCACCGACAGCCCGAGGATGTTCACGATGTAGCGGTTCGCGCCGAACATCTGCAGCTGCTGCGCGGACAGGTAGCTCAGCACGATGCCGATCAGGAACGCGACCAGCGCGGTGATCGGCAGCGCCTGGGCGCCGGCGCTGTAGATGTTCGCCGAGGTTTCCTTCCACGGCATCGTCTGTGGGCGGCGCAGCACCGACAGCGCATCGAGGATCACGAGGCCGAACATCGCGATGCCGCCCTGCAGGTGTTCGGCGAACGCGAAGATCGCCTGGCCGAGGCGCGTGACGGGATCGAACCGCACGACGCGCTCGGGCGCCTCGCGCTGGCTGTCGAGGCGTTCGATCCGCTCGAAGATCGTGCGCTGCGTGGCGGACAGCTCGACGCCGGCCGGCAGCTTGCGGCCCCACACGCGCCACAGCGCCTGGCCGCCGACGTGGTCGAGTCGCTCGATGCCGGACAGATCCCATTCGTTCACGCGCCCGGACGCGATGCCCGCGATGCGGCGCGCGACCGCGCCGCGGTTGCGCGCAAGCGCGAGTGCGGTCCATTGGCCGTACAGGCGCACCGTCTGACCCTGGCCGCCGGCGTCGACCGACAGGCCGGGAGGAGTCTCGAAGTCCAAGGGCGGATTGTTTGCAAAAGGATGACAGCGGCCATTGTAGCGAACCGCCCGGCGCCGCGACGTGAGGATTGCCGTCGGGGCGCGCGGCCGGGAGCGCGTGGCGGGGCACGCGTGGCCGGCGCGTCGGGCCGCGGGCATCCAGTTGCGGGTGCCCGGCCCGCCACGGCGCACCGTTCGCCGCCGGACCGGCATGCCGGGCGCGACCTTTCATTCTTCCGTCACGTTTCCTTTCGATACTCTCACGCGCCGCACATCAGGCCGTCGGCGCCCGCGCCGCCATCTCGCGGCGCGCCTCGCGATTCATAGAACAGAACACCGAACAGGACAATCGATGCGTCTCCCCCCGCTTTCCCGCCGCCGCGCGACCGCCGCCGCCGCGCTCGCCAGCCTCGCCTTCGCCCTCGCCGGTTGCGGCGGCGACGACGTCACCGCTCCGCCGTCGTCGCAGACGCAGGCCCAGGCGCCCGCCGGCACGACCGCCACGCTCGCGCTGCTCGAAACGACCGACCTGCACACCAACGTGCTGTCGTACGACTATTTCAAGCTCGCCGCCGACAAGTCGCTCGGTTTCGAGCGCGTGTCGACGCTGATCGCGCAGGCGCGCGCGCAGTACCCGAACACGCTGCTGCTCGACAACGGCGACACGATCCAGGGCACCGCGCTGTCGGACTACCAGGCGCTCGTGAACCCGATCGGCTGCGACCAGACGCTCGCGATCTACAAGGTGATGAACGCCGCGAAGTTCGACGGCGGCGGGATCGGCAACCATGAGTTCAACTACGGGCTGCCGTACCTGTCGCAGGTGACCGGCAACACGTTCGACGTCGACGGGCTGCCGGCCCCCGCACAGCAGAAGAAGTGCGCGGGCCCGAACTTCCCGCAGGTGCTCGCGAACGTGATCAGCGCGAGGACCAACGCGCCGCTGTTCACGCCGTACACGATCCTCACCCGCACGGTGACGGCCGTCACGCCCGACGGCAAGACCGTCAGCGCGCCGGTGAAGATCGGCATCATCGGCTTCACGCCGCCCGCGATCATGAGCTGGGACAAGCGCTGGCTCGACGGCAAGGTCTACACGACCGGCCTGAAGGAAGCGGCCGAGAAGTACGTTCCGGAGATGCGCGCGAAGGGCGCCGACCTCGTCGTCGCGATCTCGCACGGCGGCCTCGACAACACCGCGTACTCGCCGACGATGGAGAACGGCAGCTGGTGGCTGTCGAAGGTGCCCGGCATCGACGCGATGCTGATCGGCCACTCGCACCAGGTGTTCCCGGACGCGAACAGCACCGTCGCGCAGTTCAACCTGCCGGGCGTCGACAAGGCGAAGGGCACCGTCAACGGCGTGCCGACCGTGATGGCCAACTACTGGGGCAAGCATCTCGGCGTGATCAAGCTCGGTCTTGAGTTCGACGGCAAGACGTGGACCGTCGACAAGTCGCAGACGACCGTCGAGGCGCGGCCGATCCAGAACGCGGACAAGAGCTACGTCGCCGCCGATCCGTCGGTGTCCGCCGCGATCGCCGCCGAGCACCAGGCGACGATCGACTACGTGAAGACGCCGATCGGCTCGACCGACTACCGGATGAACTCGTACTTCGCCGACGTCGGCGATCCGGGCGCGATCCAGATCGTCAACGAGGCGCAGGCCGACTACGTGAAGACCTACGTGCAGGCGAACCTGCCGCAATACGCGTCGCTGCCGGTGCTGTCGGTCAGCGCGCCGTTCAAGAGCGGCTTCGGCGGCGGCAGCGACTACACCGACGTCGCGCCCGGCGCGCTCGCGATCAACAACGCGGCCGACCTGTACCTGTATCCGAACACCGTGTACGCGGTGAAGGTGAGCGGCAGCGACGTGAAGAACTGGCTCGAGACGGCCGCGAAACGCTTCAACACGATCGACCCGACCCAGGCGACCGTGCAGCCGCTCGTCAGCAGCTTCCCCGGCTACAACTTCGACATGTTCACGTCCGCCGATCTCGCGTACGAGATCGACGTCACGCAGCCGGTCGGCAGCCGCATCAGGAACCTGACGTACAAGGGCGCGCCGATCGACCCGAACGCGCAGTTCATCGTCGCGACCAACAACTACCGCGCGAGCGGCGGCGGCAACTTCCCGGGCCTCGACGGCAGCAAGACGATCTTCGCGTCGCCCGACGCGAACCGCGACGTGCTGATCGCATTCATCAAGAAACGCGGCGCGATCACGCGCGCGGCCGACGGCGCGCAGCGCAGCTGGCGCTTCACGAAGCTCGCGAGCTCGGTCGCGCACGTGCGGTTCACGTCCGCGCCGAACCGGCTCGGCGACGCGGCGGCTGCCGGCCTGAGCGGCCTCACGCAGGTTGCGGCCGACGACGGCTCGGGCAAGAACCTCGCCGTCTACGAGATCGACCTCACGCAATGACCATGAGACCCGCGATGCAACCGATCCGGACGATGCGGCCGGCCGAGGCCGGCTTCGCCGCCGCCGCGCGGCGCGTGCTGCGCGCGAAACTCCCGCCGGCCGCGTTGCTCGCGGCGGCGGCCGTGACCGTCGCGGCCGTGGTCGCCGCGACCGGCTGGCGCGCCGCCGGCCCCGCCCCGAGCGCCGCGCAGCTCGACGAATGGCAGGCGATGGTCGCGCAGGCCGTCGAGCCGCACGCGCTCGCGCAGTTGCGCGCCCTCGCGCGCCGCGGTTCGGGCGACGCGCAGGCGGCGCTCGGCATCGCGCTCGTCGATGCGCGCGAGCCGGGGCTGCGCGACGAGGGACGCGGCTGGCTGGAAACCGCCGCGCAGGCGGACACGAAAGCCGGCACGCACGCCGCACGGCGCGCGCGGCTCGCACTCGGCAAGGCATTGCTGCTGGGCAGCGGCGACATCCCGAAGGACTATGTGCGCGCCCGCGCGCTGCTCGGCGAAGCGGCCGGACAGGGCGATCCGGCCGCCGCGTATTACCTCGGGCTGATCTATCGCAGCGGCTACGGCACCGCCGCGGACGCCGTGCAGGCCGCGCACTGGTTCGAGCTCGCGTCGCGCGCGGACCTCCCGGCCGCGGACTTCATGCTCGCGAACGCGTACCGCGAAGGCAGCGGCGTGCCGCGCGACGAAGCGCGCGCGCTCGCGCTGTATCGCCGGGCGGCGGAACACGAGCTGCCGGAAGCCGTGCAGACGCTCGCGATGGCGTATCGCAACGGCGAGCTGGGGCTCAAGCCCGACGCGGACGAATTCCACGCGCAGTGGATCGAAACCGCGCATGCGCTGAAGCACCCGGTCATCGCGCCGTGATGCGCGCGAGCCGCCTGGCCGGGTGCCGTCGCGGCATCCGGCGTCAGGCGGCGCCGCTCCGCGCGGGTCGTTCCAGGCGCATGTACGAGTCGGACACGATCAGTCCGAAGACGATGTGATCGAGCGCGCTCACCCAGCCTCGCGCGTCGGCGAACCACGGAAACAACTGCGTCATCCCGTAGTAGTTGACGACGTACAGCAGCACGCCGAACACGGCCCCCGCCACGCTGGCCATCCCGATGCTCGAATCCAGGCTGAAACACGCAATGATCACGGCCAGGACCAGCGCAAATACGATCGACAACGCGAAGTGCACGCCCAGCGCGGCCAGCAGCGTCCCCACTTCGACCGTGGCCGACGGCGCGAGCGCGTCATCGCCGAAGTAGATGGCCGCGATCATGCGCAGCGGCGCCCACGCGTCGTGTCCGATGATTGCCGCCGCGACGACCTGGACGACGAGGAAAACCGCACCGGCCACGCACCCGCCGATCACGGCGGCTCGCCACACCGGAATGCGGCGCACGTAATGGTGCGAATGCATGTGGAGTTGCATGGCCACCTCCTTGAAAACGGTCGGCCGCCGCATCAGCGCCGGTGCCTATGCTACGTACCCGCTCGCACCGCCGACCATGCCGACTCGAGCGAGTTCATCAGCCGGCGACAGGCACACGTCGTCGGGAGCCCGGCGGCATCGGCGATCCGGCGCGTCCTGCGGTGAAGGCGCGCGAACAGGCTGGACGGGCTCGAACCCGAATGAAGCGGGTTCATCGCCATTTCCGTCGATGCGGCAACGACGAGGACGCGCCGGCGCGCGCCGATTCGTCTGCGTTACTGCCGGCAACACCGTCGAACGCGCCGCCAGAGCGGATACTTCGAACGTAGTCGTGCCGGTCTCCAAATTCAAGATGCCGGCCGGCGGCGGTACGCGACTGTGCCGGGTTCGGCAGGCGAAAGCGGCAACAGGCCCGCGGTCAAGCAGGACACCGACCGCGAGCATTCGCGCGTCCGTGCAAGCCGAGCCTGAAAAACAGGTAGCCGCGCCGGATGCGCGGCCATCATCGTCGATATTGCTGCCGGTGCTTCCACGCGCCCCTTGCGCCCCTGTCGCTACAATAGCCACCATGAACGCCCCCACCTCCTCCGACACGCCCGATTCCGGCGACGCGCACATCGCGCGCAACCGGCTCGAGGCGCACCTGGATGCCGCGCCGCGCGCGTGGCCGCTCGACATCGTTGCCGCCACCGGCTCGACCAACGCCGACGTCGCGACGCGCCTCAAGGCGCTGCCGCGCGCCGCGAACGCGCTGCCCGCGCCGCTCGTGCGCGTCGCGTTCGAGCAGACGGCCGGCCGCGGCCGGCAAGGCCGCCCGTGGTTCGCGCAGCCCGGCAACGCGCTGCTGTGCTCGGTCGGCTGCATCGTGCCGCGCCCCGTGGACGCGCTCGGCGGCCTCAGCATCGCGATCGGCGTCGCGCTCGCGGAAGGGCTCGCCGCGCTGCCGCTCGACGCCCGCACGCGCGTCGCGCTGAAATGGCCGAACGACCTGCTGCTGACGGTCACCGACGACGGCACGCCGCGCATCGTCGGCAAGCTCGCCGGGATCCTGATCGAAACCGTCTGGACCACCGCCGACGCGACCGCCGTCGTGATCGGCTTCGGCATCAACGTGCGCGGCGCGGAAGCCGTCGCCGCGCAGGTCGACGCGCTGCGCGCGCGCGAAGCGACGCTCGCGAGCGGGCTGCCGCCGGCCGCGCTGTCGGCCGCGTGCGCATCGGCCAACCTCACCGATACGCTCGCCGCCGCGCTGAACGCGCTCACCCCCGCCCTCGCGCAGTTCGGCACCGACGGGCTCGCGCCGTTCCTGCCGCGCTGGCACGCGCTGCACGCATACGCGGGGCGCGAAGTCGTGCTGCTCGAACAGGGTGTCGAACGCGCGCGCGGCATCGCGACCGGCATCGACGCGACCGGCCAGTTGCTGCTCGACACGCCCGATGGCGTGCGGGCGATCGCGGCCGGCGACGTATCGCTGCGCGAAGCGCAATGAACGAACCGCATCTGCTGATCGACGCCGGCAACAGCCGGATCAAGTGGGCGCTCGCCGACGCGCAGCGCACGCTCGTCGACACCGGCGCGTTCGGCCATACGCGCGACGGCGGCGCCGACCCCGACTGGTCGGCCGTGCCGCGTCCGCGCGGCGCATGGATCTCGAACGTCGCGGGTGCCGACGTGGCCGCCCGGCTCGACGCGCTGCTCGACGCCCGTTGGCCCGGCCTGCCGCGCACGACGATCCGCTCGCGGCCCGCGCAATGCGGCGTGACGAACGGCTATACGACGCCCGAACAGCTCGGCAGCGATCGCTGGGCCGGTTTGATCGGCGCGCATGCGGCGTTTCCGGGCGAGCATCTGCTGATCGCGACGTTCGGCACGGCGACGACGCTCGAAGCGCTGCGTGCGGACGGTCGTTTCACCGGCGGGCTGATCGCGCCGGGCTGGGCGTTGATGATGCGCGCGCTCGGCACGCACACCGCGCAATTGCCGACGCTGACCACCGACATCGCGAGCGGGCTGCTCGCGGGTGCGCAGGCCGAGCCGTTCCAGGTCGATACGCCGCGCTCGCTGTCGGCCGGTTGCCTGTACGCGCAGGCGGGGCTGATCGAACGCGCGTGGCGCGATCTCGCCGATGCGTGGCAGGCCCCCGTGCGGCTCGTGCTGGCAGGCGGTGCGGCCGACGACGTCGCGCGTGCGCTGACGCTGCCGCATACGCGGCACGATGCGCTGATCCTGTCCGGGCTTGCGCTGATCGCCGTGGAAGCGGCGGCGCAGGATTGACGTAAAACCGGCCGGCATCGCGCCGGCCGCATCGACGGATGCCCGGCTGCGGGCTTCGTCGCGGTGACGATGGAAAAACGGGCGCCGGTGCCTGGCGCCCCTGCGGAGAGCCCGGCCGCATGCGGCCCCGGCCGACGCGAACGATCGCCGGCGACGACGACGCCCGCCGTGCGACCGTCCCGACTGAACGACTGAACGACTGAACGACTGAACGACTGAACGACTGAACGACGACGGGGAGTGTCGACGATGCTGCGCTGGCTGATCGCTGTTCTCTTTCTCGCGAACCTGCTCGCGTTCGTCGCCGTGCGCGGCGTGTTCGGGCCGCTGCCGGCGGCCGGTCCGCGCGAACCGGGCGTGCTGTCCCGGCAGGTGCGGCCCGAGGCGCTGCATGCGATGCCGCTCGCGCAGGCGGCCGATCAGCCCGTGATCGGCGGCCCGATCGGCGCGCCGGCCGTTACGGCCGAGCCGTTCGCGGCATCCGCGCCCTGACGGCGCGGCACCCGCATCAGGACTGCTGCGCGCGCACCTTCTTCAGCAGCGCGGTGGTCGAGCGGTCGTGCTCGAACGGAATCGCGAGCGCCCGCCCGCCCCAGCCGCGCACGATCGCCGATTCCGGCAGCGCGTCCATGTCGTAGTCGCCGCCCTTCACGAGAATGTCCGGACGGACGGCCTCGATCAGCGACACCGGCGTCTTCTCCTCGAACTTCACGACCCAGTCGACGCTTTCCAGCGCCGCGAGCAGCGCCATGCGGTCGTCCTCGCGGTTGATCGGCCGGTCGTCGCCCTTGCCGAGCATGCGCACCGACGCATCGCTGTTCACGCCGACGATCAGGCATGCGCCGAGCGCCTTCGCATCGGCGAGATAGGTGACGTGGCCACGGTGCAGGATGTCGAACACGCCGTTCGTGAACACGACGGGCGAAGGCAGCGAAGCGCGCAGCGCAACCAGGGCGTCACGGGTGATCAGCTTGCGTTCGAAGGTAGCGGACATGATGGATTTCGGATGGCGTGAGCGGCGCGCGGTGCACGTCGCGACGGAACACGGCGGCGCCAGATAAAAAGCCCGCCGGATCGCCGGGCGGGCTTCATGCGGGAATACGGGGCGGCGAGCGCGGCCGGCGGCGCTTCACGCCGGCTGCGACGCCGCGCGGCCTCAGGCCGGTTGCGCGGCCGACGACGGGCCGCTTTCGGACTGCAGGCGGCCGGTGACTTCCTTGCGATAGCGGTTCAGTTCCTGCGCGGTCGCGAAGGTGCGCTCGAACAGGATCGACAGGTTGTGCAGGATCCGCTCGACGACCTTCTTTTCCCACTCGCCGTCGAAACGGATCTGCTCGTCGAGCCAGCGCTCGAGCCATTCCGGATCGGGCAGGCGCGACTGCACGGTGTCGCGCGGGAACAGCGCCTGGTTCACGTGCAGGTTGGTCGGGTGCAGCGGCTTCTCGGTGCGGCGCGCCGACGCCATCAGCACGCCGATCTTCGCGAACGCCGCGCGCGCGACGTCGCCGCAGTTGTTCAGCGCCTTCTTCATGTAGCGCAGGTAAGCGCCGCCGTGGCGCGCTTCATCGCGCGAGATCGTTTCGTAGATGTGCTTGATGACCGGCTCGGTGTGCCAGTCGGCCGCGCAGCGATACCAGTGGTTCAGGCGGATCTCGCCGCAGAAGTGCAGCATCAGCGTCTCGAGCGGCGGCGCCGGGTCGAACTCGAAGCGCACCGCGTGCAGTTCCTCTTCGGTCGGCACCATTTCCGGCCGGAAGCGGCGCAGGTATTCCATCAGCACGAGCGAATGCTTCTGCTCCTCGAAGAACCACACGCTCATGAACGCTGAGAAGTCGCTGTCGTGCTGGTTGTCGCGCAGGAACATTTCCGTCGCGGGCAGCGCCGACCATTCGGTGATCGCGTTCATCTTGATCGTCTTCGCCTGCTCGTCGGTGAGCAGCGAAGCGTCGAACTTGTCCCACGGAATGTCCTTCTCCATGTCCCAGCGGACAGCTTCGAGCGACCTGTAAAGTTCCGGATAAAGCATGGTGTTCATGATGGTCCCACCCCTGTTCTGCGCAATGCGACTTCTCTAAACGTGACTGTTGCCGCGCGGGCGCGCGAACGCGCTTTTTGCAGCCAAGACTCTAATTTTACGCGTGAATCCAGCCCCCGGACGCAGATTCCGCGTTCGGCAGCCGGGCGGCCGCGTAGCCGCCTTGAAGCACGCCGCGACCCCGCTCCGCTCGAACGGAACCGACCGCGCGTGCCTGATGTGGGGGCCGGCGCAGGCCGGCTCGGTGGCGAGCCCGCCCGGCGCCACGCGGTCCCCGGACGGGTTCCCGTGCGACCGCCGGACCGGCGGGCTGCTCGATATGGTGTATACGGCGGCGGCCATGATAGCACGCACACATGACGGTTCCGAGACGCGGAACCGGTCGCGGGCCGCCAACGGCGGTGCGGCGATCGGTCGCAGGCCCCGTCGCGAAAACGCAACCGAAATGTAAGCTGAGTCGCTTTCGGGCCTGCCCGGGCCTGTCGGTCAGACCCGTATTTCGCCTGTCGCGAGACCGCCTTCGGGCGGCGTGCCGGCCGCCGGCGCGCTGCCGCCGTCGGCCCGGGCGATCCAGTCCGCCAGCGTGTCGCGCTGCGCGCGTCCGTCGCGGTAGCCGAGTTCGATCAGCTCGCGCGTGAACGCCTCCTCGAACAACAGGTAGCTCGCGAACGACGCGCCGGCGGGCTGGCTGCCGCCGATCGCGCCGAGCAGCCCGCGCATCGTCGCCGGCATCTGCTTCAGGTGTTTCGCGGCGATCAGCTCGATGCGCTCGGACGGCGCGATCGCGAGCACGTCGACGTGCCGCCAGCCGCTGTCGACTTCGACCTGGTGCGGCAAATGCTCGATCATCCGGTTGATGTGCTCGATCCGCTCGATGTCCGAGCCGATCGAGTCGAGAAACACGCTCGCGAGCACCTGCTGGCCGATCTGCGCGGGCGTCGGGTAACCGCGCACCAGCCCCGAGCCGTTCGCGGCGGGAATTTCGGGCCGCGGATCGGCCGCGCCGACGACGACGATCCGGTCCGCGCCGAAGTGGATCGCCGGCGACAGCGGCGCGACCTGGCGGATCGACCCGTCGCCGAAGTATTCGATCTGGCCGTCGAGCACGAGCGGCACGGCCGGGAACACGAACGGAATGGCCGACGACGCGAGCAGGTGCGACGCCGACAGATCGACGAGCCGTGCGGTGCGCTGCGCGCGCCGCCATGCCTGGATCGGCTCGGCGGCCTGGTAGAAGGTCAGGTGCCGGCCGCTCGAATAGCTGAGCGCCGTCACCGACAGCGCATGCAGCAGGCGGGCCTCGAGCATCTGCTCGATCCGGTGGAAGCTCAGCTCGCGCTGCAGCAGGTGCGCGAGCGGCGCGTTGTCGAGCAGCCCGCGCGGCGAGCGGCGCGCCGCCCAGCCGAAGGTCATCGTCGCGAGCCAGCGTGCGCCCGCCGCGGCGATGCCGAGCCAGTCGGTGCGATACACGTAGTCCGCGCGCAGCGGCTCCCAGAATTCGAGCAGGCGCCGCACGCCGTGCGAAAAGTCGTCAGCATGGCTTGCGATCGACGTCGCATTGATCGCGCCGGCCGATGACCCGCAGACCACCGTGAACGGCACCGTCTGCCGGTTCGGATCGGCCTCGCGCGCGATTTCGGCCAGCGCCTTCAGCACGCCGACCTGATAGGCGGCGCGTGCGCCGCCTCCCATCAGCACGAGCGCGAGCCGCATGATCGACCTGCTATCCGGTTCGCGTCACGTCGAGCGCTTCGGCGGACGCGTTTCGGGCGACGAAGCGGCTGCCGCGCGCGCCGCGGCCGAATCGGCCGGCTTCGCGCGCTTCGCGGCCGGCTTGCGCGGCGCGGCGGCCGCGGCCGGCGCGGGCTGTGCCGCCCGCGCGGCCGGTGCGGCCTGCTCGGGCGGTGCTGCGTCGTCCGGTGCCGCGGGCTGCGCCCCCGGCTGCGTCATCGCGAGGCTCGCGAGCTGGTTGAACTGCGCCTGCAGCAGATTCCACCAGCCGGCCGGATCGAACGCCTGTTGCGCGGCGTCGCCAGCCGGCGGCGCGTCCGCGGCGGCGTCCGGCGCTTGCTGAGCGTCGGCGCGCGGCGCGGACGCCGCTTGCGCGGCCGCAACCGCGGCCTCCTCGGCCGCCGACATCGAGCTTTGCGCGAACGCGCCGAACGCGCGCAGCGTCGCGAGCGTCGCGCGCTGCACCTCGAGTGCCTGGATCGCGGACTGCAGCATCCCGAGATTGAGCTTGAGCCATTGCTCGACCGCACGCAGATCGGTGATCCGCTTGTCGAGTTCCTCGACTCGCGTGAGCGGCGCCATCATGTCGGACATGCTCGACAGCGAAGGCGGCAGCCCCGACGCGGTGCCGGGAAACGACGCCATCCCGCCGAACGGCGTCATCCGCATCATGTCCCACATCCGGTCGAGCATGTCGGCAGGCTTGAAACCGGCAAAGCCGGCGAAAGGATTGGAGCCGGGGGCATCGGTCGTCATACGGGCGTCCTGGTTGACTGGGGGAGCGAAGCGGCCGGCACGGATCGAGCGGCCGCCTTTGGTTCGATCATAACGCGCGTCAGAACGGTGCGTCGCCGGGGAAGTCGGGCGGGCGCCGCTCGCGCAGCGAGCGGATGCCTTCCTGCACGTCGGGCCCGGAGAAGCCCATGAATTCGAGTGCGAGCGACGTATCGAACGTCGGCCCGGCGCTGCGCAGCCAGTTGTTCAGCGCGTACTTGGTCCAGCGGATCGCCGACTGCGATCCGTGCGCGAGCCGCTCCGCGACTTCGTACGCCTTCGGCAGCAGGTCGGCCGGCTCGACCGCGAGCGACACGAGGCCGATCCGCTCGGCCTCCTCGCCGCTCACCGGTTCGCACAGCAGCAGGTAGTACTTCGCCTTCGCCATCCCGCACAACAGCGGCCACACGATCGCCGCGTGATCGCCGGCCGCGACGCCGAGCCGCGTATGGCCGTCGATGATGCGCGCGTCCCTCGCGGCGATCGAGATGTCGGCGAGCAGTCCGGCGACGAGCCCCGCGCCGACGGCCGGGCCGTGCATCGCGGACACGATCGGCTTGCTGCAGTTGATCACGTTGTAGACGAGGTCGCGCGCCTCGCGCCACACACGCGCGCGCACGTCGAAGTCGTTCGCCATCGCCTCGACGAGCGCAAGATCGCCGCCCGCCGAAAAGCCCTTGCCCTCGCCGCGGATCACCGCGACGCGCGTGTCGGGATCGCGGTCGACGTCGCGCCAGATGTCGGCGAGCTCGCGATGCATGCGCTCGTTCGCAGTCGCGAGGCCGCTGCGGTTCGCGCCCTCGCCGCTCATCACGATGTCGAGCACGCCGTGATCGCGGCGTGTCACCTTCAGTGCTTCGTAACCGCCGTATGCGGCGAGATCGGCCATGCGCAGCTCCGGGGTTCTCGAGACGCCTGAAGCGCCTGAATCGAGTGTAGCCAAGCCCGCGCGGGCAAACATCAGGCGAAACCCGGCGCGCGGGCCGGGACCGGGTTTCGCGTCGACTGGCGCGTTTGCGTCAGGCCGCGCCGTCGGGCGGCGCGACCGCCTGCTCGATCGCGCCGAAGATCGACTTGCCGGCCGCGTCGAACATCTCGATGCGCACGGTGTCGCCGTAGCGCATGAATTCGGTCTGCGGCGCGCCGTGCTCGATCGTCTCGAGGCAGCGCTTCTCGGCGATGCAGCAGTAGCCGCGCTTCGCGTCCTTGTTCGACACCGTGCCCGAGCCGACGATCGAGCCGGCACGCAGGTTACGCGTCTTCGCCGCGTGCGCGATCAACTGGCCGAAGTGGAACACCATGTCGGTGCCCGCGTCGGGCTGGCCAACCTTCCTGCCGTTCCAGTGGACGATCATCGGCCGGTGCACGCGGCCTTCGCGCCATTCGTCGCCGAGCTCGTCGAGCGTCACCGCGACCGGTGCGAACGCGGTGGCCGGCTTGCTCTGGAAGAAGCCGAAGCCCTTCGCGAGCTCGGCCGGAATCAGGTTGCGCAGCGACACGTCGTTCACGAGCGTGACGAGCCGCACGGCCTTCAGCGCGTCGTCCGGCGACGCGCTCATCGGCACGTCGCCGGTGATCACCGCGACTTCGGCCTCGAAGTCGATGCCCCATTCCTCGGACGGACACACGATGTCGTCGCGCGCGCCGAGGAAATCGTCGCTGCCGCCCTGGTACATCAGCGGATCGGTCCAGAACTCCGGCGGCATCTCGGCGCCGCGCGCGCGACGCACGAGCTCGACGTGGTTCACGTACGCGGAGCCGTCGGCCCACTGGAACGCGCGCGGCAGCGGCGCCATGCAGTTCGCCGGATCGAACGCGAATGCGTTGCGTGCGCGGCCGTGGTTCAGCGCGTCGTAAAGGTCGCGCAGTTGCGGCGCGTAGAACGCCCAGTCGTCGAGGACGCGCTGCAGCGTCGGTGCGATCGCATCGGCGATCGCCGCGGTGTGCAGGTCGCGCGACACGACGATCAGCTGGCCGTCGCGCGTGCCGTCCTTCAGCGATGCAAGTTTCATGGGGTATCTGCCGTTTTAGTGACGATGGAGGGAATCTATTTTACGATGGTGAATCCGTGCGGCGCGCCACGATCGTGCGCGCCGTTTTCGTCCCGACCCTTGCCGCCTTGTCGCGCCCCCGTTGCCCATGCCTGCCAACACGCTTCCCGACGACGATCCCGCCGATTCCGACACCGACGACACCGGCGCCGGCGAACACGGTGAAGGCGGCGAGAAGCTCCGTTCCGGCATCCAGTCGATCGAGGTCGGCTTCCGCCTGCTCGATGTGCTCACGAGCGAGCCGCGCGCGATGATGCTGCGCGACCTCGCGCAGCGCGCGGGCATGAGCCCGGCGAAGGCGCACCGCTACCTGGTCAGCTTCTCGCGGCTCGGCGTCGTGTCGCAGGATCCCGTGTCGGGCCGCTACGAGCTCGGCGGCTTCGCGCTGCAAATGGGGCTCGCGCGGCTCGCGCGCGTCGACGGCGTGAAGCTCGCGCGGATCGCGCTGACGGAGCTGCGCGACCGCGTCGACCAGACGGTCGGCATCGCGGTGTGGGGCAACCAGGGGCCGACGATCGTGCACTGGATGGAATCTAGCCATCCCGCGAAGGCGTCGCTGAAGCTCGGCGACGTGATGCCGCTGCTCGGCTCCGCGACGGGCCTGCTGTTCGCCGCGTACCTGCCGCGCAGCAAGACCGCGGCGATGCTCGAACGCGAGCTCGCCGACACGCGCCGCTCGCCGCATCACGGCGGCCCGCGCACGCTCGACGAGGTCGAGGCGGTGCTCGCCGACGTGCGTGCGCATCAGGCCGCGCGCGTCGAAGGGATGCTGCTGCCGACGATCCATGCGTTCTGCATGCCGGTGTTCGACGCGGTCGGCGAACTCGCGCTCGCGATCGTCGCGCTCGGCCAGGAAGGCATGTTCGACATCGCGTGGGGCGGCGAAATCGACACCGCGCTGCGTGCCTGCGCGCAGAAACTGTCCTACGAACTCGGCTATAGTCCGGACGCGCGCGACGCCTGACACGCCTGACACGCCTGACACGCCGGGCGCGCTACACACGTGCGACACCCGCGCGATGTACCGCGAACGCGCGGCGCATCCGGCGGTCCGACGGCTGTGACGCGCGCTGCGCGCCGCGACCGCCCCAACCCTGTACCGTTTCGCCGATGCCGCCTGCCGACACCCGTCCTCGTCACGCCCCGCCCCGCCGCTGGCTGCGCGTGGGCATCGCGCTCGTGGTCGTGCTGGTGCTGCACGCGCTTGCGGCCTTGTGGCTGACGCGCAGCCGCGACGCGTTCACGCCGCCCGCGCCCGCCGCGATACCGGTGCAGATCGAATTGCTGAAGCCGCAACCGATCGAGCGCCAGCCTGCACCCAAGCCGGCCGAACATCCGATAGAACATCCGGCCGAGCAGGCGCCGGCGAAACCGGCTCCCGCCACGCCGAAGCCTGCACCGAAGCCCGCGCCGTCGCCCGAGCCGGTCCTCACGTCGACGCAGACGGCCGAGCACGGCGAGCCGCCGCCGGCCGCCGCCTCCGCCGCGAGCGGCACGACAGGCGCATCCGGCGCGCACGCGGCATCGTCCGGCGATGCCGCCGGTGGCGCCAGTGCCGCGACGCCGGGCTCCGCGACGAGCGGCGTGAAGTTCGCGGCGCCGCCGCCCGGCGACCTGCAGTACGACACGTTCTACAACGGGATGCAGAACATGATCGGCACGATCCACTGGCGCACCGACGGGCGCACCTACGATCTGTCGGTGTCGATGCCGGTGCCGTTCGTCGGCCCGTTCTCCTACCACAGCGAAGGCCGCATCGACGCATTCGGCGTCGCGCCCGACCGCTATGTCGAGAAGCGCGGCAAGCGGCCCGAGGACATCGCGATCTTCAACCGCGAGATCCGCCAGGTGGTCTTCACGCGCACGCCGAACAACGCGCCGCTGCCCGACGGCGTGCAGGATCGCTTCAGCATGCTGATGCAGCTGTCGGGGCTCGTGCGCGGCAATCCGGCCACGTACAAGCCGGGCGTCACGCAACAGTTCTTCGTGATCGACAACAACAGCGGCGAGACCTGGCCGATCACGGTGATCGGCGACGAGGACGTGCAGACGCAGGCCGGCATCATCCGGGCACGCCATTTCATGCGGCTGCCACGCCGCGACGGCGACACGCGCCGCATCGACATGTGGCTCGCGCCGTCGCTCGACTGGCTGCCCGCGAGGCTCGTACAATCGGAACCGAACGGTTCGCAGATCGAGCTGCTGTGGCACGGCCGGCTCGCCCCGCCGGATGCACCGACCGCCGGCGCGACGCAAGGCGCAACGAAGGAAGGCGCAACCAACGCGCCTGCCAGCACACCGGCCGCGGAGCCGGCACAACCCGCCCCGCAGCCGGTCGTGCAACCGCCCGCATCCGCGGCTGCATCGCCCGTCTCGGCGCCGTCCGCGCCGTGAGATCGACCAATCGGCAATTTCGACCGATTAAAGGACTCGCCGAAATGGCCGATGACACTCTTTAACAACTATTTCAGTCCACGGGATCACAATAAGAAACGTTTGATAGACATTGGTTTCTAACCGATACACCCCACGCAAACGGGAGAACGGGGTGTGCAGCGCAAGCCCCTTGAAACCGGCACAGCCCGCCCCACCTACGGGACAACAAGGCCAGATGCCACTGCGAAGAGGAGTGCCGCCATGCAAATGATCTACAACAGCCCCAACTACTGCGTCGTCGAATTTGCGCCGCAGGCCGGCCACCATCTGATGAATGCCGGCGGATACGAAATCGTCGACAAGAACGCCCAGCGCGAGATCTTCATCGACGGCGAGCTCGCCGAACGATTCCGCGCACACGTGAAGCAGCTGATCGAGGATGAACCGTCGCTCGACGAAGTGGACGAATTCCTCGGACAGTTCGACAGCCTGATGATGATGCCCGTCGTCCTGCACTGACGACCCGCGGCCCGGCGCATCGCCGGGCCATTCGCCGCACTGAAGCGGCGCCGCGAGCACTCCGATCCAAGCCCCCGTCCGGTTCGCCGGGCGGGGGTTTTCGTTTGATGCGGCCGGTGCGCGACCCGCATACGGGTACGCACGTTCATTGCGCGCAGACCGCACGCACGCAGGCATCGGGCCCGCACCGTTGCCTGCACCACGACCGTGCGCGCCACCCGCATGCCGCGCCGGCCGGCTGCGCGCCGCGCGAGGCCGGGCGGCGCCCCGGCGCACCGGCTACAATGACGGTTTTCCCGTCTTCGCCGGTCTCTCGCCCATGTCTGCGACTCCTCTCGCCGCTTCCGCCCCGCTCGACGCGCCCTACACGCGTGGCGCCGCACTGCCCGCGCTGCTGAAATCGCGCATCCTGATCCTCGACGGCGCGATGGGCACGATGATCCAGCGCTACAAGCTCGACGAGGCCGCGTATCGCGGCGAGCGCTTCAAGGATTTCCCGCGCGACATCAAGGGCAACAACGAACTGCTGTCGCTCACGCAGCCGCAGATCATCAGCGAGATCCACGACCAGTACTTCGCGGCCGGCGCGGACATCGTCGAAACCAACACCTTCGGCGCGACGACGGTCGCTCAGGCCGACTACGGGATGGAAGACCTCGTCGTCGAGATGAACGTCGAATCGGCGCGGCTCGCGCGCGAATCGGCGGCCCGCTACGCGACGCCCGACAAACCGCGCTTCGTCGCGGGCGCGATCGGGCCGACGCCGAAGACGGCGAGCATCTCGCCGGACGTCAACGACCCGGGCGCGCGCAACGTCACGTTCGACGAGCTGCGCGACGCGTATTACCAGCAGGCGAAGGCGCTGCTCGACGGCGGCGTCGACCTGTTCCTCGTCGAGACGATCTTCGACACGCTGAACGCGAAGGCCGCCCTCTTCGCGCTCGACGAACTGTTCGAAGACACCGGCGAGCGCCTGCCGATCATGATCTCGGGCACCGTCACCGACGCATCTGGCCGCATCCTGTCGGGCCAGACGGTCGAGGCGTTCTGGAATTCGCTGCGCCACGCGAAGCCGCTCACGTTCGGCCTGAACTGCGCGCTCGGCGCGGCGCTGATGCGCCCGTACATCGCCGAGCTCGCGAAGCTGTGCGACACCTACGTGTCGTGCTACCCGAACGCGGGCCTGCCGAACCCGATGAGCGACACCGGCTTCGACGAGACGCCGGACGTCACGTCGGGCCTCCTGAAGGAATTCGCGCAGGCCGGGCTCGTGAATCTCGCGGGCGGCTGCTGCGGCACGACGCCCGAGCACATCGCCGAGATCGCGAAGGCGCTCGCCGACGTGAAACCGCGCCGCTGGCCGAGCCAGTACAGCGACGCCGCCTGACCGACCGCATCAACGCCCGCCCTACCTCATACGAATTCGCACCGCCATGACCGATCACATGATGCGCCTTGCCGGCCTCGAGCCGTTCAACGTCACGTCCGGAACGCTCTTCATCAACGTCGGTGAACGCACCAACGTCACCGGCTCGAAGGCATTCGCGCGGATGATCCTCAACGGCCAGTTCGACGAGGCGCTCGCGGTGGCGCGCCAGCAGGTCGAGAACGGCGCGCAGGTGATCGACATCAACATGGACGAGGCGATGCTCGATTCGAAGGCGGCGATGGTGCGCTTCCTGAACCTGATCGCGTCCGAGCCGGACATCGCGCGCGTGCCGATCATGATCGACTCGTCGAAGTGGGAAGTCATCGAAGCCGGCCTCAAGTGCGTGCAGGGCAAGGCGATCGTGAACTCGATCTCGCTGAAGGAAGGCGAGGACGCGTTCCGCCGCCACGCGAACCTGATCCGCCGCTACGGCGCGGCCGCGGTCGTGATGGCATTCGACGAGACGGGCCAGGCCGATACCTACGCACGCAAGACCGAGATCTGCAAGCGCTCGTACGACTTCCTCGTGAACGAAGTCGGCTTCCCGCCGGAAGACATCATCTTCGACCCGAACATCTTCGCGGTCGCGACCGGCATCGAGGAGCACAACAACTACGCGGTCGACTTCATCGAGGCGACCCGCTGGATCAAGCAGAACCTGCCGTACGCGAAGGTGAGCGGCGGCGTGTCGAACGTGTCGTTCTCGTTCCGCGGCAACGACCCGGTGCGCGAGGCGATCCACACCGTGTTCCTGTACCACGCGATCCAGGCGGGCATGGACATGGGCATCGTGAACGCAGGCCAGCTCGGCGTGTACGCCGATCTCGACCCGGAGCTGCGCGAGCGCGTCGAGGACGTGATCCTGAACCGCCGCGACGATTCGACCGACCGACTGCTCGAGATCGCCGACAAGTTCAAGGCGGGCGGCGCGAAGAAGGAAGAGAACCTCGAGTGGCGCAACCAGCCGGTCGAGAAGCGGCTTTCGCATGCGCTCGTGCACGGCATCACGAACTTCATCGTCGAGGATACCGAGGAAGTCCGCGCGAAGATCGCCGCGGCCGGCGGACGCCCGATCAACGTGATCGAAGGCCCGCTGATGGACGGGATGAACATCGTCGGCGACCTGTTCGGCCAGGGCAAGATGTTCCTGCCGCAGGTCGTGAAGTCGGCGCGTGTGATGAAGCAGGCCGTCGCGCACCTGATCCCGTTCATCGAGGAAGAAAAGCGGCTGCTCGCGGAAGCGGGCGGCGACGTGCGCGCGAAGGGCAAGATCGTCATCGCGACCGTGAAGGGCGACGTGCACGACATCGGCAAGAACATCGTGTCGGTCGTGCTCCAGTGCAACAACTTCGAAGTGGTCAACATGGGCGTGATGGTCCCGTGCAACGAGATCCTCGCGAAGGCGAAGGTCGAGGGCGCGGACATCATCGGGCTGTCGGGCCTCATCACGCCGAGCCTCGAGGAAATGGCGTACGTCGCGTCCGAAATGCAGCGCGACGACTACTTCCGCGTGAAGAAGATCCCGCTGCTGATCGGCGGCGCGACGACCTCGCGCGTGCACACGGCCGTGAAGATCGCGCCGCACTACGAAGGCCCGGTCGTCTACGTGCCGGACGCGTCGCGCTCGGTGTCGGTCGCGTCGAACCTGCTGTCGGACGAAGGGGCGGCGAAGTACCTCGACGAACTGAAGTCCGATTACGACCGGATCCGCGACCAGCACGCGAACCGCAAGGCGCAGCCGATGGTCACGCTCGAGCAGGCGCGCGCGAACAAGACGAAGATCGACTGGGCGGGCTACCAGCCCGTGAAGCCGAAGTTCATCGGCCGCCGCGTGTTCAAGAATTACGACCTGAACGAACTCGCGAACTACATCGACTGGGGCCCGTTCTTCCAGACCTGGGATCTCGCGGGCCCGTACCCGGCGATCCTGAACGACGAGATCGTCGGCGAATCGGCGCGGCGGGTGTTCTCCGACGCGAAGTCGATGCTCGCGCGCCTGATCCAGGGCCGCTGGCTGACCGCGAACGGCGTGATCTCGCTGCTGCCGGCGAACACGGTCAACGACGACGACATCGAGATCTAC